>NZ_DASRGV010000138.1:0-6713 GCF_035650855.1 Actinocrinis sp. | reverse complement strand
TTCCGGCTCATCTCTTCAGGCGCAGGGCGAGCGCGAGCCCCAGCCCGAGGCCGAGCGCCGGCGCGGGGTCGTCAGGCTGCCGGAAATCCGGCAGGTCGTCGCGGACCCGCACGGCTTTTGTGGTTTCCGCGGCCGTCCGACTTATGACAGTAAACTTATTCAGCTCCGGCTCGGCGGCCGCGAGCGGAGTGTATTCCCGTTCCCCAACCATCCCCGTCGGCCTTCTCAGTCGTCCGACTCGAAACAGCCGTCCACGGCCAGGATGGCCAGCCGCCTGGTGACTCGGGTGAGCGCGACGTACAGGTCGTTGTCGCCGCGCGGCGGGTCGGCGGCGATCGCGTCCGGGTCGACGACGAGTACGGTATCGAACTCCAGCCCCTTGGCCTGACGGACGGTCAGCACCACGGTCCGGCGTTCGAGGTCGGGGTCCGGGCCGAACGCCGCGTCCGGAACCGCGGCCAGCACGGCCTCGGCGAGCCGCGCGGCGTGCCGCGTCGGCACGATCACCGCGAGCCTGCCCTCGCCGACCGCCGCGGCCTCGCTCGCCGCGACCTCGCCGAGCCGGGCCGGCAGCTGGGCGGCCGGCACCGACTCGCGCCACGGTTCGACCCCTGATTCACGCACGGAACGCGGCGGTTCGAGCGCCGGGTCGATCCGCGCCAGGACCTTCGCCGCGACCGCCATCACCTCCGCCGGAGTGCGGTAGTTGACGGTCAGTCGGGCCAGCCGCCAGCGGTCGCCGACATACGGTTCCAGCACCGCGCCCCACGAGTCGGTGCCCGCCGGATCCCCGGTCTGGGCCACGTCGCCGACCACCGTCATCGACCGGCTCGGGCAGCGGCGCATCAGCAGCCGCCAGGCCATCGCGGAAAGCTCCTGCGCCTCGTCGACGATGACGTGCCCGAAGGTCCAGGTGCGGTCGGCGGCGGCCCGGTCGGCGACGGAGAGGTAGCCGCGGTAGTCCTGTTCGTCGGCGAGCTGTTCCGCGGTCACGAAGTCCGTGACCATCACCAGGTCGTCTTTGCGGTCCTCGAGGTCCGGAAGGGCCGAACCGGAGAGGATGTCGAGCACGCCCTGGGCGTAGGCAACCTGCCGCTCCCGCCGGCGGCGCTCCTCCTCCTCGGCCTGCTCGTCCGATACGCCCAGCAATTCGGCGGCCTCGTCGAGCAGCGGCACGTCGGCCACGGACCAGTCCGCCGCGCTCTCCTCGGGTCCGCTCTCCTCCGCCCCGTTTTGCTCAGGTCCGACCTCGCGGTGCAACGCGGCCTGCTCTTCAGGCGTGAGCAGTCCGGCCGCCGCCGCTGCCAACAGGTCGCGATCGGCGAACAGCTCGGTGAGCAGCCGCTGCGGCGTGAGTTCCGGCCACAGCCAGTCCAGCGCGGCTTGCACAGCCGGCTCCTCGGGCAGACCGCGCCGGATCTCCTCGGCGTCGCGGCGGTTGAGCAGCTCCTCTTCCAGCGGGGCCTCGCCCACGTCCCCGATCTGCCGCAGATCCCGCTCGATCTCCTCGACCAGTTCCCGGGTCAGTTCCCCGAACGGGTCCTCGTTCAGCCGCCGCATCACCTGCTCGGCCAGCGCGTCGAGGAAGCTGGCGACGAACGCCGGCCTGGCCAGGTTGTGCGGCTCAAGCGTCCGGCGGGCCTGCTCCCGCGCCTCGGCGCAGGTCTCGCGGCTGACCCGGTAGGTCACATGGTCGATCTCGACTTCCAGCTCCTGCTCCGGTACGCGCTGGCGGGCGCGCACCGCCGCGGCCAGAAGGTCCGCCATGACCGCGCGGCCCTTGATCTCCGCGGTCCGGGCCGGCTCCACGCTTTCGGCAACGACGCCCGGGAAGAGCTCGCCGAGCGTGCGCAACACCGCGCTGGTCTCGCCGAGCGAGGGCAGCACGTGCGAGATGTACCGGAGGAAGGTCGGGTTCGGTCCGACGATCAGCACGCCGCGCCGGGCCAGCCGCTCGCGGTGGGTGTAGAGCAGGTAGGCGGCGCGGTGCAGCGCGACCGCGGTCTTCCCGGTGCCCGGGCCGCCTTGCACGACGAGCACGCCGGGAAGGTCGGCGCGGATCGCGTAATCCTGTTCCGCCTGAATCGTCTCGACGACGTCGCGCATCCGCCCGGTCCGGTCGGCGGTGACCGCGGAGAGCAGGGCCCCCTCGCCGACGAGGCCGTCGGCCGCGCCGGCCGCGTCACGGTGGCCGTCAAAGGCGTCGAGGTCCAGCACGTCGTCGTCGAGCCCTGTGACGGCGCGCTGCCGGGTCTTGATGTGGCGGCGCCGCCGTACGCCGAGCGGGGCGGTGGCGGTCGCGATGTAGAACGGCCGGGCCGCGGGGGCGCGCCAGTCGATCAGCAGCGGCTCGTAGTCGTCACCCTCGTCGCGGATGCCGAGCCGGCCGACATACCGCCGTTCGCCCGAGCCGGTCTCCCGGTTGCCGGCGGAGTCGTGGCTGTGCGTGGCGCCGTGGGCTCGGTCGTCCTGGGGGCCGAAGTCGAGCCGGCCGAAGCACAGCCCGTTCTCGGCGGCGTCGAGCTGAGCGAGCCGCTCGGCGTGGTCGGAGGCGGCGACGTCGCGCTCCGTGCGGCTCTGCGGCGTGCCCCCTTCCTGCCGCAGCACCTGCGCGAATCGGCCCACGGTGCGCTCGCGCAACGCGTCGAGCCGGTCGTAGAGCATGGTCACGTACTCCTGCTCGCGGGCGATTTCGGCGGATCCGCTTGACAAGACGCCTCCCAGGTCCCTACTGTATGAAGCAGCCGGAGAATCGGCTTATCTTGGCCTGCGTGTAGACACGCGATTGGCTACTTTAGCGCAGTTCGCGCGAGACTTTCAATCCCGGCCTTCAAAAGGCGTCGCGGCTCACGCGCGCGTCGGCTGCCCATGACAAAGAGCGCGGACGGCTGTATGCCGTCCGCGCCCCTGGCGCGTTAACCGTTATCTGCGGTTAGCAGGCTCCGTTGTCGGTCCACACGTTCTGCGAGTTGTTGCCGGGGATGTCGCCCTGGGTCCACCACTTCGCGGTCCACTTGTGACCGTTGTAGCTGACCACGGCCCCGCCGTTATAAGCGGTCGCCGACACCCAGGCCGGGGCCGAGCAGGTGCCGCCGCCCGTGGTGCTCGACGCGGACGGGCTCGGGTTGCCGCCGCTGCCGCTGCACGCGCCGTTGTCGGTCCATACGTTTTGGGAGTTGTTGCCGGGGATGTCGCCCTGGGTCCACCACTTCGCGGTCCAGGTGTGGCCGTTGTAGCTGACCACCGCGCCGCCGTTGTACGCGGTCGTGGACACCCACGCCGGAGCGGAACACGTCCCGCCGCCGGTGCCGCCGGTCGGGCTCGCGCTGGGCGTCGGGGTGGGCGAGGAAGAGGTCGGGCTGGTGCTCGGCGAAGGGCTGCCACCGCCGCCGGGACCGGTGAGGGAGAAGTCGTCGGCCTCGTAGGTGGGCTGGCCGTACCAGCCGTGCACCCAGATGGTCACGCTGGTGGTGCTGGCCCCGGTGGTGAAGCTCGTGGTCAGCTGCGAATATCCCCCGCCGGTGCCCGGAGTCCAGGTGCTGCCGTCGGTCGTGCCGGTGCCGGTGTCGCCGAGATAGACGTACGAGCCGTTCACCCAGGCCGAGAGCGTGTAGGCGGAGTTGGGCTGGACGCTGACGGTCTGCGAGCACTGCGCGTCGTCGCTGCCGGCCGGGGTGGCCTGGAGCGCGTCGGCGCCGGAGTGCACCGGGCTGGTGACGATCTTTCCGCTGCTGCTGGAGCAGGTCCAGGGCGAGAGCGCCCCGGACTCGAAGCCGGGATTCTGGACCAGGTTGGCCGCGGCGGCCTGGGCGCCGGTGGTGGCCGCGACGACGCCGACGGTCGCGAGCACGACGCTGAACGCGGCGCCGGCCGCGGCGAGCGCCCGTTTGCGGGCGGGCCGCAAGGTGGGATGGGGAACGCGTGCCATGACTGCCTCTCCGGTACGGGGCGGCACCGGCGGCGCGCGTGCGGGCGCGACGCGGCGGGGCCGCGGGTCGATCGAGGCGGGCGTACCGGGCGCCTCCGGTGCGCGCGCTTGCGCGAGATATGCCGATTCGCGTGGGTCTGCGACTCGAATTGTGGTTTTTTACGTCACCGGAGTGCGCCGAACTCCGGCGGGATGTTTATGCTTGCCAGATTGGACTAGACCAGTCGGTCGGTCAATGGTCTGGTCCGCACCTATCTCGGCGCATCTACGCCAAGAGCTTGAGAGCACGCTAAACGCCGCAGGTCAGCGCCGCAATGCCGGCGTCCGGCCGGGCTCGCGGATGAGCTGGGGCTGAGGCTGTCTTAGGGTGCGGCCGGATCGGAGGCCGGTGGCGCACATACGACACATAGAAGTTTGAACCGTTATGTAGTGCTTTGATAGTTCTCGCTATGCCGCACGGGTGCCGCATACGCGGCGCGGCGAACTCGGGCGCGGTCGGTTAACGCATCCGGAGGGACAGTGCAGGATCTTGGGGGCACCGCCGCGTCGCTCTACACCGCTCGCTCTCGTCCCGAAGCCGATTCGCGGCAACGGCGACCGCACGCCTTCGACGAACCCATCCTCCGGCTCTTGCTCAACGGAGTGCCGGACAAGGCGATCGCCGCGCGGTTGCAGGTGAGCGAACGCACCGTGCAGCGGCATGTTCGAGTGCTGCTGGCCAAGGTCGGCGCGCACAACCGCATGCAGCTCGGGCAGATCCTCGCCTGCCGGGCGCGCAAGGACGGCGACCCCGATGTGTCATCCCAGCCACAGGCCCAGGTTCAGCCACAGCCACAGCCACAGCGGTTGAACGAATTCGACACGCAAATCCTCAAGATGCTGCTACAAGGGCAGGCGGAGAGCGCGATCGCCGAGACCCTGAACGTAAGCCGGCGCACAGTGCAACGCTGCGTCAAGGGCATGATGTCGCGGGCCGGTGCGGCGAACCGCGTCCAACTGGGCTGGTACGCACAACGCAGCGGTTGGATCTAGCCGCTCCACGCCTCGCGTGCGAACCGTGTAACGCGCGTGGCGCCTGCCCTGCCTGCTTGGGTTCAAGTCGTTGCCCCTTCGGGCATTGAGAGCGCTCACGTCGGATATCCAGGCTCGCCGAGCCGTACCGTACCAGCGTCAGTGCATTTCGGGCACTGCACCGGACACCGTTCGACGAAACGCACGCGGGAGGGCGCACGGTGCGCACAACGACTCGGCTCATTTCTTCGCTCGCGGTTCTCGGCTGTTGCACGGCGGCAGCTGGCTGCGCCTACGGCAGCGGAACCCCGATCGGCTCGACGTACGTATCAGTGCCCGCATCACCGTCCGCATCGGCCGGTGGTTCCTCGGACCCGAGCCAGCCCTCCCCGACGTCCAGCGCCGCGCCCTTCCCGGTGGCGTGCACCTCGGTCAGCTCCCAGGGCACGTTCGTCACGCCGGGGCCGGGCCAGGTGACCCTCGACCAGATCAGCTCCGCGGTCGGCTTCAAGGTGAACACCTCGATGCCCGATACCCAGTCGGCGCTTGGCTTCCATGGGTACGAGGGCTGCCGGTACACGTTCACCACGCCGAGCGGTGGCGGCCAGCTCGATGTCTCGGTCGTCATCGGCACCGACCCGACCACGATGAACAACGAGTCCGCGGCCCAGGAGTTCGGCGACACCAAGACCAAGTCGATGCCGCGCTCGCAGCGCTCGTGCACCGGTGACTGCGCCTGGACCGTCGCGCCCACCTCCGGCATCGGCGACGCGGCGCTCACCTTGACCCAGTCCGGCGAGTCGGTGGTGGTCGCGCTCAAGGGCGACGTCTACGTCGAGGTCGGCCCGGGCGACTTCAAGGTCGAACGGGAACTTGCCCTCGCCAAGCTGCTGATCTCCAGCCTGCACTGATACGTCAGGGTCCTGTGTCCGGCTCAACCGGACGCAGGACCCTCGTTCGCCCGGACCGGGCCGCCGCGGGCCGGGTCAGTCGTTCTCGAACGGCCAGGCGTGGGAGGGCTTGTCCTGCGTGCGCACCCGCATCCGCTCCACCGCCAGCCGATTCAGCCGTTTCCAGGCCGGCGACGCGTCAGTGATCTGCATCATCATGCTGCCATCGAGCTCTTGTGATCCGTCGGCCACGTTCTCAACGAACGAATCCCAGCCCCGGACCTCGCTCTCGCGCGGGGCCTTGCGCTCCACATAGTCCAGCATCTCGTCGGCCAGAGCCTCCAGCCGCGGATCGTCCGGATCCCAATCGAAGGCCTGGTCGTAGGCGAGACAGAAGTGCCGGAACTCCGGATCGGCGACGTAGCTCCGCTTGTGCTCGATGAGCAGCGGCACGGCCTCGGGCATCCGCGCGTTGAGCATGATCCAGCCGTCCCGTTCGGCGCGAACGCCCCGCTCGCTCACGCCCATCGCGCGCATCTCGTCCAGGTATTCGACCACCCCGTCCGGCAGGAAGAGGCGCTCTCCCCCGGCCAGCTCGGCGATCCGCTTGCGGTGCTGCTTGAGCTCGCGGATGCGCTGCGCCAAGGCCGTGTCGATCTCGGCCACGGCCTTGGCGAACTGCTCCGGCTGCGCGCCGAGCAGCTCCTCCACCCTGGCCAGCGGCACGCCGGCGTCGGCCAGCGTCTTGATCCGAATCAGGTCGATGACGGCCTGGGCGTCGTAGCGGCGGTAGCCGGAGGCGTCGCGATCGGGCTCGGGCAGCAGACCGCACTGGTGGTAGTGCCGCACCGCGCGCACGGTGACCCCGACATAGTCGGCGAGCT
>NZ_DASRGV010000137.1:0-8727 GCF_035650855.1 Actinocrinis sp. | reverse complement strand
GCCAGAGCGCGTCGGCGCCGGCGCGGGCGACTACGACTTGCGCCACCACGGCGACCGGGAAGCCGCCGCCGGACTCGTGGACCTCGCCGTCAACGTCCGGATTCCCCGGCCGCCGAACTGGCTGCTCGACCGGATCGCGGCGTCGCTGGCCGAACTGGCCGCGTACCCGGACGCGGCACGCGCGACCGCCGCAGTCGCGGCCCGCCACGGCCGCCGGCCGGACAACGTCCTGCTCACCTCCGGTGCGGCCGAAGCGTTCGTGCTCATCGCGCGCGCGGTTCCGGCCCGGCGCCCGGTGGTCGTGCACCCGCAGTTCACCGAGCCGGAGGCGGCGCTGCTAGCCGCCGGCCATCGCGTCGAGCGTGCGATCCTGCCCGCAGCCACCGGCTTCGCGCTCGACCCGAGCCTCGTGCCCGCCGACGCGGACCTGGTCATCGTCGGCAATCCCACCAACCCGACCGCAGTGCTGCACCCCGCCGACCGCATCGCCGCGCTCGCGAAGCCGGGCCGGCTGCTGGTCGTGGACGAGGCGTTCATCGACGCGATTCCTGGAGAGGCCGAGAGCTTGGCCGCGCGTGACGACGTGCCCGGTCTCGTCGTCATCAGAAGCCTGACGAAGACCTGGGGCCTGGCCGGGCTGCGCATCGGCTATCTGCTCGCGGCGCCGGACGTGGTCGAGTTCCTGCGTACCGCGCAGCCGCTCTGGTCGGTCTCCACCCCGGCGCTCGCCGCCGCCGAGGTGTGCAGCGAGCCGCGTGCGACGGCCGAGGCTGAGCGCCTTGCCGAGCAGGCGGCGCGCGACCGTGCGTACCTCGAGGACCGGCTCATCGAGCTACCCGGCGTCAGCCTGCCCGCCCTCGCCCCTGCCGGCGACCGGACTCGCGCCCGCGCCCCCTTCGTCCTCATCCACGCCGCCGGAGCCGACAAGATCCGGCTGCGGCTGCGCGAGAGCGGATTCGCGTTGCGCCGGGCCGACACGTTCCCCGGTCTCGGCCCGGACTGGCTGCGCATCGCCGTGCGCGCGCCCGAGGTGACCGACGCCCTCGTCGCCGCCTGGCCGCGCTAAAGCGGGTCACGCTCCCCGCCGCACCCTGCCTCCCGCCGCCCTGCTTTACCTCGCCTCGCCGCGCCTCTCCCCGCCCTACCCGAACACCCCTGGTGGTCCCACCACCGCCGACAGGATCGCCGCGTTCGGCAGCAGAACCGTGCCGTTGTCGGTGACCAGCTTCACGTACGTCAGGTTCATGTCCGCGACCAGGCCGGTCAGCACGCCGCCGAGCGCGCCGGACCGGATCGAGATCTCGTCCCCGATCGCGAACGGCCTGGTGAGCAGGAGCATGAGCCCCGCGAACACGTTGCCGAGCGACTGCTGCGCCGCGATGCCGAGGATCACGCCGGTGACCGCGCCGCCGAGCAGCAGCCGCTCGATCGGCACGTTGAGCGCGCCGAGCGTGCCGAAGATCACGAAGACGTAGCCGACCAGCAGGCAGACCCAGCGCAGTCCGGCGCGGCGATTGTCGCCGAGGCTGGACGGCACCGTCTTGAGGATCTCGTTCGTCGCCGACCGCACCGCGCTCACGCCGAACACCAGGAACAGCACCGCGCCGCTGATCGCCGCGGCGTGCCCGATGGAGGAGTGCTTGTTGAAGAAGTCGACGCGAGCAGGCGTGTTCGTAAGCACTCCGCCTGCGCAATAGGTCAGCGCGAGCCCTATGCAGGCGAGCACCGTCGCCAGGATCGCGCGCCGGAAATCAGCGCTGATCGCGTTGTGCAGGGCCATGAGCGGCGACTGCTCGTCCGGTTCGAGCTGGTGGATCCGGCCGGAACGCTGCTCGGCAACCTGCTTCACGCCGGCCTGGGCGGCCACGGCCCGCTCGCTCTCGGCCGCGGTCGCCGCGCCCCCGACGACTCCGGGGCTGGTGCCCGGCACGTCGCGCGCTCCCGTCGCGGTGGCCGCCGCGACCGCTGCCGCTTCCGCCTCCTGCTCCTGCGCCGTCCCGTCGGCCCCCGTCGTCCCACCGGAACCAGCGGCCCCGTCCGTCCCCGCCCCCGCAGCCGAGTCTCTCCGCTCGGGAGTTGGCTGTTCGCCGGTAGTCTGCCCGCTCACCGCCGCTCCCTTCGCTCTTTACTCTTCGCTGTTCGCTCTTCAGTCTTCGCTCTTCACTCCAGCGGTTTCTGGCGGTTGATCACTTTACGGCGTGTCATCCCGCGTACGCCAAGACGATCAGCGCCCAGCCGCCCTCACTCGGGCCGATCAGACAGCGATTCCATCAACCTCATACCGCTCTCACGCGCGCCTGGTAGGACGTCCGATGGGAGAATGGGCCCAGCGCACTACGGGCGGCACTTAAGGAGTCTGGGGATGAGCGAACCACTGAGCGGCCGGATCGTCGAGCCCGGGGATCAGCCCGGTCCCGGTCCCGGCGCCGGGTCGCGCCGCCCCGGGATGCTTTCGCCCAAATGGGCCAAGGCGTGGATCGTGCCCGTCGGGTTCGGCGCGGCATCGACGGTGCTCGGCGTGCTGGTGCTCGTCTGGCCCGGGCACACGGTCGGCGCGCTGACCGAACTGTTCGGCCTCTACCTCCTGATCACCGGTGGCTACCGCTTCGTCGCCGCGATCCAGCTGCACGGCGTCGACCCGGTCGCGCGCGTGGTGGCGCTGGTGCTGGCGGCGCTGTCGATCTGCGTGGGTGTCGTCTGCCTGATCGATCCGTTCAGCACCGCGTCCTCGTTCGCCGTCGTCGCTGGCGCGTTTTGGTTCGCCGCGGGCGCGATCACCTGGTTCGGCTCCTGGCAGCGGCGCGGGCGCGACGCGGCGGCCGGGCGTGCCCCGGGACTCGCCGGGGGAGTGTTCAGCATGATCATCGGAATTCTGATCATGCTGTTCCCGTCCAGCAGCCTGCTGTTCCTCGCCGTCGTGCTCGGCTGCTGGCTCATCTTCTTCGGAGTCTCCGCGATCGCGACCGGACTGGCCGCGCGCAGGCTGCTGAAGAACGTCGAGCGCGCCGTCCTCTATTGGCCCTGACCGCAGACCGCCTAACGCGACCACCAACCGCCGACCGCCGCAGTGCGCCCGGTCGCGTCACACGTACTGGCCCATGTCGGAAGACGGATCTAGCGTTGACTCCATGAGCGGCGACATGAGCATCGAGATCCGGGACGAACGCGACGAGGGCCACTACGGCGCCTACCTGAACGGTCAGCGCATCGGTTACGCGACGTGGGTGAAGGTGCACGACACGGTCGTCCTCCCGCACGCCGAGGTCATCCCGGCGTGGGAGGGGCAGGGGATCGGCTCGATGCTCGCGCGGCGGGCCTTCGAGGACGCGAAGGCCGACGGGCTCACGGTGCTGCCGCTGTGCCCCTTCATGAAGCGCTGGGCCGAGCTGCACCCCGCCTTCCGGGACATCGTGCGTACACCCCGCCCGGGCGAGATGCCGGCCGTCAACGACGCGGTGCACGCGGCGCGCACGCTCGAATCGCTGGCGAACGCCGCTGGGGCCAACCCAGCTCAACACTCAACCCCCCAGCACTGAGCGCGGCGCACTTGCGCCCGTGACTTGACCCCGCACTCAAACCACCCCCGCGCACCAGTTACCACGCCCCTCGCCTCGCCTTGCCCCCGCCCCTCCCGCTCTACCCCTCCCACCTTCCTTCACCTACTTCATCCACCTCACCTATCTCACCCCGGAGGTCCCCACCCATATGTCCGTGCACGAAGACGCCGTCGAACTGGCCGGCGAACTGACCGAGCTGCGCCGCGCCTTGCACCGCGAGCCTGAACTCGGCCTCGAGCTGCCTCGCACCCAGGAGAAGGTGCTCGCTGCGATCGACGGACTCGGTCTGGAGATATCGACCGGCAAGGGGCTCAACTCGGTAACTGCGGTCCTGCGCGGTAACGCGCCTGGCCCGACCGTCCTCCTGCGCGGTGACATGGACGCGCTACCGCTCCAAGAGCAGGGAACGCACGACTACCTATCGCGCAGCAACGGCGTCATGCACGCCTGCGGACACGACCTGCATACCGCGATCCTCACGGGCGCCGCAAAGCTCCTCTCGGCTCGGCGCGGCGACCTGCACGGCGATGTGGTCTTCATGTTCCAGCCGGGAGAAGAGGGCAACGACGGCGCGGCCCACATGATCGCCGAGGGCGTGCTCGACGCGACCGGCACGCTGCCGAGCGCGGCGTACGCGATCCACGTGACCTCCGGGCTCCTCCCGCGCGGCGTGTTCGCGACCAAGCCCGGCACCCTAATGGCGGCGTGCGCGGACTTCAAGGTCACCGTGCGCGGGCGTGGCGGGCACGGCTCGGCGCCGTACCGCGCCAACGACCCGATCCCCGCCGCGTGCGAGATGGTGACCGCGCTTCAGACGATCGTGACGCGCAAGTTCGACATCTTCGACCCGATCGTGGTGACCGTCGGCTACTTCCGAGCCGGCACGAAGAACAACATCATTCCCGACACGGCGGTGTTCGACGCGACCATCCGGGCCTTCTCCGCCGCCGCGCTCGACCGCGTCCTGCCCACGGTGAAGGCCACCGTCGAGGGCATCGCGAAGGCCCACGGCCTCGAGGTCGACGCGGAGTTCCACAGCCTCTACCCGGTGACGGTCAACGACCCGGCGGCGGCGGAGACGGTCGGCGCGACGGTCCGCGAGCACTTCGGCGAGCAGCGCTTCGTCACGATGCCGCAGCCGCTGGCCGGCGCCGAGGACTTCTCGCGAGTCCTCGAACGCGTCCCCGGCGCGATGGTCTTCCTCGGCGCGACGATCGAGGGCCGCGACCCGGCCACCGCCCCGTTCAACCACGCCCCCGAGGCAGCCTTCGACGACCGCGTCCTGCCAGACGGCGCGGCGCTGCTGGCCCAACTCGCCGTCGACCGCCTCGCCACGCCGACCAGATCCACCCCCGCCAGCTAGCCGACACGACACGACCCGACCCGCGATAACGACGAGCCCGCCACCGGGCTCCGAACCCGCCACCGGGCTCCGAACCCGCCACTGAACGAATCCGGCTCGCCCGGGCCCTAGAATGACCATGCGGCGAGCCGGTCGGGCGACCGCGTGCGCAGGTGCGAGCCTGCGCCCGAGGAAAGTCCGGGCTCCACAGGGCAGGGTGGTTGGCAACACCAACCCGGGGTGACCCGCGGGACAGTGCCACAGAAAACAGACCGCCGCGGCCAAGCGGCTGCGGTAAGGGTGAAACGGCGGGGTAAGAGCCCACCAGCGCCCGGGGTGACCCGGGCGGCTCGGTAAACCCCACCCGGAGCAAGGTCAAAAAGGGACGGCAGCCGCGGCGAAAGCCGCGAAAACCGCCCCGCGCGAGCGTCCGAGGGCGGCCCGCCCAAGCTCGCGGGTAGACCGCTTGAGGCGTGCGGCGACGCACGCCCTAGATGGATGGTCGCCTCGCACGCTGTCCGCAGCGCGCGAACAGAACCCGGCTTACAGACCGGCTCGCCGCACGAGGACGCCCCTGACCTGGGATTTCACCGTCGAGCCATGCCCGAAATGTCCCTGCGGGTCAGCACCAGGTCAGCACCATGCAGAGTCGTCCGTGTTTCCGCAGGTCAGCGCGTCGCAAGGTTCTTATGGCATTCCGAACGTTCCCGGACGGCCCCGATTCGCCACATTCCCGGCTTCGTGTGAGGCGGTGTTTGAAGGCTGATTCGGTTCTCGCGGCGAGGAAGTCGCCATTGTGGGGGCGTGCGCTTCGTAGCATGCGTGCCCGCTTCGGGCCGACAGGTCCCCTGTCGTAACGCCAGGCCGCGCGCCGGCGCAGGGCGCACCTGTAGGCCCCGGTGAGGCCCGAATATCGCCGGTTTCCGTCCTCGCGTGGCGGACCCGACATCGAAGAGGACTGAGCGGAATCCGGAGCGAGCGATGACCGCCCAGATGCAGACGCGGGTGGCCGCCCACCCCGTCTTCGCGGCGCTCAGCCCGCGCCAGCGCGAGTTGCTGGCCGCAGACGCCGAGCCGGTCCTCTTCGCCGCCGACGAGCGCGTCTTCGCCGAGGGCGCGTCTGCGGACCGGTTCTGGCTGAACGAGACCGGCGGGTATCGCGTTGGACACGTGGGTGCCCGGCCGCGGGGCGGCCGGGTTCCCCTGCCGCGGCGTGCTGTTCGGGGTCACACTGGAGTCCGCGGCGCATGCTGAGGGCGCCGGACCACCGGGCTGTGAAGGGCGGTGCGAGCAGAGATGGGTGTGCTTCAGCGCATCGCCGCGTCGGCCAGGGCCCGCGCGCACCGGGTACTGGACCGCTTCGACGAACCGGCGGCCGCGTTCGACCGGGCCCGTGCGCTTCAACTCAGCTTGCTGAGCGAGGCGAGCAACCGGCTGGCCGCGTCGGCGGCTGAGGCGGCCGCTTTGCGAGTCGAGGTGCGGCGGGAGCAAGAGCGCGCCGACCGGTGGGCGCAAAGCGCTCGGGAGCAACTGGCGGCAGGTGGCGAGAGCGCGGCCCGCGCTGCGCTGGCCCAGTGGGCGGGCGCGGTGACCCGGCTTGAGCGGTTGCGTCGGCAGGACGAGGCGCTGCGCGTTGAACGCGACGGGCTTACCGAACTGTCGCAGCGGCTCGAAGGGCGCCTGGCGGAGTTCGGCGCGCTGGCCGAGACGGTCAGGGCCGCCGATGCGGCGGCTCGGGCTGAGCGGGAGCTGGCAGTGATCGCCACCGAGGCCGAGGAACTGCGCCGGGCGGTGGACCGTACGGCGCGACGGGCCGCACCGCGGGGCCTCGATGAGGAACTCGGCGAACTGGAGACCGCGGCTCTGGTCGAGGCGCAGCTGCGCCGGCTGAAGGCCGAATCGCGCCACGGTCCGCGCGCCTCGGGTGGCGGCGGGTCGTCGCGATCCACGTCTCGATAGTCTCGACCGGTCTGCCGTCGCCCGTGCGCGAGCCGGGCGTGACGTTGCGACACCCAGTGTCGGGAGCGCGGCGTGTGTTCGTTTACTCGTTTCCGTGCTTGTGGGCAGGGGCGTGGCGGGCGAACCAGGTGGAGCGGTCTTGCTCGGCGGGTTCGGCCGGCAGGGTGGCGGTGGTGGGGTCGAGCACCACGATCCGGCACACCTCGGACAGGTGCATTCCGTGCGAGTCGGCGTAGTCGCGCAGCAGGGCGAAGGCCGCATCGACGGTGATGTGGTGGCGTTCGGCGAGCACGCCTTTGGCCTGTTCGACGGTCGTCCGGCTGTTGAGGGCGCCTTGGAGTTGGATGGTGATCAGGCCGGCCTGGTGCAGGGTGCGTTGAGCCAGGATGCCGATGGTGGCGACGTCCGCCAGGGCCTGGCCGGTGCGTATGTCCTGTTCGCTGAGCGGACTGGGGTGGGCACAGAACAGGTTCAGCGCGCCGATCACTGTGGTGCGCAGGCGGAGGGGCAGGGCGTGCACTGAGATGTATCCGGCGCTCTCGGCGGCTTGGGCGAACTGGGGCCAGCGGTCGTGGTTGGCGTGCAGATCGGCGTTGACCACCGGCGTCTCGGACCGCCGCAACGGCAAGGCGTGCACAGCGACGAAACCGGCCGCCTGGGCCGCTGCGGCGAACCGGGGCCAACGCTGCCGGTTTGCGCGCAAGTCGGTGTTGAACACCGCCACCCCAGTACGGCAGACCTCGACGCATGGGCCCGCGTCCGATTGCAGCGCGAACAGCTCCAGCACGCGTACGTTCTCGCTTGAGGAAGCCGCCGCGGACAGTATCCTGCGGTGGTCCATGAGCATGAGACCGGCGGCCTGCACGTCCAGCAGTCCTACACAGCGCCCGAGCATGGTCCGCAGGGACGCCTCAACCATGCTCGCGCCCCGGCTCGCCCCGGCGCGATAAGTAATTGGCCGCGTCGAGGCGCCCAGCTGCTCGTTGACATATCTGACCATGCTGTGCAGGCGAGCGCACGCAGCGCACCGGCGCAGGTGGTCGCGCAGCCTCGAGCCCTCGCGCTGCCCGACCCGGCCGCGGGCATACACGCCCAGGCGCAGCACGTACGGTCGGCACGCCGCATCGCCCATCTCGGAGACGTGCGCCTGCAGGTAGGCCGCCCGGAGCCCCTCGCGGGCCCGGCACGCCAGCGCCGCGACCGCGCCGGCCTCGATGCCCAGCACAGCGGCCAGCTCCCCGGGCCCCTGCCCCTCGACCTCGGTGTGCCACAGTATGCTGCGCCATCGCTCGGGCAGCGCCGCGAACGCGGCAGCGGCCATGGACCGCTCCTGGGCCGCGAGCACCGGGTCACCTGCTGCGCCGAGACCACCACATCGACGGTGTGCGCCAGCAGGAGATCGCGCCGCTCTCGGCGCCCGAATCGCCTGCGATGTTCCGCATCACCGTACGCAGATACGGCAACATCTCCGAGGTCGGGCCGCTGCCATGGCGGATCGCCGACAGTACCCGGGTGAACGCCTCGGCGCGAAGGTCCTCAGCCCCGGCTCAGGTGCGTGATAAGTAGTAGGCGCGCCGCAGTGCAACGGCCGCGTGCCGCCGATAGAGCGAGTCGAACGCCTCCAGGTCCCCGGCGCGCACCAGGCCGATCAACGCGGCGTCCGGTGGGTAGACATCCGTTTCCTGAGATTTCCCGTCACCGTGCGTGGAGCGTTCCCAGCCCATCGGCTCAGACCCCTGCCTACGGCACACCACCCGCCCGCGTCCAGGTTTCCCTGTAATTCAACGCCTCGGCGTTCCCACAGCCCCGGACTTTCGTCAAAACCCACCCGAACGAATGATGATGCCTCGACAGGCGATCCCCGCACGC
>NZ_DASRGV010000136.1:0-9308 GCF_035650855.1 Actinocrinis sp. | reverse complement strand
AGCGTCGACGGCGACAGCGAACCGGCCCGGGTGCGTGCGACCCGTGCCCATGCCTGGGCCCATGCCCGGCCCGGTGCCGCCATTCGCGCGGCCCGAACGGTGATGGCCGTGCAGACCGTGTGCCGCCTGGCGCACGCGTGTGTGCTCGCTCTTCGCTTCGCCCTTCACCGAGCCTTGGCCGCTCCGGTCAGTCCGCGCCTGCTGCGCCTCCGCCTGCCACGATTCTCCCGCTGGCGGTGCGGCTGACCGAGCGTCGGTGCCGTGAGCGGATTGCGAATCGGCTGACTTCGGCGCTGGCCGACCGGTGTCGAGCACCGCGAGGTCGAGCTGCTCGCCACGCAGCAGTGCCGTGGCAGCCGCGGCCGCGTTTGGCCCCAACGGTGCGCACGGCTCAGCAAAAATCAGAACCCTGCCACGTGCGGCGACAGCTAGCTGGTGGTAGCGGTGCGCATGCGGCGACCAGCCACGAGGCAGCGGTGCAGCGGCGAGGATCCGCACGCGGGGATCGTCGCCGAACTCTCGCCGCAGAGCGGTCCTCGTTTCCTGCGGGCAGCCGTCATCGAGCACGACGATGTCCAGATGGTCGACCCCGCGCTGACGCAGCGCGGCGCGTATCGCGGCGACCGCGGGAGCGGGCTCGTGCCGCATCGCTATCAGCACTGAGACCGGCTCGGCGGCCTCGGGTGGCCGAGCCGTGGTGCAGTGCAGGTGAAGCGCGGCGGGGTTGATGTGGACTCCCCGGCGACGCTGCGAGCCACGCCACACCGTGCCGACAGCAGTCGATGCGGCACTGGATGCGGCGTTGACCAGGCCAGACGTGACCGCTACCGAGGCCGCCAACCCGATCCCGAGACCTAAGGCCGACAGCGCCCACGGCGTAGTGGTGGATGGCGTTTTCGCCGAAGTGGAAATGTCGAGCCCTGAGATCCTGCGCTCTATCGCCGTCAGGGCCGCCCCCGAAACGGCCCGGGATAGCGACCCGCGGGTTCGCTTGGCGGTGAAGCCCAGCGAGCCCAGGTCCGGCAGTCCATCGAACGATGCGATGCGGGTCACGTAAGGAGCATTACCCTGCGGCGTGTCCGACGCTGGTTGAATCACTCCATCTGGCTGATAAACAGACAGTTAAACCCTATCGAGTGAGCGAATCTGACGCTCGGACAGGCGTAGGCGGGGAGCTGAGACGACTCGGCAAGCGGGCCGCGCCGCGTGGCGCATCCAGGCGCAGTCGGACGCTTGCATTCAGACGCATCCAGACAGATCGCGCGGACGCGGAGCGGAAAGCAGGTGGCGCTTCCTTGGCCGAGCGTTCGAGTGGACGTGGGCCGAGTCGATTGGATGCGCTGCGCTGGCCGTGCCAATCGGGGCAGCGCTTAGGGCGTGCGTTCGACTGCCAACCAGGGCTGGCAAATGCCAATCGCGCGGCGGTGGGTGGGCGAGCCGTCGCGCTCAGCACTCGCGGACGACCGTTCTGACGGTGGGTCGGAGCGGCTGTGACGCTAGGTGATGGGTGTCGGGCGGGGTCCGAGCGCGCACCCCCACGACGCGCGCGCGGACCCCGCCGCACCCCCTCGGGCGCGCCGACACCACTCTCCCCTGCGGTGTCGGGCGGCGCCGACGTCCCCTCCCTGTGCACCCCACCCGGGTTAACCGGCGACGCGGAGACCCTCGCAGCTCGCCGATCCACCCAGTAGGACCACCTTGGTGCCCGAATGGTTGTGGACACGTTTGGTCACGGTTCGGTAACTATCGGACTCGAGACCGCATAGTTTTTTGGTTTCGGATCCGTTTTTCCATGTTGGCGCAGGCTGAGCGCTAAGGGAAGAGCACGATCTGTAGTCGTTTCCGGTTCGATGGCGCGACACGCCCGGGTCGACGGGGGTCCTCGGAGCGGTCCTAGCGCGCTTCGGCGCGTGGAACTGCGGTGACGTGTGGGTCTGCCGCGCCGTGTCACTGATTCGAGCGAATATTCGAGATTCGGCTGGATGGCGGGACCCGAGCGGGGTAGTGTTGGACTCGTTCGAACAAAGATTCGAACAAGCGTCGCCGCCGTCCGCAGGGGGCGTCACCGCGCTCCCGCCCGAGTCGCACCGGGCTGGTCCACTGCTGTGAGCGCAGGGAGGCACCGGGGAAGCCTGCGGCCGGCGGCGACGTGTGGCCCCTCCGGGGCCTTGGGGGATGCCGGGGGTCCGCGGTTGCGCGGGTCCGCGACGTGCCCCTTTGCGGTCCGCCGCACCCGGGACGGGTCTACAACCACCGTGTCCGCGCACTCATACGGCAGGGGAGCCATGACGATCGCGATGTCAGAACAAGTCGACGCGGAACCCTGCGACGTCCTTCGCGGCGGTGATGGACCGGTGTACTTCCTGCTCGGCGGCCGGCTCTACGTGGTGCACGAGATCCTCGGCCGCTGGATCGAGCCCGACGTGGAGCCGCGGCGCCGAGGGCGTCATGCGGCGGCGCGGGACCAGGCGGAGGGCGAGCAGCCGCAGGGGTTGGGGCGAGGCCCGGCGCGGGAGCAAGGACGGGAGCAAGGAACTGCTGGCCGTGGGCTGCGGGACGCTGCTCCGATGCCGCCGAGGCAACGTGAGTCGGTCGAGTCCGGGCAGGCGGGACGGGACCAGGACGCGCCCGAGCCGGAAGAGCCTGCGCAGGTCGAACACTGGCTGGTGATTGCGTCGATCGGCCGGTTCGGAACGCCAGCCGTGTTCAGGCTGCAGCGTCGCCCGGCGCCGCCGGCGAACGGGCCGGACCGGTGGACGGTGCGCGCAGAGCGGCGGTGATGGGGTGGAGCGGGTCGCGAGCGGGGAGTGCGACAGGTGCTTGGGAGGGGGCACGCGAGGGCGAGTGGCGAGGGGCGGGGACAGTGGAGGCAGTTGGTGACAGGCAAATGGTTGCGGGGCGTGTGAGGGGTTGTGGCGGGCTTGAGGGCGGCGCGGGTCAGTGGCGCAAGCGCAAGCCTTGGGGGGATAGGGCGAATCCGGCGGCGGATAGCGCGGCGGCGACCGGCGTCGGCGTGGCGCTGGAGCCGGCTGCGAGCACCGGGACGCCATCCGTGGTGACCACCGTGAGCGCGCCGACGCGGCCATCGCGTACGGCTGCGGCGACCGCGTTGGCGGCGCTGGCCAACGTTTCCGGTACGTCGGTCCACGAGAGCACCGTGCGGCCGCCGCGTTCGACGTAGAGCACCAGCTCGCCGTCTACCAGCACAACCAGGGCCCCAGCCTTTCGGCCTGGCTTGTGGCCTGGGGCGGCCGGTGCCGCGATCACGGGCGATTCGGGCGACGCGGGCGATGACGAGGCTGGGTGTGCGGTGGCGTCTGTGGACCGTGCGTGGCCTATCGGGCGGTCCGGCCACGGGACTGCCGCGCCGTAGGGGTTCGCGGGATCGGCGGCCGCGAGCAGCAGCGTGGTGGGCGTGCGATTCGAGGTCGGCTGATCCGAGTCGCCGGACAGAGCGCGCAGACGGTCCACCGCACCATCTGCGGCGAACTGCGCCGCTCCCAAGCCCTCGACGAAGTAGCCGCGGCGGCACCTGCCGGCCTCTTCGAACGTCGACAGGACGCGGTAGACCGCGCTGAAACCGCCGGGCAGCCGCTCCGAGGCCACGGAGCCGCGAGTGACGATGCCGTATCGATCCAGCAGCACCTCGCCAAGCACCTGGGCCGAGGCCGCCCGTGCGCGCGGATCCGCGGACGGTATCGCGGTGCGCAGTCGCGACCAGCGGCCGACCGCCGTGGCCGCGACGGCGCTGGGCAGCACCGGGGCCGCGGCCGGGACGGTCGCGGCGAAGCGCAACGCTCCGTAGCGGCCGCGCGGAGTCGGGCGCTTCGCGCGGTGTGCGGTGCGGCCCGAGCCGAGCAGCGCGCGGACCGGCGCGTAGGTGTCGTTGGTGACGCGGCCTGCCCAGACGAGGTCCCAGAGCGCGGCGAGGACGTCAGCGGGATCGGTGGGCGGATTCGGGGAGGCTGGCGCGCTGGTGCGGTCTGCGGAGTCCGGGCCTTGCCCCTGGGCGCGAGTCGAGCGCTGGACCTCGGCCTGGGTGACGTGTTCGACCAGTGAGCGGAAGAACAAGCCGGCGTCGCGCTCCAGAGCGGAGAGCAGCGCCCATTGCGCTGGTGAGGCGTCGTCGAGCGGTGTCGGCTCGGGCAGTACGAACGGCGCGATCGCGGCGGGCGCGAGCGCGATCCAGCCGTCGTCCACGGCGAGGGCGCCGGCTCCGGCCCAGACCACTTCGCCGCCCGAGGTGAGCTCGTCCAGCATCGCGGGCTGATAGTCCGACACCCGGGAGGGCAGGATCAGCCGTTCCAGGGCCGACGCAGGCACCGGGACTCCGGCGAGCTGTTCGACGGCGCGCAGCACGCCGTCGACGCCGCGCATGCGCCGGTCCGGCCGCTCGCCCGGCTGGCCGACGGACTGCCACAGCGGCAGCATCCGGGCCAGCGCGGTCGGGCCGACCGGCTCGGCCTGCTGCCGCAACGCCGCCACAGTTCGTCTGCGCAGACGTCGCAGCACCCTGGCATCGCACCACTCGTCGCCGCTGCCGTCCGGGCGGAATGCGCCACGGATGACGCGCCGGTCTGCGGCAAGTCGTTCGAGGACGGTGACGCACACCGCGACGCCGAGGCCGAAGTGCTCGGCGGGCTGCCGGGCTGAGAACGGGACATGGGTGCGCGCGTAACGCGCCATCAGATCGCCGAGCGGGTCGACGACCGGCTCAGTGAACGCCTCGGGGACGCCCACCGGCAGCGGCACGCCGAGCGCATCGCGCAGTCGGCCGGCATCCTCGATCGCGGCCCAGCGCTCCTCGCCGGCGATCCGCACCCGGATGACGCGGCGCGAGCGTTCCAGGGCGATGAGCCAGTCGGCCTCGACGCCGCGTCGGGCAGCTTCGGCGGTGGACAGCGGTCCGAGGAGGCGCAGCAGGTCGGAGGCGTCCTCGGCGTCGCGAGCCGGCCGGTCGGTGGCCAGGTGTTGCAGCTCGGCTTCGAGCGCGGAAAGCACCTCCACGTCGAACAGGTCGCGCAGCTCCGGCTGGCCGAGCAGTTCGGCCAGCAGCGAGGGATCGACGCTCAGCGCGGCGGCCTGGCGCTCGGCCAACGGCGAATCGCCCTCGTAGAGGAACTGCGCGACGTAACCGAACAGCAAAGACTTCGCGAACGGCGACGGCGACGGGGTCTCGACCTGCACGACCCTCACCCGCCGCGCCTCGATGTCACCAAGCAGCTCGACAAGGCCGGGCACGTCGAACACGTCCTGAAGGCACTCGCGCACCGTCTCGAGCACGATCGGGAACGAGGCGTACTTCGAGGCGACCGCGAGCAGATGCGAGGCGCGCTGCCGCTGCTGCCACAACGGCACGCGCTGGCCCGGTCGGCGGCGCGGTAGCAGGAGGGCGCGGCCGGCGCACTCGCGGAACCGCGCGGCGAACAGCGCCGAGCCGCCGACCTGGTCAGTCACCGCCTGTTCGATTTCGTCGGCGGGGAACCGTGCGCAGGAGTCGAACACGTTTTCGATATTCGCATGGCTGTCGGCGGCCGGGTCCGCGTCTCCGTCGAGCTCGGCCCACGGTTGCTCCCAGTCGGTCTCCGGCAGCCGCAGCACTATCCCGTCGTCGCCGTGCATGACCTGGGCGTCGAACCCGAACTCCTCGCGCAGCCTCGCCCCGATGGCCAGCGCCCACGGCGCGTGCACTTGGGCCCCGAACGGCGAGTGGATGACCACGCGCCAGTCGCCCAGCTCGTCGTGGAAACGTTCGACCACGATCGTCCGGTCGTCGGGCACGTGCCGGGTGGCTTCGCGCTGCTCGGACAGGTAGGCGAGCAGGTTGCCCGCCGCCCACTCGTCCAGCCCCGCCGCCCGCAGCCGCTCGGTCGCGTCCTGCGGTTCGAGCGCGGTCAACTCGCGGGTGAACGCACCGAGCGCGCGCCCAAGCTCCAGCGGCCGGCCGAGCGCGTCGCCCTTCCAGAACGGCAGCCGGCCGGGCTGCCCCGGCGCCGGGGAGACCAGCACCTTCTCGTGCGTGATGTCCTCGATCCGCCACGAGGAGGTGCCGAGGGTGAACACATCGCCCACCCGCGACTCGTACACCATCTCCTCGTCCAGCTCGCCGACCCGCCGTCCGCCGCGCTTCTCGTCCCCGCCGACCAGGAACACCCCGAACAGCCCTCGGTCCGGGATCGTGCCGCCGGAGATGACCGCGAGCCGCTGCGCGCCCGGCCGACCGGAGATCGTGCCCGCCTCCCGGTCCCACACGATGCGCGGCTTGAGCTCGGCGAACTCGTCGCTCGGATAGCGCCCGGCCAGCATGTCGAGCACGGCTTCGAACACCGACTCGGTCAGCGTGGCGAACGGGGCGGCCCGGCGAAGCAGGTCCAGCAGTTCGCCGGTGTCCCAGCTGTCTACCGCGCACATCGCCACAAGCTGCTGGGCCAGCACGTCGAGCGGGTTGCGTACCGGCGCGATCGCCTCGATCTTCCCGCTGCGCATGCGCTCGGCCACCACCGCTGCCTGAAGCAGATCGCCGCGGAACTTGGGGAAGATGACGCCGCGGGACACGGCGCCGACCTGGTGCCCGGCCCGGCCGACCCGTTGCAGCCCCGAGGCCACCGAAGGCGGCGATTCGACCTGCACGACCAGGTCCACCGCGCCCATGTCGATGCCGAGTTCGAGGCTGGAGGTGGCCACGACTGCGGGCAGCCGCCCGGCCTTCAGAGCCTCTTCCACCTCGGCCCGCTGTTCCTTGGAGACCGAACCGTGGTGCGCCCTGGCCAGCAGCGGCGGCGCTCCCGAAGCGGAGCCCGCCTGACCCATCAGCTCGGCCGGCAGCCGGGTGGGCGCGGTGGCGGTTGGAGCGAGACGGAGATCGGCGTCGGCGTCACCGTCGGAGTCGAAGCCGGGTGCCAGGTCGGCGGCGGACCCGCCCGCGGGCACCAGCACGGGATCGGGCGCGAACAGGTCGAGGCCGATCCTGGCGGCGTGGATCTCGTTGAGCCGGTTGCACAGCCGCTCGGCCAGCCGCCGGGAGTTGGCGAAGACCAGGGTGGAGGTGTGCTCCTCGACCAGGTCGGCCACCCGGTTCTCCACATGCGGCCAGATCGAGGCCTTGCGCCGACCGGCCTCGTCGGCCGGGACCGACTCCGGATCGGTGTCCACGGTTTCGAGCGCGGTCAGGTCCTCGACCGGGACGACTACGCGCAGGTCGAAGCTCTTCGCGGTCGGCGGGGCGACGATCGTGGCCGGCCGGGTGCCGCTGAGGAACCGGGCCACCTCCTCGGCCGGCCGCACCGTCGCGGAAAGGCCGATCCGCTGCGCGGGCTTCGGCAGCAGGTGGTCGAGCCGCTCCAGGCTCAGCGCCAGGTGCGCGCCGCGCTTGGTGCCGGCGACCGCGTGCACCTCGTCCACGATCACCGTCTCGACCGAGCTCAGCGCCTCGCGCGCCTGCGAGGTCAGCAGCAGGAACAGCGATTCGGGCGTGGTGATCAGGATGTCCGCGGGACTGCTTTGGAACTTGCGCCGCTGTTCTGAGGGGGTGTCACCGGAGCGCACCGCTATCCGCACGTCGGGCTCGGGCAGTCCGGCGCGCACCGCGGACTGCCGCAGCCCCGCCAGCGGCGCGCGCAGGTTGCGCTCCACGTCCACGCCGAGGGCCTTGAGCGGTGAGATGTACAGCACGCGGCACCGCTGGCGGTCGCTTTGCGGAGGCGGCCCGAAGGCGAGCCGGTCGAGCGCGGCGAGGAACGCGGCCAGGGTCTTGCCCGAGCCGGTCGGCGCGATGACCAGCACGTTGTGACCGCCGCGAATCGCCTCCCACGCGCCGGTCTGCGCGGCGGTGGGCTCGGCGAACGCGCCGTTGAACCATTGCCGCGTCGGCTCCGCGAACCCGTCTATAAGACCCATACGGACATCTTCCCTGCCCCCACTGACAGATTGCCGCCGGATAGGCTTCCGGGGTGCGGTTGACCTTGTTTTGGGAGCGGATGACGGAGCAGTTCGGGCCCGGCTATGTGGACTCGTTCGCCCGCGATCATGTGATGAGCGAGCTGGGCGGGCGCACCGTGCTGCAAGCGCTTGATCAGGGTGTTTCGGCGAAAGAGGTCTGGGCGGCGGTGCGCCGGTCGCTCGATTTGCGGGACTGACGGCGGACTGACTGCGGGCTGACTGCGGGCTGAGGTGTGCGGGGCGGCTATCGGCTACGCCGCTGCTGCTGTCGAGCTCGGGCGCAGCCCGGTGGCCAGGACGCGGCTGAGGTAGGCGAAGCTGGCGTCGGTCTCGGTGGGTGCCCGATAGCCGAGGCCAAGCTCGAGGCTGACGAAACCGGTCACCGCCGCGCGCACGCAGCGCACGGCGTGCACGAGGTCCTCGCCAGCGAGCCCGAAGCCGCGCACGACCGCGTAGGCGACATTGACGAGCCGTTCCGAGGCGGCCGTGAAGGCTGGATCGTCGTAATAAGCGCGCTCGATCAAGGCGTGCCGATGCGGAAACTCGCTGGCCAGCCGCCGATATTCGGTCAGATAGGCCTGCAGCGCCTCCTCTCCTGCCCGTCCCATGACGACGGCGCCCATCTGCTCCGCCGTCTCGTTGAGGATGCGGATGGCGAGAAGCCGGCGCAGTTCGGGTAGCCCGCGCACGTGTTTATAGAGGGACGGCGCGGCCACGCCGGTGGCGTCGGCGATCGCTTTCAGGGTCAAGCCCTCGGATCCGCGAGCGTCGAGGATTTCGAGTGCGGCGTCGACGACGGCGTCGGGGGAGAGCCCCGCTCGCGGCATCCGTGCACCTCCCAGGCGCTGCGGCCGGTTGACTGGTCTACTAGCTGAAAAGCTAAGTTGGTTAGCCGGGGCGCGTCAAGGACGGGTGCTAGCGGGCGGCAAAAGGCGCTCGCCCCGGCGCGGAGGCGGCCGGGGCGAACGAGAGGAAGGGCGGGTTCAGATCAGAGCGCCCTTTCCCTGGAGCGGAGGTCTAGCTGGAAGATCTAGGTATCAGTGCGAGCGGCTCGGGAAGCGCTTGCGCAGCAGCACGCCGCCGCCGATCAGGCCGGCACCGAGCGGCGCCATCGCGAGCGCGCCGGAACCGGTGTGCGCCAGAACTCCGGTCGCCTTACCCGATGATCCGTTCCCGTTGGTGCCGCCGTTCGGGCCGCCGTGCGAGCTGGTGCTGGTCGGAGAGACGGTGGACGACGGGGTACCGCCGGGCGCCGAGCTGGTCGGCGTCGACGTGGTCGTACCGGACGGCGGGCACGGCGTGGTGGGAGGAGGCGGCGGGGGCGGCGGGCAGCCACAACCGGTCGGGGTCGGAGTCGGCTGAGTCGGAGT
>NZ_DASRGV010000135.1:0-13612 GCF_035650855.1 Actinocrinis sp. | reverse complement strand
TCGGCCGGCGCGCCGATCCGCTCCGGGGCGGCCGCGGTCGCGCAGGTCCTGCTGCGCTCGCGCTGGCCATGGCGGCCGATCGGCGCGCTCATGCTGGTGCCGCCGATCTCGTGGCTGGCGGCCGGCGCGTATCACCTCGTCTCGGTGAACCGGTACCGGCTGCCGGGCTCGACTCCGGCCTGCGCCGTCGCCAACCAGAACAGCATCGAAGACAATCGGGACACCGCCTCAGCGCAGCGCCTTGGCGACCTCGGCGGCGGCGCGCACGATGCGGGGTCCGGTGCGGGCCGGGTCGAGCTCGCCGAACGAGATCACGCCGACTGAGGCCTCGATCCCGGGCACGTCCACCAGCGGCGCCGCGATGCCGAACGCGCCGACCTGCAGCTCTCCCTGCGTGACGATGTACGTCTTCGTCCCGTTGTCGCGGTACGCCACGATCGCGCGGCCGGCCGCGCCCCGATCCAGCGGATGCCGCGAACCCACTCGGTACGCGACGTGGTAGTCCGTCCACGTCGGCTCGACCACCGCGACCGCCAGCGCCTCGGTGCCGTCGACGACCGTCAGATGCGCGGTCGCGCCGACCTCCTCGGCCAGGCGGCGCAGCGGGATCGCGGCCGCGTCGCGCAACAGCGGCTGCACGCGGCGGGCCAGCGCCAGCACTCCGATGCCGAGCCGCGCCCGCCCCGCCGCGTCCCGGCGGGCCAGACCGTGCAGCTCCAGGGTGGCCAGCAGCCGGTAGACGATGGTGCGATTCACCCCGAGGTGGTCTGCCAGTTCCGTGACGGTGAGCCCCGTGGGTGCGTCGGCCAGCTCTTCGAGCGCGCGCAGACCCCGGTCCAGGGTCTGCGAGGTCTCCGGGTGGTGCGTGGTCGTCGTCACAGCGAGAGTCTAGGCCGCGCGGTCGAGAAGCTCGTCAAATCCGCTCAGCCCTCACCGCTCACCGCTCGCCGCTCACGACGCGCGACTCGCGGCCCACTTGCGTACGGTGTCGATCCGGCTGCGCAGCTCCGCGGCCGTGGCCTGTGCGGTCGGCGGGCCGCCGCAGCTGCGCCGTAGGTCCGCGTGGATCACCCCGTGCGGCAGTCCGGTCTGGTGGTGCCACGCGCCGACCAGGTTGTTCAGCTCCCGGCGCAGTTCGAGCAGCTGCTGGTGGCTGACCACCGGACGCTCCTCGGCCGGCACGGCCGCCGCGCCGCCGCGCGACCCGCGCTGCCGGGAGATCTGCCGCGCCTGCCGCTTCTGCAGCAGAGTGCGTACGTGCTCGGGTTCCAGCAGGCCGGGGATGCCGAGGAAGTCGGCCTCTTCCGCGCTGCCGACCTCCGCCGCGACGCCGAACTCGCCGCCGTCGTAGAGCACCCGGTCGAAGTTGGCCTCCGACTCGAGCGCCTTGAAGGTGAACTCCTCGAGCGGCGCCTCGTCCTTGGTCTTGTTGGCGTCCGCGAGCAGGTCCTCCTCCTCGCTCCACAAGTCGTCCTCGCCGCGCTTCTTGCGGTCGAGGACGTGGTCGCGTTCGAGTTCCAACTCGTTGGCGAACTGGACCAGCGAGGGGATCGAGGGCAGGAACACCGAGGCGGTCTCGCCGCGCCGCCGTGCCCGCACGAACCGGCCGACCGCCTGGGCGAAGAACAGCGGCGTCGAGATGGAGGTCGCGTACACGCCGACGGCAAGCCGCGGCACGTCCACGCCCTCGGAGACCATCCGCACCGCGACCATCCACTTGTCCTCGGACTCGCTGAACTTCGCGATCCGGCTCGAGGCCTTGGGGTCGTCCGAGAGCACGACGGTGGTCGGCCTGCCGGAGATCTCCCGCAGCATCTTCGCGTAGGCACGGGCCGTGTTGTGGTCGGTCGCGATGACCAGCCCGCCGGCGTCCGGGACGGCGCGGCGCACCTCGTCGAGGCGGCGGTCGGCGGCCCGCAGCACGGCGGGCATCCAGTTGCCTTCCGGATCCAGCGCGGTACGCCAGGCCTGCGCCACCGCGTCCTGCGTCATCGGCTCGCCGAGGCTCGCGGCCACCTCGTCGCCGGCCTTGGTGCGCCAGCGCATCTGCCCCGCGTAGGAGAGGAAGATCACCGGCCGCACGACGCCGTCCGCGAGCGCGCCGCCGTAGCCGTAGGTGTAGTCCGCGACCGACCGGCGCACGCCCTCGGCGTCCGGGGCGTACGTCACGAACGGGATCGGCGCGGTGTCCGAACGGAACGGGGTTCCGGTCAGCGCCAGGCGGCGCGCGGCGGGCTCGAAGGCCTCGAAGACCGCGTCACCCCAGGACAGCGCGTCCCCGGCGTGGTGGATCTCGTCCAGGATCACCAGGGTCCTGCGATTCTCCACGCGGCGCCGGTGCAGCATCGGGTGCGCGGCGACGCCCGCGTAGGTGACCGCGATGCCGGTGTAGTCGCGCGAGGTGCCGCCGGACGCGCCCGAGTAGGTCGGGTCGATCCCTATCCCGACCTTCTTCGCCGCCTCGGACCACTGGTGCTTGAGGTGCTCGGTCGGCGCCACGACCGTGACCTGCTGCACGATGTGACGGTCCAGCAGTTCCGTGGCGATGCGCAGCGCGAACGTGGTCTTGCCCGCGCCGGGCGTCGCGACCGCGAGGAAGTCACGCGGCTCGTTGCGCAAGTACAGCTCCATCGCGGCCTGCTGCCAGGCGCGCAGGCGCCCGGCGGTGCCCCACGGGGCTCGGTCGGGATAGGCCGGGGACAGGTGGGACGCTGCGGACGTGCTCAGAGTTCTGCCCCCTTCGTTCGCCTACCGCCGGACACCGCGCGTGCGAGCGCGGAGATCTACCGTACCCGCACCCGGGGCGCGATCAGCCACGCGACCGCGCCGACGGCGATGAACATGCCGTACATCAGCGCGAACACCGGCCGATCCGCGGCCGCCGAGGTGTGCAGCGCATGGTAGACGGCCCCGGCGACAGCGATGGAGAGAGTGCTGCTCAGCCCGTCCGCGACCTGTAGCGAGGCGGCGTTCGCGCCCTGGTCGCCCGGATCCGAGAGCTCCAGCGTCAGCACGCTGACGTTCGGCCAGACCAGGCCCATCCCGGCCGCGGCGAAGAACATCGCCGCCGCGGCGGTCCACTGCGGCACGTGCGGGCTGATCGCCGCGATCGCGAGCAGCAGCGAGGCCGTGGTGATGCCGGCGCCGAGCCGCACCATGCCGGCCTGGGAGAGCCGCGCGCGCAGCCACGGCCGGTTGATCGCCCACGCCGCGGCGGCCCAGCTGATCGCCGCGCCGGTCAGCGAGAGCCCCGCGGCAGTCACGCTCATCCCGCGCTCCTGAACCAGCATCAGCGGGATGAAGGCCTCGATGCCGAAGTAGGTCCCGGCCATCAGCCCGCGCATCGCCACCACGGTCGGCAGCCCGCGCCCGGCGCGGAAGATGCCGCGCGGCAGCAGCTTCGGCGCGCTCGGCACCAGCAGTACCAGCGCCAGCGGCACCAGCACCGCGCCGACCCAGTTGAGCTGCTGGCTGCCGAACTGGAACAGCCCGGCCCCGAGCGCGGTCAGCGCGGCGCAGATCCGCACCGTGCGCTGCCGGGCGGCCGTGTCTTTCGAGGAGGCGGTGTCCGCGGATTCGGGCGCAGCCGGCAGGTCGGGCACGTTGCGCAGCGGTCGCACCAGGAAGCCGAGCGGCACCGCGATCAGCGCCGCGACGCCGAGGAACACCCAGCGCCACGAAACGTCCTCGGTGAGCACCCCGGAGATGAACGGCCCGATGATGGCCGGGAGCACCCAGCAACTCGCGATCACCGAGAACGCCTTGCTGTGCAGCCGCTCCGGATATGCCCTCGCCACCAGGATGTACAGCGAGACGGTCATCAGCCCGCCGCCGAAACCCTGAAGCGCCCGGCCGAGCACGAACTGCGCCATGCTCGTCGCGGTCCCGGCCGCCAGCAGCCCGACGCCGAACAGGCCGAACCCGCCGAGGTAGGGCAGCCGCGGCCCGCGAGCGTCGGCCCGCTGCCCGGCCAGCACCATGCCCAGCAGGCTCAGCGTCAGATAGGCGCTGAACGCGAGCGAGTAGTAGGGCAGGCCGTGCAGGTCGGCGACCGCGACCGGCATCGCCGTGCTGACCGCCATCGCCTCGAACGCGGTCAGCAGCACCGAGGCGATGATGCCGATCGTGACGGCCAGGTACTTGGACGAGAACAGCCCGTCGAGCGGAACGGTTTCGGTGATCTGCACGGGGTCCGGTGAGGTCTCGACGAAGCTGGCCATCTCTCCAGCCTACGTCATGGGCGCAAGTGGTTTTCAGCCATTACGCATGCAAGGGGCTGTAAGGAGGCTTATCTGTCGCGGCCGGTTTCCCAGGGCCGGATCGGGAGCGCCGTGCGGTGCGCGCCCAACGCGTCCCGCGCCGCGCAGGCCAGCGCCGCGGCCGCCGCAGCGTGCGCGATCCGGCCCACCGGCTGGTAGCCGAGCGGCAGCGGGGCCGAGAAGCCGCGCCGCCGCAGCGCCGTGGTCTCCAGCTCCCCGATCGAGGACTGGACCGGCGGCAGCACGTCCACCTCCGGCAGATCCAGTGCGCTCGGCAGCTGCGCACAGGCCAGCGCCCCGGCCTCGGCCCGGGCCGCCGGAGCCTCGTCCGCGAACACCGCGGAGGCCGCCGACATCACCCCGGCCGCGATCGCCGCCTCGATCCGCCCCGGCACCAGCGCGCGGCCCGCGTCGTGCGCCGCCGTCACCCGCACCGGCCGGATCAACCCGAGCTCGGTGTCCGCGTCGACGACCGCCCGATGAACCGCGAACGCCACATGCGCCTGCCCGGGCTCCGGCACGAAAACGCCCGGCTCGGCCGGCCCGGAGCCGCGCACCCGGAATTCGCCGTCCGCGAGGTACACCGCCGCGCCGCGCAGCGCGGCCCGGTAGACCGCGTCCAGCGGCCGCGACAGCATGCCGTCGTAGCTCACGACGCGGTCGCCACGCACTTCCAGCAGTTCCGGCGAGATGGCCAGCTCCGCGCCGACCGCCGCGAGCGCCTGCGAACGAACCGCGCGCGCCGCCCGCTGTACCGCCATGCCGTGCAGCCAAGCCGCGCGCCCCGTTGCCAGCGGCGTCGCCGGAAGCGCCCCGGGCGCGGTCGGCCGGCGCACCAGCACCCGCTGCACGCCCAGCACCTCGCGCACGATCCGCCGCAGCAGCGCGTGCTGCCCGGCGCCGGTGTCCACCATCGACGTGCTGACGTGCGCGATCGGGCCGTGCACATCCGAGGTCAGCGCCACCTGCGCCGTGGCCAGCTCCTCGGCAAGGCCCGGCGGCACCAGGTCGACCATCGCCAGCGCCACGCCGACCCCGCGCCGCAGCCGGGTCATCTCCCCGGTGCGCCCCACCGTGCCGGGGAACTCACGCACATCCGGGCCCGGCGGGAACGGCGGCACCGCCGCGTCCAGCACCGCGGTCACCAGCTCCGGCAGCATGTCCGCGGCGACCACCTTGCGGCCGTCCGGCAGCTTGTCCCCGGTGCGCATCAGGTTCTTCACCCGCACTTCGAGCCCGGTCATGCCGAGCTCGGCGGCCACCGCGTCCATCTGCGCCTCGGCGACCACGGCCGCGAGCGCCGCGCCGCCTCCGGGCCACGGCGCGAGCGGCGGGTTGTGCGTGCGCACGACCCAACCCTGCACCTCCACCTTCGGCACCCGGTACGGGCCCGCGGCCAGCCGGCAGTACTCGTCCAGCAGCGCCTCGGCCGCCGCGGGCTCCGCGCCGCCGTCGATCACCAGCTCGAGACGCACCTCGCGCAGCGTGCCGTCCTCGTCCGCGACGTGGATCGCGTGCACCCGGGCCGCTGGCTCGGCAGTACCGGCGGGCCAGTGCCCGACGCTGCCGTCCACCGCCTTCACCGGCCGACCGGTGCGCGCGGCCAGCAGCGCGGCGGCCACCCGCAGGTCCGCGTCATCCGCGATGGCGCCGCCGGTGAACGGCGCGGGCACCAGCCGGATCTCCGCCTCGGGCCGGCCCAGCGCGGCGGCCAGCGCGCGGCGGTCCCGGCCCGGATCGACGCTCAGCGTGTGGATCTCGACGCCGTCTCCGTGCGGCACGGCGAACACGGTGCCCGGACCGGCAGGCCAGTCCGCGGGCCGGGCGAATTCGTACCCGTGGATGACCGAGACGCTGCGCGGCGGCACCTCGGGCTCTTCGACGGCCTGCGCGTGCGGACCCGTCAAACCCCGCAACGCCTCCGCGCGCCGCGCCGAAGGCGAGGGCTTGCGCGGCTGAGCGGCCGTCACATCGTGCGCTGTGCTGAAGAACCGGTGCGCGGCCACGTTCCCGTCCGAATGGATCGGCGCGGCGTTGAACGCCTGCCGCGGATCGGTCAGCGGCTCCTGCGGCCGGTAGTCGATCGCGATGGCGTTCAGGGCGGCCTGAGCGATGGCCGGATGCTCAGCGGCCGCGATGGCGACGCACTGCCCCAGGTAGTCGACCTGGTTCACGCCCAGGTCTGGCCCCGCGAGCACCGCGTGCACACCCGGCAGCGCCTTGGCCGCCTCGGTATCGCAGCCCACGATGGTCGCGTGCGGATGCGGGCTGCGCGTCATCGCCGCCCACAGCATGCCGGGCACGCCCAAGTCGGCCGCGTACGGATAGCGGCCGTTGGCCTTGGCCGTCGGCACGACCTTCCCGACGCCGTCCCCGGCCGCCGGGCTCGGTTCGCTGAGGTTCGGACCGTACTCGGCGAGCTCGGACTCGATCGGCTGCGCCGTGTCCTCGGATCGCTCCGGCAGCTGCTCGCCGATCAGGAAGCCGGGCAGCGAGGTCGGGGTGGTCACGCCCGCACCCCGGACTGCTCATGCTCGCCGGCCGGATGGGCGCGGCCCTTGCCCTGGGCCGGAACGCGCCCGTAGTTCGCGGACTTCAGCACCGGCGACTCGCGCATCGGCTGCGCTTGCGCGTCCAGTTCCGCCTGTGTGAGGGCCTCGGCCTGGGCTTGGGCCCGCGCCTGCTCGCGCGCCAGCGCCGTGGCCGCCTGGTCGGTGGCCGCGATGAACCGCTCCGGCGGCAGGCAGCGGCAGCGGTGCCCGCTCAGCGCCTCGCGGATCGCCGCCGGACTCGGCTTGGCGTTGCGGGTCAGCAGCGCGCGCAGCTCCATCCCGATCCCGGGCAGGCAGAACCCGCAGCCCGCACCCGCGTGCGCGGCCAGCGCGCAGGCCACCGAGTCGGGCTGCGGCACCGCGTGCAGCTCCGGAGTCTCGATCGCGCGTCCGGCCGCCGCGGCCGCGGGAACGAGACAGGCGGCGGTCGGCTGACCGTCCATCAGCACCGTGCACGCCCCGCACTCGCCCTCGCCGCAGCCGTCCTTCACCGCGGTGAACCCGAGCCGCTCACGCAGCACGAACAGCAGGTTCTCGCCGATCCACGCGTCGGAGACCGGCTGCGCGACCCCGTTGACGGTCAGCTCGAAGCCGGCGGTCGCCCACGCCACGGCGCCGGACTGTGTCCCAGCCGAGCCCGTGCCACCTGAGCCTGATCCACCTGCTCCCAGGACGCCCGACTCCTCCGGGCCCGGACCGCTCAAACCCGGCTCACTCACCGCGCATCCCTTCGAACCCGGCTCCCTGGCCCGGCACCGGCGGCTCGGCGGGCAGGCCGCGCTCGGCGCGCTCCACCTTCGCCCGGTGCCGCAGGAACTCGGCCCGCTGCTGGTACTCGGCCACCTGCTCCAGCCAGCCGGCCGGCGGCAGCGCCCGCACCAGCGCCCGCCGGGCGCAGACCTCGGCGGCCCGCTCGCGGTACTCCTGCGGCACCGTGGCCGTGGTCCAGCCCGCCGGGCCGGCCGAACCGGGGACCACCAGGCCCTCCGCGATCAGCCGCGCGAACCGCGGATACGTCGTCGGATCGGGGATGGCGCCGTTCTCCCAGTCCACATGCTCGGCCAGCCACTGCCCGGCGTGGTCCACCCGCACCGCCGCCGGGGAGAATCCGCCGATCGCGCAAGTCACCGTCCGGGCGGGCAGGTCCGCCGCCAAGGCGAAGGTCACCAGCGGACGCGCGGCCCCGGCCCGCGTCCCCACCTTCATGAAGCCCTGCGGACCGCCGCTCATCGGCACCCGCAGCGCGGTCAGCAGCTCGCCGGGCGGCAGGTCCACGCCGCCGTCGCGCGCGTACAGCTCCAGCACCGGAATCTGCCGCCAGCCGTCCACCGACCGGCACACCGCCACCGCGTTCAACGCGACCAACACCGTCAGCAGGTCGCGGGTCGGCGCCGGCGCGGTCGGGCCGCCGGACCGCTTGCCGGAGAGCAGGTTGCCGCCCAGCGTCGCCCGGCTGCGGATCCCCGGCGCGGCGATCGCTCGCGCCGCCTGGGCGAGCGCGGGCAGCACGCCGCGCACATCGCTGTGCATCAGATCCGTGCACGTCGTCGCCGAGCCCAGCACGATCTCCTGGTCGGCGAACCACACGCCGCGCAGCTCCTCGATCCGGTCGATCACGACCAGCCGGGACGGGACCAGCGCGCCCGCGTTGACCAGCGCCATCACCTCGGTGCCGCCGGCCACCACGGTCGCGTCAGGGCAGGCCGCGAGGACGTCGAGCGCCTCACGCACCGAGCCGGGGAACGTGACCGCCCGCTCGGCGACCACGGTCCCCGATCCCATCGCCGCTACTTCTCCCCGGCCTCGGACGACTCGTTGTCGTCGTCGTAGAAGAAGTTCGGATCGTCGAAGATCTCCTTGCAGGTCGGGCAGATCGGGAAGCGGCTGGGATCGCGGCTGGGCACCCACACCTTGCCGCACAGCGCGGTCACCGGGGTGCCGAGCACCAGCGCCTCGGTGATCTTGTCCTTCTCCGCGTAGTGGGAGAACCGCTCGTGATCACCGTTGTCGGTGCTGTACTCGACCCGCTCGTCGGTGATAGTGGCGGTGCCACCCGAGAGCTTTTCTGCCGTACTCATGAGGCGAGTCTACGAGTGCATCCGCCTCGCTGTGGAGCAGTTGGCGATACGAAGTAACAACGGACGATCTAATTCATCGCCGGGTCTTCCGGGAACGTCGAGAGCAGCGCGAGCTCGCCGCGCTGCCTGCGCAGCACCGCCCGCCAGGTGCGATCCGGGTCGAGCGTGAAAGCGTCACCGGGCGCCGGATCGACCACGTACCAGGCGCCCTGGGCCAGTTCCCGCTCCAGCTGCCCCGAGCTCCAGCCCGCGTATCCGGCGTAGACCCGGAACGCCGATATCTCGGTGGCCAGCATCTCCGGCGGGATGTCCAGGTCCACCAGGCCGAGATCGCCGTGCACCCGGCGCCAGCCCAGCGGCTCGCCCGCACCCGGCCGCGGCACCGAGCGCAGCTCGGCCAGGCCGAGGGCCGAGTCCAGCGCCACCGGGCCGCCCTGGAACACCATCGGCAGCGGCTCGGCCAGCTCGCTCCACGCGGGCAGCACCTCGCGCACCGGCACCGCCGTCGGCCGGTTGACCACCACGCCCAGCGTGCCGTCGCCGTCGTGATCGAGCACCAGCACCACGGTCCGGTCGAAGTTGGGATCCACCAGCAGCGGCGTGGCGATCAGCAGTCGCCCGGTCAATGCGACCTCGGTCATGGAGCCATCTTCTCAGGAGGATCATCCAGCGCGGAGTCTTGGTCGCGATCGGGTGTCGGCCGCGCGCGGGGGCCTTAACCCGCCGTCGGATCCGCGCCGCCGCTCACTCTTCTTACCGAACCTGACGTGGCCGATCGGCCGGTTTCCGGCCGTTTCCGCGCTGATCCGGCGGCCATGGCCGGTCCGGGGGCCGGCGATGCGCTTGTTCGAACCGCCGCATAGCGGTGTTGGAACCGGGCACTGCGCGTCTGGCAGACTTACCGCTTGTTCCGCCCCGAGATCCGGAGGGCCGCCGGAAGCAGGACGGGTCGGGACTCCAAGTCCTGAGGAGCCCGTCCGCGGGCCGAAGCAGACACGGAGCCATGAACAGCGCACCCGCAACCGCCCTGCCCCGTCCCTTCGCCGCGCCCGTGCCCGACTCGGTCGCACACGCCGCCCGCGCCCTCGCGCCGCGGCCAGACCGCATCCACGTCACCGGCGGCACGCCGCTGACCGGCGAGGTCACCCTGCGCGGCGCGAAGAACCTCGTGCCCAAGGCCATGGTCGCCGCGCTGCTCGGCAGCAGCCCGAGCCGGCTGCGCAACGTCCCGCGGATCAGTGACGTGCGCATTGTCACCGGCCTGCTGGAGGCGCACGGCGTCACCGTACGCACCGGCGACGTGAGCGACGAGCTGGTCCTCGACCCCACCTCGGTGGACGCCGCGGATCACGCCGAGATCGCCGCGCACGCCGGGGAGAGCCGCATCCCGATCCTGCTGTGCGGCCCGCTGCTGCACCGCAACGGCCACGCCTTCATCCCGGACCTCGGCGGCTGCCGCATCGGCGACCGGCCGATCGACTTCCACCTCGACGCCCTGCGCGCGTTCGGCGCCGTGGTCGAGAAGCGGCCCGACGGCCTGCACATCCAGGCCCCGCAGCGGCTGCGCGGCACGAAGATAACGCTTCCGTACCCGAGCGTCGGATCCACCGAGCAGGTGCTGCTGACCGCGGTGCTGGCCGAAGGCGTGACCGAACTGCGTAACGCGGCCACCGAGCCGGAGATCGTCGACCTGATCGCGGTCCTCCAGAAGATGGGCGCGATCATCTCGGTGCTCGACAACCGGGTCATCCACATCACCGGCGTCGACCGGCTCGAGGGCTACACGCACCGCGCGCTGCCGGACCGGCTCGAGGCGGCGTCCTGGGCCTGCGCGGCGCTGGCCACCGGCGGCGACATCCTGGTGCGCGGCGCGCAGCAGGGCTCGATGATGACCTTCCTCAACGTCTTCCGCCGGGTCGGCGGCGCGTTCGAGGTCGACGACACTCCGGGCGACCCGGGCATCCGGTTCTGGCACCCCGGCGACGCGCTCAAGGCGCTGGCGCTGGAGACCGACGTGCACCCCGGCTTCCAGACCGACTGGCAGCAGCCGCTCGTGGTCGCGCTGACGCAGGCTCAGGGCCTGTCCATCGTGCACGAGACGGTGTACGAGAAGCGGCTCGGCTTCACCAGCGCCCTGATCTCGATGGGCGCGCAGGTGCAGCTGTACCGCGAATGCCTCGGCGGCACGCCCTGCCGGTTCGGCCAGCGCAACTTCATGCACTCGGCGGTGATCTCCGGGCCGACCAAGCTGCACGCGGCCGAGCTGGAGATCCCGGACCTGCGCGCGGGCTTCTCGTACCTCATCGCGGCGCTCGCGGCTCAGGGCACCTCGACAGTGCACGGCATCTCGCTGATCAACCGCGGCTACGAGGACTTCGCGGACAAGCTCAACGCGCTCGGCGCCCGATTCGAGTTCGGCGAGTTCCTCACCGACTGACGAGCGAGACCGGACGACTGCAACAGCCCGCAACAGCCCGGAATAACGCCGCCCGGCACGCTCTTTGGTTCGATAACCATCGACCAACGCGGAGGCGCGCATGAACGCGATCGTCATCAGCAGGACCGGCGGCCCTGAGGTGCTGGAGTACACCGAGGGGCCGCGGCTGCACGCGGGACCTGGCCAGTTGCTGGTCAAGGTGGCCGCGGTCGGCGTGAACTTCATCGAGATCTACCTGCGCACCGGCGTCTATCAGAAGCCGCTGCCGTTCACTCCCGGAGCCGAGTTCGCCGGCACGGTGGAGGCGGTCGGCGAGGGAGTGACCGGCTTCAGTGTGGGCGACCACGTCGCCTCGGTGGACAGCGTCAGCGGCAGCTACGCGCAGCGCACGCTCGTAGAGGCGACCCGCGCGGTCCGCGTCCCGCCGCAGATCCCGCTGGAGACGGCGGCCGCAGCGATGCTGCAGGGTCTGACGGCGCATTACCTGACGACGTCGACCTGGCCGGTCAAGGCGGGGGACACGGCGCTCGTACACGCGGCCGCGGGCGGCATGGGCCTGCTGCTCACCCAGATGATCAAGGCGCGCGGCGGCCGGGTGATCGGCACGGTGTCCACGAAGGAGAAGGAAGAGCTGGCGCGCTCGGTGGGCGCCGACGAGATCATCCGCTACACCGAGGTCGACGACCTGGCCGGCGCGGTGCGCGACCTGACGGAGGACCGGCGCGGCGTCGACGTGGTCTACGACGGGGTCGGCAAGACCACCTTCGACGCCTCGCTCGCGTCCCTGCGCCCGCGCGGCCTGCTGGCGCTCTACGGCGCGGCGAGCGGCCCGGTCCCGCCGTTCGACCTCCAGCGGCTCAACGCGGCCGGCTCGCTGTTCATCACCCGCCCGACGCTCACGCACCACATCGCCGCCCCGGAGGAGCTGGCGTGGCGCACCGGCGAACTCCTCGGCGCGATCGCCGATGGAAAGCTGAACATCACGATCGGCTCCCGCTACCCGCTCGCCGAAGCCGCGGCCGCACACACGGCGCTCGCCTCGCGCGCGACCACCGGCAAGGTGCTGCTCATCCCTGAGCAGTAGGCGCGGTTTCGGCCGCGTCGCCCGCCGACCAACCGCAACCATCGCGCCGCCAGCGCCTCTCGCGTCGCGGTTGCTGCTCATCCCTGAGCAGTAGGCCCGGTTTCGGGCCGCGTCGCCCGCCGCCCGCCCGCAACCATCGCGCCGCTAGCGCCTTTCGCGTCGCGGTTGCTGCCCGCCCCCGAGCAGTAGGCGCGCTTTCGGCCGCGTCGCCCGCCCGCAAAACGCCCCGGCCTGCTCATCAGTCTTCTGATGAGCAGGCCGGGGCTGCGTCTGTTCCGGCTACTTCTACTTCTTCCCGTCGACGGCCTCGCGGACCGCCGCCGCCACTGCGGGCGCCACCTCAGGGTTGAAGACGGACGGCACGATGAAGTTCGCGTTCAACTCCTCCTCCTTCACCACATCCGCCAACGCGCGCGCCGCGGCCAGCAGCATCGCCTGTGAGACCTTGTGGCCGTGCGCGTCCAGCAGGCCGCGGAAGACCCCGGGGAACGCCAGCACGTTGTTGATCTGGTTCGGGAAGTCGCTGCGGCCGGTCGCGACCACCGCCGCGTGCTCCTGTGCCGCCGCCGGATCCACCTCCGGATCCGGGTTGGCCAGCGCGAACACGATCGCGTCCGGCGCCATCGTCGCGATGTCGTCGCCGGTCAGGATGTTCGGCGCGGAAACCCCGATGAAGACGTCCGCGCCAGCCAGCGCCTCCCGCAGCGTCCCGGTGTAGCCGCCCGGGTTCGTGTTCTCCGCAACCCAGCGCAGATCCGAGTCGGGGCTGCCGAGGTCGTCGCGCCCCGCGTGCACCACGCCGTGGTAGTCCGCCACCGTGATGTCCTTCGCCCCCGCGTCGCGCAGCAGCCGCAGGATCGCCGTTCCGGCCGCGCCCGCGCCCGAGCCGACGATCCGCACCTGGCCGATGTCCTTACCCACCACGCGCAGCGCGTTGGTCAGCGCGGCCAGCACCACGATCGCGGTGCCGTGCTGGTCGTCGTGGAACACCGGGATGTCCAGCTGCTCGCGCAGCCGCCGCTCGATCTCGAAGCAGCGCGGCGCCGAGATGTCCTCGAGGTTGATCCCGGCAAAGCCCGGCGCGATCGCCTTGACCGTGCGGATGATCTCCTCGGTGTCCTGGGTGTCCAGGCAGATCGGCCAGGCGTCGATCCCGGCGAACCGCTTGAACAGCGCCGCCTTGCCCTCCATGACCGGCAGCG
>NZ_DASRGV010000134.1:0-41044 GCF_035650855.1 Actinocrinis sp. | reverse complement strand
CCTCGCGGAGACCAAGGGCTCCATCCCGGCCGCGCGGTTCGCCGACTTCGAGGAGGCCAGGCGCGCACACAAGACGCTGGTGGTCAAGCACCAGCGGATGCAGGAGCGAGCGCTGGCCAAGACCAGCGCGATGGCGTTGGCGGTCCGCCGGACCCGCTACCGGCTTCTCAACTCCCTGCCGAACAAGTACCGCATGCTCGACAAGGTGATCAACGCGCAGCACAGCGTCGACCCGGTCGACCTGCGCGCCGCGAATCAGCAGGCCGCGACGGTGGCCTGAGACCGAGGGGAAAGCGGAGCGAAGATGACTTCCGAAGCCGAAGCCGTTGCGCACGGCCACGATCCCGACCGGCTGATCGCCGTCGTCGGGGTGGCCGGGCGCTTCCCGGGCGCCCCGGACGCCGACGCGTTCTGGCGGCTGCTGACCGAGCGCCGCGACGCGATCCGCCCGGTGCCGGCCGACCGCTGGGACGCGGCGGCGCAACTGGATCCGGAGAAGTCGATCCAGGCGGTCGGCGGCTTCCTCGACGAGGTCGACCAGTTCGACCCGACCTTCTTCGGCATCTCCCCGCGCGAGGCCGAGGACATCGACCCGCAGCACCGGCTGATACTGGAGGCCAGCTGGCGGGCCCTAGAGGACGCGGGTCAGCAGGCTGCGAAGCTGAGCGCGACCCGTACCGGCGTCTACGTCGGGGCGTCCTGGCACGACTACGAGATCGTGCGCAAGGAGCGCGGCGCGGGCGCGACGCAGCACAGCGCGGTCGGCAACGCGCTCGACGTGGCCGCGGCGCGCGTCTCCTACTTCCTCAAGCTGCGCGGCCCGAGCCTGACGGTCGAGACAGGGTGCTCATCCGGTCTCGTCGCGCTGCACCTGGCCGCGCAGGCGTTGCGGCAGGGCGAGATCGACGGCGCGATCGTCGGCAGCGTCAACCTCATCCTCGACCCCTTCGTCTCGATCAACCTGACCCACTTCGGCGGCCTCTCGCCGACCGGCCGGTGCCACGCCTTCTCGGCGAAGGCCGACGGTTTCGTGCGCGGCGAAGGCGTCGTCGCGCTCTACATCAAGACCCTGTCGCAGGCTCTGGCGGACGGCGACCGGATCCACGGCGTGATCGTGCGGACCGTGGTCAACAACGACGGCGGCGGCGAAAGCCTGGTCACGCCCAGCGCTGAGGGCCAGGAGGAACTGCTCAGGCTGGCCTACGGCGACGGCGCGATCCCGCTGGACCGGCTCGCGTACATCGAGGCGCACGGCACCGGCACGCGCCGCGGCGACCCGGTCGAGGCGACCGGCGTCGGACGGGTCATCGGGCAGGGCCGGGACCGGGCGCTCGGGCCGGTCGGCATCGGCTCGGTGAAGACGAACATCGGACACCTGGAGGCCTCGGCCGGTTTGGCGGGCCTGGTGAAGGCGGTGCTGTCGCTGGAGCACCGCGTCGTGCCGCCGACCCTGCATGCGGACGAGCTGAACCCTGATATCCCCTTCGACGACCTGAATCTGCGCGTCGTGCGCGAGCCGCTGGAGCTGCCGCAGGACGGCCCGGTGTACGTCGGCGTGAACTCCTTCGGCTGGGGCGGCACGAACGCGCACGCGGTGCTGATGACCGCGCCGCCGAGTAGTGCCCCGGCGCAGGGAGCGAATTCGGATACCGACGCACTGGCGCCGATTCTGCTCCCGCTGTCCGCCCAGCGCGAGGACGTGGTCAAGCAGCGAGCCGCCGACTTGGTCGCCACCCTCCCCGAGACTCCCGAGGACCTGCTTACCCTCGCCGGCACCCTCGCCCACCGCCGGGACCACTTCCCGATGCGGGCCGCATTCGCCGGCTCGAAGCAGGACGTCGCCGGGGCGTTGGCGCGGTTCGCCGAGGATCCGGAGGCTGAGATTCCCGGTGTGGTCAGCGGCCGGGCGCGCGAGCGCGGCAAGATCGCGTTCGTATTCCCCGGCCAGGGCGCGCAATGGTCCGGCATGGGTCGCGAGCTGTACGCGAACAGCCCGACGTTCAAGGCCGTGATTCACCGCTGTGCCGAAGCGCTCAAGCCGTACTTCGCCTGGGACCTGCCCTCGATCATCGCCGGCGAGTCCGACGAGGAGTGGCTGACCCGCATCGACATGCTCCAGCCGGTGCTGTGGGCGATGTCCCTCGGCCTGGCCGAGCTGTGGCGCGAAGCAGGGGTCGAACCGGACGTCGTGATCGGCCACAGCCAGGGCGAGGTGACCGCCGCGACGCTCGCCGGGATCCTCTCCTACGAGGACGGGGCGCTGGCGATGGCCCGGCGCAGCGCCATCGCGCGGCGCGCCTCGGGCAAGGGCCGGATGCTCGCGGTCGATCTGGACGTCAAGGGCGCGCGCGAGGCCCTGGCAGGGTTCGAAGAACTCGTCTCCCTGGCCGTGAACAACGGCCCGAGCTCGTGTGTGCTGTCCGGCGAGACCGAGGCCGTGCTCACGCTCAAGGAGATCCTGGACGGCGAGGGCGTCTTCTGCCGCCTGGTGAACGTCGACTACGCCTCGCACAGTCCGCAAATGGACGAGCTGCGGCCCGACCTGCTCACCGCCCTCGAATCGATGCGGCCACGCAAGGGCGACATAGCCCTGATGTCCACCGTGCGCGTCGAAATGCTTGACGGCTCCGAGATGGATGCCGAGTACTGGACTGACAACCTGCGCCGACCGGTGATGTTCGCCGACGCGATGTCGAAGCTCTTCGACGACGCCACGCTCCTCGGCGACACGGTCACCCACGTCGTCGAGATCAGCCCGCATCCGATCCTCGCCCCGGCGATCGAGCAGTTGGCCGCGTTGCGCTCCGAGCCGCCGGCGGTCCTGTCCACGCTGCGCCGCGATACGGGTTCGGCCGCCGACTTCGCGCTGGCACTCGGCCGCGGCTACGTCTCAGGGCTCGAACCGTTCGCCGCCGTGTCGGCCGACCGTACGGTTCAGGTCCCTCCGTATCCGTGGCAGCGGTCGAGCTACTGGGTTCCGGCCGGACGGCGGCGCGCCGGCGTGTCGGGCGGCCTGGAATTCGCGCTGGCACCTGCGGTCTCGGAACACGACACCTGGCACGGCACGCTGGACCTCGGCGTCGACGAACACCCCTGGCTGGCCGACCACAAGGTGCACGACGCGGTGGTCGTTCCCGGCGCGGCGATGATGGCGCTCGCGATGAGCGCGGCCCGCGCGAGGGCGGGCTCCGTCCCTGGCGCGCTCGACGGGTTCGCCTTTCGCAGCGACCTGACACTCGCGGGCGAACCGGCGAAGGTCAGCGCGGTATGGCGGGACGACGTGACCGAGGGCGGCAGCTTCATTCTCAAATCACTGGCACCAGGCGCCACGGAGTGGACCGAGCACGCCTCGGCCCGCATTCGGCAGCCGCGATCCGATGCGCCCACGGTCCGGGACTTCCCCGTGCAGCTGGCCGAAGGCGCCGAGGCCATCGACGTCACCGAGTTCTACGAAAGCTGCGCCGCTCGCGGCCTCAACTACGGTCCCGCGTTCCAGGGCGTGCAGAGCCTGCACATTGACGAAGCGGCCAGCGCCGCACTCGGCGAGATCCGGCTGCCTGACCGCTGTCGCGCAGGTGCCCGCGCGCACAACCTGCACCCGGCGCTTTGGGACGCCGCGCTACAGGTCTCACTGGCGCTGGTGGACGGCGCCGCGACCGTGGTCCCGGTGGCCGTCGAGCGCGTGCACGTCGTCCAGGAATTGGCCGAACCGGTGCTCGACGCATGGTCGTACGCGGTGCGCCGCGACGACACACACATCGACGTGTTCGTATACGACGCCGACCGGCAGCCGTTGCTGACGATGGAGGGGCTGACGCTCCAGGCGCTGGAGTCGGCGGCCTTGGATGACGGCGACGCCGAGCGTGTGCACCGGCTCGCCTTCCGGGCCGAGGCGCTACCCGCGGCGGAGGAAAGCGAAGCCGCGTCCGCGGAGCCGGGCAACTGGATCGTCGCAGAGGTCTTCGACGGTACCGGCATCGGTTCGTCCCTCTCCGCCGCGCTGTCCGCTGCCGGACAGACCGCCGCCCGCGTCGGGCTGACCGGCGAGCGCGCCCAGGACACGTCCGCCTGGAGCGAAAAGCTGAGCTCCTCCGGCAGCCAGCCGAACGCAGTCGTCTTCGTCGCACCGCCGGCTGCCGCCGGACTCACCGAGCAGCGCGAGGCCCTGCTCGCGCTGACGGCACTGGTGCGCAGCGTGCTCGACCTGCCGCTTCCGCCGCGCCTCGCGGTGCTCACCACCGATGCCCAAGCGGTCACCGCGTCCGACCAGCCCGATCCCGGCGCGGCGCTGTTCTGGGGATTCACCAGGGTCCTGCGACGCGAGCACGCCGAGCTGCAGCCCTGCCTGCTGGACATCTCAGCGTCCGACGACGCCGCTGCCATCGCGCGCGCCCTCGCCACGGAATTGCTTGCCGACTCCGGAGAGGACCAGATCGCCCTGCGCGGCGAGCGCCGCTACGTCGGCAGGCTGGAGCGCGGCGAATCCGCGGCGTACGACGAGGACGACGCACCGTCCGCGCCGTGGCGCACCGTCTTGCAGCCGTTCCGTCTCGCGGCATCGCGGCCCGGTTTCTGGGACGGCATGGTCTACCGGCCGCTGACCCGGTGTGCGCCCGGCCGCGGTGAGATCGAGATCGAAGTCACCGCCACCGCGCTGAACTTCATCGACGTGATGAAGGCGATGGGCACCTACCCCGACCCGTCGGGCGGCGCCGACCTGCTCGGCGGCGAGGCCGCAGGACGGGTCACCGCGCTCGGCGAGGGAGTATCCGAGTTCGAAGTCGGAGATCGCGTCGTCGCTTGCGCCTTCGGCGCAGCGGCCTCACACGTCACCGTGCGCGCCGACCACGCGCGGCGCGTCCCCGCGGGGATCCAGGACGCCGAGGCCGCCGCGCTGCCGTTGGTCGTCACGACCGCTTGGTACGGCCTGGTCGATCTGGCCCGGCTGGAGCCCGGCGAGTCGGTGCTGATCCATTCGGCAGCGGGCGGTCTCGGCCTGGCCGCGGTCCGCATCGCCCAGCGCCTCGGCGCACGCATCCTGGCCACCGCGGGCAGCGAGCGCAAACGCGAGTTCCTGCGCGGTCTCGGCATCGCAGACGTCTTCGACTCACGAAGCCTGGAGTGGGGCGAGGCAGTGCTCGCGGCCACCGGCGGCCGGGGCGTCGACGTGGTGCTCAACTCGCTCACCGGCGCCGCCATCCCGCTCGGCCTGGACGTTCTCGCCGAGGACGGACGATTCGTCGAGGTCGGGAAGAAGGACATCTACAACGGCCGGGCGATCGCGCTGACCGCCTTCAAGAAGGGGATCAGCCTGGCCACGGTGGACCTCGCCGGGCTGATGGCCCGCCGGCCGCAGCGCTTTGCCCGCCTGCTGGCCGACGTCTGGAAGCTCGTCCAGGACGGCGGCATCGAGCCGCTGCCGACCATCCCGTACCGCTTCGCCGACGCCGCCGAGGCGCTGCGCGCGATGTCGCACGGCTCGCACATCGGCAAGTTCGTGCTCGTCGATCCCGGCACCGTCACCTCGGTCGCCCCGGAACCCTTGCCCGCGGGGCGATTCCGGACCGACGGCACGTACCTGCTCAGCGGCGGACTCGGCGCGCTCGGCCTCTCGCTCGCGCAGTACCTGGCCGACCGCGGTGCAGGTGCCATCGCGTTGCTGGGCCGATCCGCGCCGAGCGAGCACGCGGCCGAGCGCATCAGCGCCCTGCGAGAGCGCGGCGTGCAGGTGCGGACCGTCGCCGTCGACGTCACCGACGCTGACGCCCTGGACGCCGCCCTCACCGCGCTGCGTTCCGAACTGCCACCGCTGCGCGGAGTCTTCCATGCGGCCGGACTGCTGGATGACGCGACGATCCTCAACCTCCAGCCCGAGCAGCTGGACCGCGTGATCGCCCCGAAGGTCGACGGCGCGCGGAACCTGGATCGCGCGACCGTGGCCGACCCGCTGGACCTCTTCGTGCTGTTCTCCTCCGCCGCCGCGCTGATCGGCAACGCGGGTCAGGCTGCTTACGCGGCGGGGAATGCGTACATGGACACGCTCGCCGAGGCACGGCGCCGACGCGGCCTGCCAGGCCTGAGCGTCCAGTGGGGGCCGTTCGAGGACATCGGACTGGCCGCCGCGGACGCCAACCGGGGCGCGCGGCTCTCGGACCGGGGCATGGGCGGATTCACCGCCGAGGAAGCATGGCCGGCCCTCGCCCGCTTCCTGGGCCGCGACCAGCAGGTGGTCGGCTACGTGCCGCTCAACCTGCGCCAGTGGTTCGACGCCTACCCCGAGACAGCCGCGCAGAAGAGCTGGTCAACGCTGCGCCAGGCGGCGCAGGACGGCGGCGGCGCGGCGGCAGGCAGCAGCGAGTTCCTGGCCGGGCTGCTGGCCGCGGCGCCCGACGACCGTCCGGCGCTGGCCGAGGCCAAGGTGCGCGAGCTGGCCGGACGTGTGCTGCGTCTGGAACCGGCCGCGATCGACCGGGAGACCCCGTTCAAGGCGCTGGGCCTCGACTCGCTGATGGGCCTCGAGCTACGCAACCGCCTGGAAGCCGCGTTCGGGCTCAAGCTCTCGCCGACGCTGCTGTGGACCTACGGCAGCACCCGCGCCCTCTCCGAAGTGCTCTGCGAAAGGCTTTCCGAACCCGCCGCCGCTTGAGCCGCCAGACCACCCGCACCCGCACCGCCGAAGACGAGGACTGTGTCAGCCATGGAACCGAGCAGCAGCACCGAGAACGGCTCGGCGAGCGCCGTCACCCCGCTGTCCCGCGCCCTGGACACGATCAAGCGGCTGCGCGCCCAGCTCGACGCGGGGCAGGGCGGCAAGCCGCCGATCGCGATCGTCGGCGCCGGCCTGCGGCTGCCCGGCGGCGTCCACGACCTCGACGGCTACTGGGAGGCGCTGGAGTCCGGCCGGGACCTGATCCGGCCGCGGCCGCAGCAGCGCCTCGCGCCCTTCGCCCAGCAGTGGGCGAAGCTGCCGAACCTGGGCAGCTTCCTGGACGAGGTGCTCGGCTTCGACGCCGACTTCTTCGGCATCAGCCCGCGCGAGGCCCGCGCCGTCGACCCGCAGCACCGGCTGATGCTGGAGGTGGCGTGGGAGGCGCTGGAGGATGCGGCGCTGCCGCCGGATAACCTGCGCGACGCGCGGGTCGGCGTGTACGTCGGCATCACCGGCCGGCAGGACTATCAGGACTGGAAGAGCAGCGGGCCGGACGCGTACTGGGCGACCGGCAACGGCCACAGCTTCGCGGCAGGCCGGATCGCGTATGTCCTCGGATTCACCGGTCCGGCGGTCGCGATCGACACCGCGTGCTCCTCCTCCCTGACGGCGATCCACCAGGCGGTCAGGGCACTGCGACACGGCGAGATCGACGTCGCGCTGGCCGGCGGCGTGAACCTCGTGCTCTCACCGGGCTCGACCGAGCTGATCGCGCAAACCCGCTCGCTCGCCCCCGACGGCCGGTGCAAGACCTTCGACGCGCGCGCGAACGGCTACGTACGCGGCGAGGGCGCCGGCGTCATCGCGCTCAAGCGGCTCGACCAAGCGATCCGCGACGGCGACCGCATCCATGCGGTAATCAAGGGCTCTGCCACGAACCAGGACGGCCGCTCCTCGGGCTTCACCGCGCCGAACGTCCTGGCCCAGATCGCAGTACTCGAAGCCGCGCTCGCGGACGCAGAACTCGCACCGGCCGACATCGGCCTGATCGAGGCGCACGGCACGGGCACGGCGCTCGGCGACCCGATCGAGATGGACGCGATCGTCGCCGCGCTCGGCCGCAAGAACGGCGGCGCTCCGCTGCACGTCGGCTCGGTGAAGGCGAACATCGGCCACCTGGAGGCGGCATCCGGGATTGCTGGCGTGCTCAAGTCGATCCTCGTGCTGCGCAATGGGATCATCCCGCCGCTGGTGCATTTCAGGACGCTGAACCCGCGCATCGACCTCGACGGTACCGGCGTCACGGTCTCGGGCAGCGCGCAGCCCTGGGACCGCAGCGCCGCGGGAAGCCACGTCGGCGTCAGCTCGTTCGGCATCGTGGGCACGAACGCGCACGTGATTCTCGGTCCGGCCGACGCGGTTGCGACGGGTGCGACGGGAACGCGGCCGGGCGCCGACGCGGCGACGGGTGACGTCGCAGGCTTCGAACTTTCCGCGAAGAGCGAAAGCGCGCTGCACGAACTCGCCGGGCGCCTGGCCGAACGCCTCACGCACCTGCCAAGCGAGCAGTACGCAGCGTTCGCATACACGACCACGCACGGCCGAACCCGGCACCCGGTTGTGGCACGCGTCGCCGCGCCGACTCCGGCGAAGGCGCTCAACGCGCTGCGGGCGCTCGCGGCCGGCAAGAACTCGAAAGCGGTCACGGTCCGCGAGGGCGCGGCTGTGGCGCAACTGCCCGAGCTGGCGGGATTGGCGCAGCTGCCACGCCAGGTGATCACGCTGCCGACCTACCCGTGGGAGCGCGACATCCTCGGCCCGGAAGGCGTGCCGCTGCTGATCAGCGGCGGTGCGCAGGGCCCGGCAGCCGAGGACTCGGCGGCAGAGAACGTCGAGGTCGAGGCCCCCGGCGAGGATGCGCCGTTCGCCGAGCAATCCGCAGTCCCGATGCACGAGCTGGACTGGCAAGAGTTGTCCGGCTCAGCGGGACAAACGCAAGGCGCGGACCGGGAGGTCGTCCTTGCCGGCGACGACGCCGAGCTGATCGAACTATTGGCTGCCAGCGCTGAGGCAAACGGGCTAACACATGCGATTATCGGCCCGGCGGCGCCGGACTGGTCCGCGATTTGGGAAGAGCGCGGCGCGCAGTCGGAGGCGGGTGCGGGGGCGGGGGCGGGACAAAGCCGACCGATCAGCTTGATTCTTGCGCAGAAGGCGACGCCGCTGCCCGAGACATCAGCCGTTGTGGAGGCGTCCAATCCCACTGCGGCAGGAGCGGAGCTGTGCGCGGCGGTCACCGACGCGGTACGCGCCTTCGCCGACTCCGGTCTCGCCGGCCAGGTCTACGCACTCACTCGCGCGACGCGACAGGTCACCGGCCAGGACTCGATCATCGCCGGAAACCACGGCCTGCTGCACGGATTGCTGCCTGTCCTCGGGCTCGAATACTCCTCTGCCTGGGGTGGTGTCATCGATCTGCCCGCCTCGCCGACCGCGGACGATGCAAGCACCGCTCTCTCACTCGCCAGCTCGCGTTCGGACGCAGCGCCGGATGCAGCCTCCGACGACCTGCTCGCAGTCCGCGAGGGTCGCGCTTACGGTGCACGGATCCGACCGGTCGCGGCCGACTGGCGGCCTGAGCTGCCGGTTCACTCGGACGCGACCTACCTGCTGACCGGCGGGCTCGGCGGCATCGGGCGCGAGATGGCGCTCGACCTCATCCGGCGCGGCGCCCGTCACTTGCTCCTGCTCGGTCGCACGCCCGAGGCCGACCTGCACGCCGCAGCTGCCGCCGCGCTCGGCAACATGCGTGCACTCGGCGCGCGGGTCGTGTACAGCAGTGCGGACGTCGAGAGCCACGCGAGCCTCGCCGCCGCTATCACAGCAGCCTGCGACGGCGACGGTGGATTGCCGCCGGTGCGCGGCATCATCCACACGGCGGGCGGCCTGCCGCACAAGCCGCTCGCCGAGGCTACGGCCGCCGACTTCGCCGACGGACTGCGCGGGAAGTTCGCCGGCGCCTGGTGGTTGCACCTGCTGAGCCGCGACCGTACTTGGGATCTGGACTTCTTCGCGCAGACCTCGTCGGCCTCCGCGCTGTGGGGACACGAGGGCCGCGGCGCGTACACCGCGGCAAACGGTGGCCTCGACGCGATCGCCGCCTACCGCGATTCCACGGGATTGCCCGCGACGGCCATCGCATACGGCGCGTGGGCGCTCGACGGCATGGCTGACGAGGCCGGACGGCAAAACCTCGGCCGAGTCGGCATCATCGAGATGGACCCGGCGACCGGCTGCTCGACGCTGGCCGCTCGCTCTGCGAGTCCGGGTGGGTTCCTGATCGCCTGCCCTGTGGACTGGTCCCGGTTCACGACCGTGATGGGCACGCTGCGTCGCAGGGCCTTGTTCGACGACGTTCGGGATGCCGGCGGCGCGCTCGGGGCGGACGTTGCTGTCGGCGCGACCGGCGTGGCTGCTGGCGCGGATGGTTCGACCGGCGCGGCGGGTGCTGCCGGGTCGACGCCGCTGCGTGACGAGCTGCTGGCGCTCCCCGAGAATGCGCGCGGCGAAGCCGCAGCCGTGCACATCGGCCGCATGCTGGCCAAGACGCTCGGCTACCCCGAAGGCCGCGCGGTGCCACCGGACACAGGGTTCTTCGATCTTGGCCTCGACTCCATCATGGCTGTCGACCTCGCACGTGACTTGTCCGTGGCATTCGCCGTGAAGCTGCGTGTCGCAGAGGTCTTCAACAATCCACGCCTCACCGCACTATCGGAGCACATCGCCAAGAAGGTCGCGGCAGGACCGGCGAATGTGACAGCGAAGCCGGTGCCCCCAGCTACGCAGGCGTCCAGTCCCACGCGCAGCGCGATGCAGCCGACAGCCGCTGTGGCGCAGACTTTGTCCGCCACAGCGGGACAATCGGCCGCGTCACAGTCGTCACCTGGGACGATCGCGTCTCCCGCCGAGCCGATCGCCATCGTCGGCATGGCAGGCCGCTTCCCCGGCGCCGATTCCGTCGACGAGCTCTGGGAGCTGCTGCGCGAAGGCCGCGATGCGGTCGGACCGGTGCCAGCTAATCGGTGGGACAGCGCCGCACTGCACGACAACGACCCGTTGCGCGTCGGCACCATCAGCACCGACCAGGGCGGCTTCCTGCGCGACATCGACCGCTTCGACGCCTCCTTCTTCGGCATTCCGGCCCGCGAGGCCGAGAGCCTCGACCCGCAACAGCGCCTCCTGCTCGAATCTGCCTGGCACGCCCTCGAAGACGCCGCGATCGACCCGAAGAGCCTCAAGGGCAGCAAGACCGGCGTGTACGTCGGCGTCACGAACTCCGACTACTCCCGGCTGCTTGAGCGCGGAGGGCTGAACCAGCTCGACGCCTACTTCGGCAGCGGTACCTCACTCAACGTCGCCGCAGGCCGGATCTCTTACCTACTCGGGCTTTCCGGCCCGGCGATGGCTGTAGACACCGCGTGCTCGTCTTCCCTGGTCGCCCTACATCTCGCCATCAGGTCCCTGCGATCTGGGGAGACCGATCGCGCGCTGGCCGGCGGCGTGAACGTGATCGTGTCGCCGGAGTGCTCGGTCGCGATCAGCCGTGCGCACATGCTCTCGCCGGACGGCCGCTGCAAGACCTTCTCCGCCGATGCCAACGGATTCGTCCGCGCGGAAGGCTGCGGCGTGCTCGTCCTGAAGCGACTCAGCGACGCGCAGCGCGACGGCGACCGCGTACTCGCTGTGTTGCACGGAAGCGCGGTCAACCAGGACGGCGCGTCCTCCGGGCTCACCGTGCCCAATGGAGCCGCGCAGAAGCAGGTCATCGCCGCCGCGCTGACCGACGCGCGGATCGACGCCGCTGCGGTGTCGTATCTGGAGGCGCACGGCACCGGCACCTCCCTCGGCGACCCGATCGAGCTCAACGCCGCCTGGGCCGTCTTCGGCAAGGACCGCAAGCCGGGCGAACCGCTGCACGTCGGCTCGATCAAGAGCAACATCGGGCACTGCGAATCCGCCTCGGGCATGGCAGGGGTCTTCAAGACGGTACTCGCGCTTCGGCACCGTCAGCTCCCTGCGAGTCTGCACGCCGAGACGCTGAACCCGTTCTTCCCCTGGGACGAGGTGAACATCCGCGTCGTGGACGCGCTCACCTCCTGGCGCACGGGCGACCGGCCCCGCTACGCGGCGGTGTCTAGTTTCGGCTTCAGCGGCACGAACGCGCAGGTGATCCTTGGTGAGGCGCCGGAGGCGGCGTCGGTCGCGGCAGGCGCGGCGGCCAAGCCGAAGCCCGTCGCCGAGGGGGAACAGACGGTCCCGCACCTGGTGCCGATCTCCGCGCCCGACCCCGCCGGCCTGCGCCGGCTCACCGAGCTCTGGGATGCCCGCCTGGCGAGCGCGACAGAGGAAGAACTCGCCAGCCTGGCGACCACCGCGGGTTCCGGCCGCGCGCATTTCCCGCTGCGCAGGCTGCTGCTCGGCGCGGACAAAGCGGAACTGCTCGCGGCACTTCGCGGGCATGGCGGCGACGCCCTCGGGGACGGTCCCGAGGCTGGGCGCAGGGGCGAGCCGGCCCGCACCAAACCGCCGAAGGTCGGCTTCCTATTCTCCGGCGCGGGCAGCCAGTACTTCGGCATGGGCCGCGAGCTGTACGAGACCGAGCCGGTCTTCCGCGAGACCATCGACGCCTGCGACGTCATCGCCGCGCCGCAACTCGGCATCTCGCTGCTCGACCTGATGTTCTACGGCGCCGACGAGGAGCTGATCGACCAGATCCGGTTCACCCAGCCGACCACCGTCGCGCTCGAACTCGCCCTGGCCGCGCTCTGGAAGTCCTGGGGCGTGACAGGGTCCGTCGTCACCGGCCACAGCGTCGGCGAGATCGCCGCGGCGGTCTACGCCGGAGTCATGGACCTGGAGACCGGCCTCACCCTCGTGGTCAACCGGGCCAGGCTGATGCAGGGCACCGGCAGCGGCGCGATGCTCTCCCTGGCCGCGCCGCTGGAGCGGGTCGAGGGCTGGCTGCGCGGCACCGACTGCGACGTGGCCGCGATCAACGGACCGCAGTCCATCGTCGTCGCCGGGCTGCCCGACCAGATCGAGACCGTCGCCGAACGAGCGCGCGCCGAGGAGGTCAAGGCACGGGTGCTCACCATCTCAGCGGCCGCACATTCCCGGCTCATCGACGCGATGCTGCCCGAGCTGCGGTCCATCACCGCGCCGATGACCTTCAACCGGCCGCACACCCCGGTCATCTCGAACCTGACCGGCAAGGTCGGCGGCCCGGACGACTTCGACGCCGAATACTGGCTCCGGCACGTGCGCCAGCCGGTGCGCTTCCACGAGGGCGCACAGCAGCTCGCCGGACTCGGCATCGACGCAGTGCTCGAACTCGGTCCCGACCAGACCCTGATCAACATGATCACCGCGGCCGAGCTCGTGCCGCACGGCGGCGCCGCGCCCTCCCTCAACCGCGGCGCTCCCGACCGCGCGATCATGCTGACGGCGGCCGGAATGCTGTACCGGCAGGGCCAGGACCTCGGCTGGCCGGCCGTACACGCGGCCACCGGCAACCGCCGCACCGACGCCCCGCTGTATCCGTTCGCTGATACCCGCTACTGGACCAAGGTCAAGCCGGTCCAGGCCGCCGCGGCTGTCGAGCCGGTCGTCCCGGCAAAGGACCAGCCGAAGCACTGGGGAGTGGAGCTGCGCTCCCCGGCGATCAAGGGCCGTGCCTTCGCCTTCGAGCGCACCGCGGCCTTCCCCAAGCACCTCGGCGACCACCGGATCGAAGAGACCGTACTCGTCCCGGCCTCCTCGCACCTGGCGACGATCCTCTCCGCCGTCGGTGGGAACGGCAAGCCGGTCGCGATCAGCGACCTGGTATGCCGGCTCCCGCTCGTCATCAAGGACGGCGAGCAGTACGACGTCCAGTTGCTGTTGAACGAGAGCCAAGGCGCCAGCACCCCGCTCGCCATCCACAGCCTGGTGGATCCGGACCGGGGTACCTGGGAGACCCACCTGAACGCCAAGCTGCTCGGCGCCGCCTCCGCGACGGCTCGTCAGGCCCCTGACCGCGAGGCGTTCATCGCGAGCGCGGAGCGGCACATCTCCGGTGAGACCTTCTACGGCTTCTTCCGCGAACTCGGCTACACCCTCGGCCCGTCCTTCCGATGGATCGCCGAGATCTGGCTGCGCGGCGGCGAGGCGTTGCTGCGGTACGCACAACCGCCGGTCCCCGAACCGCTGGAGAACTACGAGATCTACCCCGGCCTGATCGACTCCTACTTCCAGAGCATCGCAGGGTTCATGGTCGACGATCAGGTCACGAAGGCGGCCTCGCTCGCGATCCCGTTCGCCATCGACAAGATCGCTTTCCCGGGGCGGCCCGCGCCGGGCGGGGAGCTGTGGAGCCACGTACAGATCGTGCAGTCCAAGCCGCTGCCGAACGGCCGCAAGAACGTCGAGACCGCCGACCTGCACCTGTTCAACGCCGCCGGGGAAAGCCTGATCATCGCCGACGGCTTCCGTGTTCGCCCGGTCGGCCGCACGGTCCTGCGACAGAGCCTGCGCAAGGGCACGCCGAACGCCTACGAACTCGCGTGGGTGGCATGCCCGGAGGAACCCGCACCGACAAGCGAGTCGCGGCGCATCGCAGTACTCGGCGACGGCTACGAACCGGGCAAGGCTCTCGCGGCGCGGCTTCGCGCGGACGGGCACGCGCTTGTCGGCGATCTGGCGGCGAGCAACGGATCGGCACCGGAACTCATCCTCGACGCCCGCTTCGCAGACCTCGATGACGCGCTCGACGCGATCGCGGCCCAGGAAGCGGCGCTCGACCTGTGGGCCACACTCAAGGACGCGCCACAGGAGGTGCCCTACGTCATCCTCGGCGACGGCCGCACGCAGGCCGCCGCGGTCCGCGAAGCGCTCTGGGGCATGCTCGCGGCGCTCGAAGCCGAGCAGCCGCGTCGCCGAGTCGTCCGCGTCGAGCTGGGGGAGAACTGGTCGACGGACACACTCACCGCGATCCTCGCCCGCACGGCCGGCGGAACAATCTCCGAGACCCGGCTGCGTCTGGACGCCGAAGGCCCGCGCATCCCGCGCCTCATCCCGGCGCCCGCGGCCGTCGAGCCTCCCACCTGGAACGGCAGCATCCTGATCACCGGCGGGCTCGGCGCCCTCGGCCTGAGCGTCGCGCGAACCGTTGTCGAGCAGGGCGCGCGGCACCTCACGCTGGTCGGTCGCTCCGAGCCGGACGAGACCGCGCGCGGCGTGATCGCCGAACTCGAGGGCGCGGGTGCGACGGTGCGAACGGTGAGCGGCGACGTCACCGACGCCGAGGCGGTCGCCCGAGCGGTCGCGACGGCGACCGAGAACGCGCCGCTGTCAGGGGTCTTCCACCTCGCCGGAGCGACCGCGGACCACGCCTTCGACCAGTTGACCGCCAAGGACTTCGCCACTGTTTTCGCCGCCAAGGCGCGCGGGGCGGAAGTGCTCGCCGCGGCGGTCGCCGGAATCGACCTGACCGCGTTCGTGCTCTTCTCCTCCGCAGCCGGACTGCTCGGCTCGGCAGGACAGGCGAACTACGGCGCGGCCAACGGCTTCCTCGACGGCCTCGCGGACACCCTGCGCGCCGCCGGAGTGCCCGCCACGAGCGTGGACTGGGGACCCTGGATCGCCACCGCGAAGGGCGGCATGGCAGCCAACGCGGCGACCGGACGCGCCGCCGAGAAGCTAGGAATCAAGGTTCTGACGGACTCCGCCGCCGCGCCGGTGCTCGCACTGGCCGCGACGACCTCCAGCGCGCGGCTGCTTGCGATCGACGCCGACTTCAAGCAGTACGCCGAACAGATCGGTGACCACACACGCGCCGCGCTGCTCGCGCACCTGACGAAGGACCGATCGCGCCCTGAGACCGCGACCGAGTCCACGCAGGCCGCCGGCAACGCAGCAGACGGCAACGCGGCAGACGGCGTGGCTGTGGAGACCGACGCGTCCGGCAAGGCGCGCGGCTGGCTACGCGACCGGCTGCGCACCCTGGATGCCGACGAGCGCTACGACCTCGCCCGCGACACCGTCCGCGGCTTCGCCGGAGACCTGCTCGGCGACCCGGCCAAGGTGGACGACGACTGCGGGTTCGAGGAGATGGACATGGACTCGATCATGATGATCGACCTCGGCGACCTGCTCAGCCACGCCATGGACGACGACCTGTCCGCCGTGGTGGCGATCAACTACCCGACCATCCAGGAACTCGCCCGGCATCTGGCCACCCTCGTGCGCGAAGAGGCCGGCGCGACCCAAACCCCGGACCCGGCACCGGCTCCGACCGCAGCGCCTGACCAGCACCCGGAACCGGATGCGGCCCAGCGCGAACTGACCGAGGAAGAACTCCTCGACGCGATCCGGCGCGACCTCGCCATGGAACTGTGAGGACGGAAATGGACAACAAGGAACTGCTTCACCTGATGGCGGAACAGCTCAAGCTGTCCAAGCAACTCAAGGCTCGTGTTCGCGAGCTCGAGGCGGAACGCACCGCACCGCTGGCGATCGTGTCCACCGCGCTGCGGCTGCCCGGCGGGCTGAACACACCGGAGGACTACTGGGAGTTCCTGCTCGGCGACCGCGACGTCGTCAGCGAGATCCCCGAGGACCGCCCCGGCCTGCGCTCCGTCTTCGACCCCAAGCCGAACACGCCGAACCGCTCCTACGTCGACCGCGCCGGATTCCTCTCCGACATCGCCCAGTTCGATCCGGCCTTCTTCGGCATGTCCCAGCGCGAGGCCGAGTCCACCGACCCGCAGCAGCGGCTGCTGATGGAGACCGCGTGGGAGGCGATGGAACGCGCCGGAATCGCGGTGCGGCGGCGCGACCGTATCAACGCAGGGGTCTTCATCGGCATCATGACCTCGGAATACGGCGAGCGGCTGACCAACCGCACCGGCGACCGCGAGGTGGACCCGTACTACGGCACCGGCGGCGGACTGTCGATGGCGGCCGGCCGGGTCAGCTACGTGATGGGCTTCTCAGGGCCCGCAGTCAGTGTCGACACCGCCTGCTCCTCCTCGCTCGTCGCGCTGCACCTCGGCGCGCAGGCACTGCGGCGCGGGGAATGCCGTTACGCGCTGGTCGGCGGCGCGAACCTGATCTTCTCGCCGGATCTGATGGTCTCGCTGTGCCAGAACCAGGCCCTCGCCCCGGACGGCCGGTCCAAGACCTTCACCGCCGCCGCCGACGGCTACGGCCGCGGCGAGGGCGTCGGTGTCGCGGTGCTGATGCGCCTCGACGACGCCGAGCGCGAGGGTCGGCCGATCCTGGCGGTCCTGCGCGGCAGCGCGGTCATGCACGACGGCGCCTCCTCCGGTTTGACCGTTCCGAACGGGATCGCGCAGCAGGAGGTGATCCGGGCCGCGCTCGCCGACGCCGGCGTCGCGGCGCACGAGGTCGGCGTCGTGGAGACCCACGGCACCGGCACCTCGCTCGGCGACCCGATCGAGGTCGGCGCGCTCGACGCGGTGATCGGCGCCGGGGCGCCGAACCGGACCGTGCCCGCGCTGCTCAGCACCCTGAAATCCCGGCTCGGGCACCTGGAGGGCGCGGCCGGGATCGCGGCCCTGATCAAGGTCGTGCTGATGCTCCAACACGGCGTGGTCCCGGTGGCCGTCGCGCCGGACGCCGGGCCGCTCAACGAGTACATCCCCTGGGACCGCGTCCGGCTCACCGTGCCGCGCGCGCAGACCCCGTGGCCGGCCGAATACGAGCGGCACATCGCAGGAGTCAGCGCCTTCGGCATGAGCGGAACCAACGCGCACGCCATCCTGGAGGCCTATACGCCTGTGGGACAGCCCGAAGCGCCGGCCGCCGCCAATGCACTTGCGCAGCTTGTGACCCTCTCCGCGAAGAACGCGACCAGCCTCACCGAACTCGTCACCGCGACCGCGTCGTACCTCGTCGGTACTCCGCAGGAACAACTGGCCGCGGCTGCGCACACGCTGCGTGCGGGCCGTGCCCCCTTTGAGCACCGCATCGCCGTGGTCGGCACCAGCGGCGGCGAGCTGGCCGAGAAGCTGGCCGTCGCGGTGGGGCACGCCGGCAAGGTCACCGCGAAGAACGCGCAGACCTCGGTCACGCTGCGGGTCGGCTCCGGCGTGGTGCGGCTGTCCGCTGGAATCAAAGCGCTGATCGCCGCCTATCCGCAGCTTGTCGCCGTCATCGGGGGAGAGGACCAGGCCCCGGCGGAGCGAATCAAGCGGCTGCTGCAGAGCCTCGGCCTTCGGGTCAAGGCCGAGCAGCGCACGCCGACGTCGGGCGCGGCGGCAGCCGAGCTGGCCTGGGGCGAGCGGGTCTTCCCGCTGATCACCGAGGAAGCTGCGGCGAGCCCGGCCAATCTGCTGAATGCGCTCGCTGCCCTCTTCGTCGACGGCGCGGACCTGCGGCTGGAAGCCCTGCGCCCGGCAGGCGCGCGCATCCTCGGCGACCTGCCGACGTACGCCTTCCGCCGCAAGCGCTGCTGGATCGACGAGCCAGTACTTCGCACCGTGCCCACGCAACATGCCGCCGCGTCAGACGAGAGCGCCGCGCCGCCCGACGAAGCCCCCGCGTCCGAGCGGTCCGCCGACACCGCGGAGACCGCGCAGACGGCGCTCGACCAGGAACTCATCCACGAGTTCCTCATCAGCGAGCTGATGAACATCATGCACGCCGAGGAGGCGCTGGACCACACCGAGACCTTCCTGGAGGTCGGTGGGGACTCGTTCACGGCGATGCAGCTGACCATGAGCATCGAGGAGCGCTACCAGGTCGAGATCCCGCTGGACGACTTCAACGAGGACCTCCAGATCAGCGTGCTGATCGACCGGCTCACCCGGCGGATCGTCGAGGCGCGGGTCCCGGCCGACAAGGCGAACGGCGCATGACGACTGCCTCCGGCTACATCCGTCCGCGCCCGCTGGACGATCCGGCGCTGCGCGTCATCGGCTTCCACCACGCCGGCGGCTCGGCCGCGGTCTACTACCCGCTGGCCCGCGAGCTGCCGGAGGACTGGGACCTGGTCCTGCTCGACCTGCCCGGCCGCGGCAAGCGGCACGCCGAGCCGCTGCGGCAGAGCCTGCCCGAAATCGTGGAGCTCGTCGTCGGTGAAGTGCAGCCGTGGACCGACGTGCCGTACGCCATCTTCGGGCACAGCCTGGGCGCGGTGCTCGCGATCGAGGTGGCGCGGGCGCTGGAGCACGGCGCGAGCAGCCCGCCGGCCTGGGTCGGCGTGTCGGGCCGGGCCGCCCCGAGCTTCCAGGCCCATCTGCGCGGCCGGTTGTATGAGCTCGACGATGACGCCCTGCTCAGCGAGCTGATCGGGATGGGCGGCACGCCCGAGCGGATCCAGGACGCCCCGGCCTTCGTCGAGCACTTCCTGCGCGTCGCGAGGGCGGATCTGCGCGCGGTCGACTCGTACGCGCCGCACCCGGACCGTCCGCCGATCAGCAGCCCGGTGACCGTGTTCGGCGGCGACGCCGATCCGCGCGCGCCGAAGCACATGCTGAGCGCGTGGTCCCGGGAAACCACCGGACAGGTACGGCAGCGCATGTTCCCCGGAGGCCACTTCTACTTCCTCGGTGAGGCTTTCACCGCATTCGCCCGGCAACTCGTCGAAGAGGCCGCATTCGCTGCGAGACGTGGAGCCGCGGATCTGCCACAGTGACGGGCATGAGGCGAACTTCGGGTAGTGCGCAGCGTTTCCGCGCCACGGCCGTATCTGCGGCCACGACTGTCATCGTATTGTTACTGGCGGTGAGCGGATGTAAGTCAGGGGCCCTGTCGAAGCTCGGCGGAGGGGAATCGAGCGGGGCGTCGCCTACCGCTGCCGGGTCCGGCAACGCTTCGATCGAGCCGCGTACCGCGGGGCTGCTCGCCGTGCACGACCCGAAGCAGGTCACGTACTCCATCAAGATAACGACCTGCCACTTCCTGGCCGGACCGCGCCCCGACCCGCAGTGCACCCCCGGCTCGTTCGACCCCGCGGTGACCCAGGCGAACATCCAGACGACCATCTGCCGCAGCGGTTACACCGCGACCGTGCGGCCTTCGACGGGCCAGACCGACAAGGCGAAGCACACGCTCTACACCGCGTACGGCGTGACCGCCGGGACGACCTCCGAACTCGACCACCTGGTCTCGCTGGAGCTCGGCGGGTCCAACGACGCCGCGAACCTCTGGCCGGAGATAGGGAAGGTCCCGAACGCCAAGGACACGGTCGAAAACGACCTGCACGACGCGGTCTGCTCTGGAAAAGTGACTCTGGCCGCGGCGCAGCAGGCGATCGCCTCGGACTGGACCACGGCCGAACAGCGACTCGGATTGAAGAAGTAGCACGGCTTGAAGTAGCAGCACGGCGACAACGGGGAACGATGACATATCTGTCCGGCCGCGAGCTTTCCGCGGCCTTTTACACCGAGCTCGTGCGGCCGTTGCTGGACCAGGCGGCCGCCGAGCCGGCTGGCTCGGCATTCGGTCACGCGGAACTCGGTCACGCAGACGCGGAACTCGAGAACAGAACCCTGAAGCACTCGGCGGCGCTCCTGGGAACCGGCTCCGAGGTCGTCGGCTACGACACCGAACGCTCGGTCGATCACGACTGGGGCCCGCGGCTGGAAGTGTTCCTGCGGCCCGAGGACCAACACCTGGCCGGGCAGCTCACGCGGCTGCTCGACGACCGCCTGCCAGAGACCTTCCGCGGCTATCCCGTGCGGTACTCGCGACGTAACGCGCCCGCACAGCATCACGTCACGGTAGGAGACCTCGGCGCGTTCCTGACCGGCATCCTCGGATTCGATCCCCGCGCCGGGGTGACGGTCGCGGACTGGCTGCGCATCCCGACGCAATCGCTGCTCGAAATCACCGGGGGAGCGGTCTTCCACGACGGGCTCGGCGAGCTGGGCCCGGTCATCGACGCGCTGGCCTGGTATCCCGACGACCTGTGGCGGTACGTGCTCGCCTGCCAGTGGACCCGGATCGGGCAGGAGGAGCACTTCGTCGGGCGTTGCGGCGAGGTCGGCGACGAGCTCGGATCCGCCGTCCTGGCCGCGCGCCTGTGCCGTGACCTGATCCGTCTGTGCCTGCTGATGGAGCGCCGCCATCCGCCCTACGCCAAGTGGCTCGGTACCGCGTTCTCACAGCTGCCGGCGGCGGACCAACTCGGCCCCGAGTTGCGCGCCACGCTCGCCGCGACGAGCTGGCAGGACCGCGAGAAACACCTGTGCGCCGCCTACGAGATCGTCGCCGCGCTGCACAACGACTCAGGGATGACCGAGTGGGTCGATCCGACGGTGCGGCACTTCCACGATCGCCCGTACCGCATCATCGGCGGCTACCGCTTCGCGACCGCACTGCAAGAGACGATCCGCGATCCGCAAGTGGCCGCGCTGCCCCCGATCGGCGCGGTCGACCAGTTCGCCGACAACACGAACCTGCTCAGCGACGCCGGAGCGCGGCTGCGACACCTGAACGGGCTAGGCCAGCCGTAGCCGTCTGACCAGCGCGATTACCAGTTCATCGGGGCACCGATGAGTTTTCCTCGGCCGCGTCGTTTCATCCGTGAGTAGCGTCGGTGACCAGGCCGACCGAACTGGTTGAGGAGAGCGCCATGGAATGGAAGCTGGAACTGATCGCGCTGCCCGTCGCGGACGTGGACCGGGCCAAGCGGTTCTACGCCGAGCAGCTCGGATTCAAGCTGGAGGTCGACTACCAGCCCAACGAGGACTTCCGGGTCGTGCAGCTGACCCCGAACGGCTCGCGCTGCTCGATCGCGCTCATGCGCAACAAGGAGGGCGCGAGCCCCATCAAGGGGCTGCACCTGGTCGTCACGGACATCGACGCCGCCCGGGCCGAACTGGCCGGGAACGGCGTGGACGTGAGCGAGGTCTTCCACTTCGAGGACGGCCGCCAGCTCTCCGGTCCGGACCCGCAGCGCGGCGACTACAACTCCTTCGCCTCGTTCAGCGACCCGGACGGCAACCAGTGGCTGGTGCAGGAGCGCAAGAAGGACCCGTACGAGAACTGACCGGAGCGGGAAACGTGGCTACCCAGGCAGGGACGGAGCAGACGGCCGACGTCGCGGCGGACATCGCCGCGGCGGTCGGCGGCGACGAGGCGGCATTCGCGCGGCTCACCCGGCGGTACCGGCGCGAACTTCACGTGCACTGCTACCGGATGCTCGCCTCCTTCGACGAGGCCGAGGACGCCGTACAGGAGACGCTGCTGAACGCCTGGCGGGCACTGGACGGCTTTGACGGCAGCATGCTGTTCCGGGCCTGGCTGTACCGGATCGCCACCAACGTCTGCCTCGACCAGCTGCGCCGCAATGCGCGCCGGCTGGCGAAGCTGCAGTCCTTCGCCGAGGTGCCGTGGCTCCAGCCGTACCCCGACCGGCTGCTGGACGAGGTCGCGCCGAGCGATCAGCAGCCTGACGCGGTCGCCGTCGACCGGGAGACCATCGAGCTGGCCTTCCTCGCCGCGATGCAGCTGCTGCCGCCCCAGCAGCGCGCGGCGTTCATCGTGCGGGACGTGCTCGGCTGGCCCGCGGACCAGACCGCGGGCCTGCTGGGCACGAGCGTCGCGGCGGCCAACAGCGCGCTGCAGCGAGCGCGCGCCACCATGCAGCAGAACCTCGCGACAAGCCGCGGCGAGTGGTCGGCCCCGGCCCTCAGCACCCAGGACAAGCAGCTGCTCGAGCAGTTCATCGACGCGCACGAACGCGGGGACGCGGTGGCCGCGGTCGCCATCTCCGCGCAGGACATCCGCATCACCATGCCGCCGTACCCGTACCTGTTCGACGGGATCGAGGCGATGGGCACGCTGCTCGAACGGGCCTTCGGCGACCAGCGCGAGGGCGACTGGCGGCTGCTGCCGACCGCCGCGAACCGCCAGCCGGCCGCGGCCAGCTATCTGCGCCGCTTCGGGGACTCGCGGTTCCGGGCGTTCAAGCTCGACGTGCTGCGCACCCGCGGCGGGCTGATCGCGGAGGCGACCACCTTCGGCCCGGACCTGTTCGCCGCGTTCGGGCTCCCGGAGGAGCTGCCGCAGTAGCCGTCGCAGGAGCTGTAGGAACTGCAAGACCCGCAGGAGCTGCAGGACCCGCAGGAGCTGCAGGACCCGCAGGACCCGCGGGAGCCGCCGCGACAGGCCCGACTCGCCGGGCCCGCGTCCGGCCGGTGGACTCACTCGGCCACGAAGGTCGAGTGAGTCCACTCGAACACGCGCAGCTCGCGGCCGCCGATCGTGACGGTCTCGGCCAGCGGGCGGAAGTGCTCGTGCCGGTTGCCCATGAACAGCTTGAGGTTCTCGTCGATCTCGTCCACCCGCCGCTCGCGGGCCCCGTCGATCAGCAGGCTGATCGGGATGCCGCGCAGGAACGCGTTCGGGATGTCGGGGACGGTTTCCGTGTCGGTGGCTTCCATCGCGCTCACTCCTCGTCGGTGATGCAGCAAGTCCGACAGCGCTGGATCGCGAACGAACCGCCCGGCACGCGGGTTGGAGGGGAGGGACACCAGTCCCGGGCGGTTCGCCGCTCGCGCCGCCTTTCAGCGCACTTATATGATGCGCCGACCTGCTAAATCCGAGCCTAAGCAGTGATCGAGTATCGGCGTGGTCGCCGGACTAGACGTCGAGGTCGTCCGCGATCGAGCGAAGCTGGTGCCGGGACATCGCGAGGTTCGAGCGCGACTTGTCCAGCGCGAGGTACATGAACAGCCCGCTGCCGTTGCGGCCGGTGAGCGGCCTGATCAGGTGGTACTGCTTGCCGAGCGTGATCAATATGTCCTCGATGGAGTCGTTCATCTTGAGCATCTCCATCGTGCGCGCCTTGGCGCGCACCACCTCGGTGTTGCCGGCCGCGGCCACCGTCAGGTCGAGTTCCTTGCTCGTGCCGAGTGTGCCCAGCGCCATGCCGCTGGTGTAGTCGACAAGGGCGGCGCCAATCGCGCCATCGATCGACATCGCCTCTTTCAAGGCCGCGTCCACGTTCATCGCAATCCTCTGCTCTCTCGGTGGGGAGGCGGAGGCGGGGTCCGCGGGTCGCTCGGATGCCGGTTCGGCGGCCCGACCGCGCTCGCGCGTGGCGTGCCGGCCGCTCCCGGAGGCGCGCTGCCGCCCCGAGCCGTCTTCACTTCCACTGCGCCGCACAGTCATGCGTGACCACCTCAGCCGCATCGTTTCGCGCCCGTCTCCTCGCCGCCGGCAGTGCCGCACGACTCCGCCTTGTCAACTCTCGGCGATCGATCGATCACGGAGAGGCGAACGGCGGCCACGCTAGTGCAGCGCGAGAAGCGGTCGCAGCGAAATCGCGCCGATTCCGCGAGGGGAATCGGCGCGACGTGGCGCAAGTCCGGAGGAAGTCCGTCGGGCGGCGGCCGGGTTGCCGTCCGGGTGTCAGAACCCGGTGAATCAGAGCAGCCGCGAAACAGAGCGGTCGCGAATCAGACTGACCGCGAATCACCCGACCGCGAATCAGATCAGGCGGCGGCCGCGGGTGCGCTCAAGCAGGATGCCGAGCGCGAGAGCGCCGGTCAGCAGGAACGCCGGAATGCCGATGCCGGTGTGCCCGTGGCGCATCATCATGATCAGGTACCAGGCGCTCACGCCGCCGATGACCAGCGCGCCGAGCACGGCGGCCTGCCGGTTGACCAGGCCGAGCGTCAGCAGGCCAGCGCCCGCGGCGTTGAGCGCGGCGACGGTCAGCATCGCCGGGCGGCTGGTGATCCCGGTGAACTCGGTGAAGATGTGCGCGTTGCGGCCGGTGATCAGGTTGATCGGAGCGACCGTGAACTCGAGGATCAGCGGGATGGACAGGGCAGTGGACAGCAGGCTCATCGCGATTCCTGGAGGGGGAGGGAAGGGGTCGGGCCCGGTCGTGCGGGCGCCGCCTTGCGGCGGGATTTGGCGGCGCGCAGGCCGAGGATCGTCGAGAGCACCTTGGTGCGTTTGTCCTCGATCCCGTTGGTCCGCAACAGCTGCAGCAGCAGCCACAGCCGCAGCTCGCCCAGATGCGCGGGAGAGCCGTGTACGTCGTCGAACTCGAGGAAGCCGACGTCGGCCAGGTGCTCGGCGAGGAAAGCCCGCTCGCCGCCGGGGATGATCTCGTCGCGCGCGCTGACGACGTACCGGACCGGCACGCGTACCGCGCCCAGTTCCTCGGGCGTCAGCGCCCAGCCGTGCCGGAACGCCTCAACCAGCGCGGCCTCGCTCGGCTGGCCGGTGAGCGCGACGAGGGTGTCCTTGGTGATGTGCGGGACGCGGGACCACCAGTTCTCGCTGGCGAAGAAGTGGGTGATCGGCGCGCCGACCGTCAGGATTCTGCCGATCCGCTCGTCGTGCGCGGCCGCGCGCAGCGCCATGTGCCCGCTGAAGCTGAGGGCCAGCAGCGAGACGTTGTGCTCCTGCGCGCGCCCCTTGAGCTGGTCGAGCAGGAGGCCGAGCAGCCGCCACGAATCCGGGCCGTATGGCAGCGTGTTCTCCCCGACGCCCGGCATCTCCGCCACGACCGTCGCGAAGCCCAGCTTCGCGAACCGCGGCAGCAGTTGCGCCCACTGCTCCTTGACGCTGACGATGCCGCCCATGACCACCAGCAGCGGCAGTGGGTTCGGCGCGTCCAAGCCGGCTGCCCACGCGCAGAAGGTGCCGTCCGGGGTCTGGAATTCGAGCTTTTCGATGCCCCGGCCGCGCGCGCCGCGCCAGGCGTCGAAGGATTCGACGACGCCGCGTTGCGCCGCGATCCGGTCCGCGTCGCCGTGATGCGGGAAGCGGGCCAACGTGTAGAACTGACAGGCCTGCACCGGTTTGCCGCGCGCCGCCATGGCCTGCGCTTCGGCGGACCAGACCCGTGCCCACGAGTCCGTCGCGCCCGGCTCGTCGGTGCGGATGCGGGCCAGGATCCGCTCCAGCCGCCGCGCCTTCATGCCCTGGCCCTTGGCGTGCAGGCGGGCGAACTCCTTCAGTTCGTCCAGGTCGTTCGAGCGAGTTCGAGTGCTCACGGTGCGCCCACTTCCGCGGGGGCCGCCGCGGCCGTACCGGCGGCGGCGATGCGTGCGGCGCCGCGCTCCTGAAGCTGGAAGTACGCTCCGGCCAGCACCCGCTGCTTGAGCGCGGGGGAGCGGTCCACCAGCCAGTACAGGCTGCGCCGCCCGGCCACCGCGAGCGGCTTGGAGAGCGCGAACATCCGCTCCTGGCGCAGTTGCAGCCCGCGCGAGCGGGCGATCGAGGGCTCGCGCTGCTGCTGGAAGCGTTGCAGCACCGCGGCCAGCTCGGCCTTGTCGGTGCGCGGGTAGTCGAGTACCGGCGCGACCATCGGGGCCAGCGTGACCGCGTCGATGATCGCGTGGTTGACGCCCTGGCCGAGGATCGGGGAGAGGGTGTGCGCCGCGTCGCCGATCAGCAGCAGGCCGGGCATCGACCACTGCGGGACCACGGTGGTGAAGATGTCCAGCATCGAGGTGTCCGACCAGCTGCGGATCTCCGACCGCACGGCCGCGGACAGCTCCGGGGCCAGGTCGTCGAGCCGCCGGTGCAGCGCGCCGATGCCCTCGGCCCGCAGGGCCTTGAGGCCACCCTTGGCGATGTTGAAGCCGACCCGCACGTCGTCGGGGTAGGTGGGGATGAACAGGCCGTGGTTGCCGCCGTTGATCCGGACGCGGTATGTCACGTCGTCCCACTCGGCGGGGAAGGGCAGCTTGAGCCACACCACGTCGCGGTCGAGCGGGATCTTCGTGTACTGCAACCCCGACATCTCGCGCACCTTGCTGAACCGGCCGTCCGCGGCCACGGTCAGCGCCGCCCGCACGTCGATCTGGCCCTCCGGACCGGCGACGCGCACCCCCGCGATGCCTGAGGCGTCGCGCAGCAACTCCACGGCGGTGGCGCGCTTGAGCAGGGTGAAGCAGCTGTGCTGCGCCGCCTCCTCCGCGAGCGCGGTGAGCAGCGCCGGCTGCGGCAGCTCGACCGGGTAAGGGTACGGATACGGGAAGTCGTCGAAGTCAGCGTTCATCACGACCCGGCCGCCGTCGGTGATCTCCATGCGCCGCATCTCGTGGTAGGTGCCGCGCAGCCGCCCGAGCATGCCGAGCCGGTCGAGCAGCCAGACCGAGTCCGGCGAGACGGACTCGCCCCGGAACGAGCGGTTGAAGTGCCCGCTCTGCTCCACCACGGCGACCCGGACCCCGAGCCGGGCTAACTCGAGGCCCAGCGTCAGGCCGGCGGGGCCGCCGCCCACCACGCACACTTGCACGGACAGTTCGTCGGGCATTGCGAACCCCTTCCAGGGAGGTCGGCACGGTCGCGGAAGGTCGGCGGTGCCGCGCGGCCGCTATGGCTCACGTTCAGGCTGCCCGGCGCGGCTAAAGGCCGGGTTTGGACCGCAGGGAGCGGCGCTACCAGCGTCCGAACGCGTCTTCGTCCGCTGACTCGGACTCGTCCTCGCCGAGCACCTCGGTCAGTGCGTCTACGAAGCTTGATTCGAGCATGGTGACCGCGGCGGTGTCCTCGGTCTCGCCGAAGCCCCGGTCGCCGACCGCGACGCTGACCACGTAGTCGTCGTCGACGCCGTAGGTGCGGAACATCCACTCCGAACCGGTGCCGGGCTGGCCGTCCGGCATGTTGACCGTGGCCGGGGCGCCAGGCCCGAAGCCGAAGTCGGTGAACCGGAACTGCATGCCCTGGCCGATCGCCTTGCTGTACGCCTCCTTCAGCGTCCAGAGGCGCACCAGCGCGTCGTTGCGCTCCGACTCAGGGAACTGCTCAAGTAGTTCGAGCTCGTGCGGAGTGCACAGGTGCTTGCCGAGCCCGGGACCGTACAGCCGCCGGTCCGCGCGCTCCGCGTCCACACCGATGACGCCGCGCGTGGTCATGCCGACCAGCAGCAGGTCGTCGGTGTGGCTCAGGCTGATGTCCACGGCGTCGTACCCGCGCAGGTAGGGTCGCCCGGTCGGGCCGTAAGTCAGCTCGATGAGATGAGCCGGGACCTCGAGCACCGCCGCGGCGGCGAACTTCAGCAGCACCCGCGAGGCGGCGAACCGCACCCGTACCTCCGGATGGGTCAGCTCCAGGTACCGCGCCCAGTCCCGGCCCAGCAGCGCGCGCAGCCGCGGCCCGCCCGCCCGGTCCGGCCGCCAGTCCGCCAGCACCGCGTAGAGCAGCACCACCCCGTGCGCGCCCAGGTCGGCGCGCACCCGGCCCCACGCGCCGTCCGGACCGGAGATCCGGATCAGCTCGCCGAAGCCTGCGGGCGCGGTCACGGCGCCGCCGCCTGACGGCGGGGCTCGGCGCGGGTCGGCTGTGCGGTCACGGCGATTCCGATCTTGAGTATGTACCTGTATTGATGATGAAGTGGACAGGGGCGGTGGGGTGGTAGGACGGTGCGCGGTGGCCTCGGGCTGCGGAGGCTTCTGGCCAAGGCGGCGTGCGGCGCCGCGCGGCGTCAGACCATTTCCAGCGCGAACCCGCCCTTGATCCACTTGCTGGACTCGACGGCGACGCCCAGGGCGCGCTGCCCCGGCGCGATCCGCCCGGCCAGCCGTTCCAGCTGGACGAACGGCAGCGCGTTGCCGTTGTTGCCGGTCTCGGCGACGCAGGAGACCTCCTGCGCGCCGGGCACACCCAGCTGCTCGAAGATCCGCTTGGTCATCCGGCCGGAAAGCTGCGGGGGCAACAGGAAATCGAGATCCTCGGCGGACCAGTCGAGCTCGCCGAGCAGCTCCCAGAGGATCTCCACGGCCATCACCGGAACCGATTCCTCGATGGCCTTGTAGTCCTCCTTGGCGGCCTGCTTGTCGCTGTCCCGGTCGGCGATCCCGAACCACTCGATCACCTGCCCGGGCGCGCGGCCGAGGCCGGTCAGCCGGTTGAGCACCCGGCGCACCGCGATCCGGCGCGCACCGGGCTCCGCGCTCAGCACGGCGGCGCCGGCCCCGTCGCCGAAGAGCACGAAGTTGACCAGCTCGCTCGGTGGGACCGCGGAGAAGTCCATGTGCACATCGAGGTGCTTGCTGCACACGTCGCCGCCCAGGACCAGCCCGGTGCGGTACCGGCCGCTGGTCACGAAGCTGTGCGCCAGATCCAAGGCCTGCACCGCGCCCGCGCAGCCGGACTGCAGCTGGTAGGTCGGCAGCTGGTTCAGCCCGAGCTGGTCCGCCACGTGGTTGACCGTCGCCGGCATCAGCGTGTCCGGCGTCGCCGTGCCCATGACGATGAACTCGATCTCGGCCGGGTCGATCCCGCTGTCCTCGACGGCCAGGTCGGCCGCGCGGGCGCACAGGTCTGCCAGCGACCACTGCACCTCGCCGGTGCTCAGGTCCTTGGCGAAGTGCCGGGTCTTGGTGCCGATGAAGGCCTCGACCCAGTCCTGGTTCACCCCGAGCACCTTGGACAGCGTCGCGTTGTCGACCGGGTCGCCGGGCAGGAACGTGCCGATGCCCGCGAGGTACGCCTCAGGCGTATCAGTGCTCGTCATCGTGCCGCCTCCACTTCATCGGAACTGGCAGTGCCGTTGGAAATCGCGCTTTGGGGGATCGTGCTCTCGGAAGTCGTGCTCTCGTACCGGGACCGCAGGTACTCGGCCAGCTCGCCGGCAGTCGCCATGACCGCCAGCAGCTCCTGGGTGGAGAGCGAGCCGAGCCCGGACAGGCGCGACTCGAGCCGGTCCCGCAGCTCCATCGCCATCACCGAGTCGAAGCCGAGGTCCTCGTACAGCCGCGAACGCGGCGAGATCTGGCTCGGCAGGTAGTCGCCGACCTGCGAGATGACCGAGACGACCGCCTCCCACACCGGGTCGCCGCCGGCGGCCGCGGCGCCGGCCGGCGCATCAGCGGGCTGGGACTTGGCGGGAGTGGCGCCGTCCAACTGCTGCGAGGTCCAGGGCGCGGCGTCCCAGCCGAGTTGGTCGTCGGCGTCCGGCTGCAGCACGGTGACCGGCTTGTGGCTCCAGTACCGGTGCGCCGCCGAGAAGCTGTACGGCGCGAGCGGCGCAAAGCGACGCCGGTCGGACTCGTCGTAGAGCGCTGACCACTCCGGGTCGACGCCGACGCGGAAGAGCTCCGCGACGGCCCCGGCCAGATCGCGCGCGCCCGACTCCTCCCTCGGCGCCGGGTGCAGCGCGCGTCGTCCGGGCTGCGCGCCGATCCTGCGGATCAGGGAGCTGAGGATCGGCTTCGGACCCACCTCGATCAGCGCGGCCGGGTTCACCTCAAGCAGCCGCTCGGCGGCGTCGGCGAACAGCACCGGCGCGCTCACGTGCCGCGTCCAGTACTCCGCGTCCATCGCCTCGTTCTTGCTCAGCGCTCTGCCATAGACGGTCGAGTGGATCGGCAGCCGCGGCACGCCGCCGCCGACCTGCTCGGCCACTGCCGCGAAGCGTTCGAGCATCGGCTCCATCAGCGGCGAATGGAAGGCGTGCGACACCGTCAGCGGCTGACTGCGAACCCTGCGTTCCTTCAGCGCCGCCGCGACCCGGCCGAGCGCGGTCAGATCGCCGGAAAGCACCGTGGATCGCGGGCCGTTGACCGCCCCGATGCCGACCAGCGGCTCGTCGGCGATCAGCTCCTCTACATCCGCCGGATCAGCCTGCACCGACAGCATTCCGCCGCCGGCCGGCAGTTCCTGCATCAGCGCACCACGCGTCGCGATCAGCTGCGCGGCGGCCTCCAGCGGGAAGACCTCGGCCAGCGTCGCGGCCACATACTCGCCGACACTGTGCCCGAGCAGGTACGCGGGCTCGATGCCCAGCTCACTGAGGGTGCGAGCCAGGGCGTATCCGACCGCGAACAACGCGGGCTGGGCGAAACCGGTGTGGTGAATCCGCTCGTCGCCGGAGGCGATGAGGTCGAGCACTGACTCGCCCGCGTGCGGCCGCAACGCTTCGTCAGCCTCGTGCAGGAAGCCGCGATACAGCGGCGCCTGCGCCGCGAGCCGCATGGTCATCTTCGGGAACTGCGAACCCTGCCCGGTGAAGAGGAAAGCCAGCTTCGGCCGGCTCTTCGGGCGTAGCACGTCGGCGCCGACCACGGCCGGATCCTCGGCCGCCGCGCGCAACGCCTCGGCCAGGTCACGGGTATCGTCGGCGGCCACGGCGTACCGGTACCGCTGCCCGGTCTTGACCTCGTTGCTGGCCCAGCACAGCGCCGCGGCGCGGCCGCGTTGCCGGGCCACCGCCTCCGCCTGCACGAGCAGGTTGCGGCGCAGCCCCTCCGGCGAGGAGGCAGTCAGCGTGAACACTCCCGCGCCGATGCCGGAGGCCGTGTCAGAACCAGCATTCGCGCCCGTCGACGTCCGGGCGAGGGGCGTGCGCGCGATCACAGGCGCCGACTCCAGCACCGCGTGCGCGTTCGTGCCGCCGAGCCCGAAGCTGCTCAGCCCCGCGATCGCCGGCTCCTTCGCCGACAGCCGCAGCGGCGCCTTGAGCAGCTTGAGCCCGCGGTCCGCGAGCTGCAACGCGGGGTTCTCCTTCGCCGCGAACCGGCTCGCCGGAACCATCCGGTGGTGCAGCGAGAGCGCGACCTTGATCAGACCCGCGATACCCGCCGCGCCCTCGGTGTGCCCGAGGTTGCCCTTCACCGAACCGAACACCAGCGGCTTGGCCCGGCCCGCGTGCAGGTCGCCGAGCGCGTTGGTCTCGATCCGGTCGCCAAGCTGCGTGCCCGTGCCGTGCGCTTCCAGGAAGGCCACGTCTTCGGGCTCGACCTCGGCGCGCCGATACGCCGCCGCGATGACCTCCCGCTGCGACCAGCGGTTCGGCGCGGTGATCCCGTTGCTGCGCCCGTCCTGGTTGACCGCGCTGCCGCGGATCACCGCGTACACCCGCTGGCCGTCGGCGATCGCGTCCTCAAGGCGACGCAGCACCACGACGCCGACGCCCTCGCCACGCCCGATTCCGTTCGCGTCTGCGCTGAACGGCTTGCACCGTCCGTCCGGCGCGGACAGCCCGGCCTGCGTGTAGAAGATGCTCAGGCTCGGCGTCACGGCGACGTTCACACCACCGGCCAGCGCATAGTCGCACTCACCGGCGAGCAGCGCGTTGGCGGCCAAGTGCACCGCGACCAGCGACGAGGAGCACGCCGTGTCGACCGCGAGACTCTGCCCCTTGAGATCCAGGTGGTAGGAGATCCGGTTCGCGGTCATGCAGTAGCCGTTGCCGGAGATCGCCTGGGCGGTGAGGTTCGCGTAGTCGGTCACCGACAGCTGCGCCCACTCGTTGCCCATGATGCCGATGAAGACCCCTGCGTTGGTGCCGGCCAGCCGCTGCGGCGCGATCCCGGCGTCCTCGATCGCCCGCCACGCGGTCTGCAGCAGCAGCCGCTGCTGCGGGTCCAGCACCGCGGCCTCGCGCGGCGAGATGGTGAAGAACTCGTTGTCGAAGGCGTCCACGTCCGCGATGAAGCCGCCCTGCGTCGTGTTCGCGTGCCCCTGCGCGCCCTCGGCCGAGTAGAACGCGCGCGCGTCCCACCGCTGCTGCGGCACCTCGCCGACGCCGTCCCCGGACCGGGTGAGCAGATCCCAGTACCCGGCCAGGTCGGCGGCGCCGGGGAACCGGCAGTCCATACCGACGATAGCGATGGGGCGCATCACGACTTCCCGGCGGCCTTCAGCTCCCCGGCCAGGTGCTCGGCCAGCGCGGCGGCGGTCGGGTAGTCCCACGCCACCGTCGGCTCGAGCACCAGGTCGAAGTCCTCCTCCACGTCGCCGCACAGGCTCAGCGCCGCGACCGAGTCCATGCCGTACTCGGCCAGCGGCTCGCTCGGGTCGATCTCCGCAGGGTCGCGCTGCAGATAGATCGCCACCCGGTCGACCAGCCAGGTGGTCAGACTCTCGACGGTGTGCCCGGCGCTTGCGGATGAAAGGTCGTGCGTCTCGATGGACATTGCGGGCTCCTCGCGGTTCTGCTTCGGCGGATCGGTCGGACTGGACTGGATCTTCTGAGTAAGCGGTCTGTCACGCGCAAAGCGGGCTGTCGTAGAGGTCGTAGCTGCGGTGCTCGCGGAAGCGGCGCAGCACTTCCTCGTGCACCCGCTCGGCGCAGCTGTCCGGCAGGTCGGGCAGCTTCTGGCCGAGCCGGCGGGCCAGCCGGTAGAGCGCCGTGGCCGCCCAGGACGGGTCGGCGAGGAACTCGTCCGCGCCGCCGCGCGCCTCCCGCCACACCCCGAGCACCGAGGCCGCGGCCAGCAGCACCGTGTAACGGTCCGCCAGGGCGAAGCTGGCCGGGCTGGCCAGCGCGGTGCGGTCCTGCGGGGAGAGGTCCAGCGCCTCCTCCTGCATCTGCCGCAGCTCGTCCATCATCCGCAGCGCGAAGCCGTGCAGCGCCCGCTCCACCGGCGAGCCGGAGGGCAGTTCGTCCACCGCGGCGATCAGCGACGCGCTCAGGCCGTCCCGGCCGCTGGCCAGGGTCAGCCGGTCGAACGGTACCGGACCGAGGGCCGCGCGCGGCTGGAACAGCTCGGCCGGGGCCGGCTCGCCGGCGAACCAGGCACGCTTGGCCAGCCGGGAAAGCTGCGGAATGATCGTGGCCTGGCAAGCCGCGGAGCCCGCGTGCCCGAGGCTGAGCACCGGCAGGTCCCGCACGTGCTTCTGGAAGATGCCGAACTCGCCGTCGCGCACGTAGAACCTTGCGCCGAGCACGATGGAGAGCTCGTACATCGCCTCACTGAGGATCTTCGGCACCAGGTACTTGACCGCCGAGGCGTAGACGCTGGTCTCCTCCGGCAGCAGATGCACCGCGCGGGTTCCGGCCAGCGACATCGAGTCGCAGATCAGCAGGTCCAGGAAAGCCGCGGACAGGGTCGCCTTCGCGTGCGGTATCTCCATCACCGAGCGGCGGTACAGCTGGCGGCCCACCGCGAACCGCACCGCCGTGCGCAGGCTGGCGTCGCCGGTGCCGATCGCCATCCCGGGCACCGCGCTGCGGGTGATCTGGAACGAGCGCAACGCCAGCTCGACGCCCTGGCCCAACTCGCCCACCAACGCCGAGCCGGGCACCGGGCAGTCGTCGAATTCGAGCCCTGAGAGGTGGCAGCCGCGCACCCCGACCGCCGTGTAGCGCGGCAGGGTCTTGAAACGCTGCGGGTCGAGCTGGTCGCGGCGCAGCAGCAGCACCGAGTGGCTGCGGCTGCCCGGAGCCGCGGAGGTCCGGCTGAACAGCGCCAGCGCCTCGGCCCGGTCCGCGTTGTTGATGACCTGCTTCCCGCCGTCGAGCAGGAAGCCGCCGCCGTCCGCCGGCTTGGCCTCGAACTCGTTGCGCACGAAGTCGTTGCCGTGCGCCAGCTCGTGATACGCCACCGAGGCCTTGCCGCCGGCCAGCAGCAGCTCGGCGAGTTCGCGCTTCTGCTGCTCGCTGCCCGCGGTCCACACGTTGACCGCGGCCATGAACGAGGTCGCGCCGTACCCGAGCCCGAGCGTGACATCGCGCCGGAAGACCTGGCGCATCACCCGCACCAGCGTGTCAAGCCGGTCGAGCCGGCCGCCGAACTCGCGCGGCACGAAGTCCGCGTTGAGCTTCAGCTCGTCCAGCACCCGCTCGCCGGCGGCGCTGATCTCGGCGGCCTCGTCGGCTTCCAGCAGCCGGGCGTTGCCCACCGGGTTGTCCGGGTCGTACGGATCGCCGAACCCGAATTCGATCTCCGCCGCCCGGGCGCTCGCGTCTGCTTCCTGATCGAGCAGGGCCGTCCCCGGGCGGTCCGCAGCGGTCGCTTCACTCAGCATGGCATCCCCTCGGCGGTGTTCTGCGGTTCCTCTCGCCGTCCCGCCAGCCGCAGCGGCAGCAGCGAGAACAGCTCGCCCTCGTCGCGGGCCGCGCACAGGTCGGACAGCAACTGCTCGTAGGCCGCGCCGTCGCCGCCCGATGACGCGGCGCCGCGTGAATCAACGCCGCCCGGCTCGCCCAGCCGCACCAGCAGCCGGTCGAGCGCCGCGCGCAGCCAGACCCCGTCCCGCCACACCCGGCCTAAGCCCGCTGCGTCAGAACCCTGCGCTCCTTCAGGACGCTGCGCTCCTTCAGGACCCTGTTCTTTTTCGGTGGGTAGCGCGTTGTGGTTGTGCGCCCACAGGCCGAGGCAGGCGGCGGCCGCGAAGCACAGCGTGTAGCGGCGCGCGGTCTCAAAGGCCTGCGGTGACACGTCGGCCAGTGCGTTCTGGTGCGATTCCATCTCGTCGTGCACCCGGTCGACCGCCTCGGCCAGCCGTTCGGCCGACGCCACCGCGCCCTTGAGCGCGGGATCCTGGTCGGCCGCGTCGCGCAGGGCCGCGACCGAGTCCGGCAGCGTGGCCAGCACCCCGCTGCCGGCGCGCGCGATCAGGGACAGCCGCGCCGGGTCGACCGGCGGCAGCGGCGCGCTCAGGTCGAAGGCCGCGACCGCCCCGGCGGTGTCGCCGGCGCCGCGCCGATACGTCCGCACCAGCGTGCGGAACTGGTTGACGATCGAGTTCAGATTCACCAGCGTGTTGCCGTCGAACAGGCCCACGATGCGGTGGTCGCGGTCGACCTTCTGGAACATCCCGTGCGCGTAGACCTCCTTGAGGTACGCGCGCGCGCCGAGCTGCCGGGTCAGATCGGCGATGACCATCTCAGTGCTCGTCGGCACCAGGTACTTCGCCACCGCCGAGACCACGCTCATCTCCTCGGTCAGCACGTGTACCGCGCGCGCGGCGACGATGGACAGCGCCTCGCTGATCAGCACGTCCGCGGCCGCGGTGGCCAGCACCGAGCGGGTCTTCGGCAGCTCGATCAGGGTCCTGCCGTAGAGCCTGCGCTCCCGGTTGAAGTCCAGCACCAGCCGCAGCGCGTGGTCGGCGGCGCCGAGGGACAGGGCCGTGCACATCGTCCGGGTCAGTTGCAGGGCCTTGAGGATCGTCTCGATCCCGCCGCCCTTGACCCCGATGATCTCCGACTCCGGAACCAGCGCCGCGTCGAAGCGGATGCCGCTGATGTCGGCCCCGCGGATGCCGAGTGTGTGGATCTTGTCGACGTACTGGTACGTGCCCTGGGCCAGCTTGCGCTTGTCGACCAGCAGCATGCTGAATCCGCGCGGTCCGCCGGCCGGATCGGTGCGTACCAGGACCGCGAGCATCCCGCCCCTGGTCGCGTTGTTGATCAGCCACTTCTCGCCGCTGACCAGCAGCCCGCCGCGGCCGTCCGGGACCGCGGCCACCTCGCCGCCGATCAGGTCGCTGCCGTGCGCCTGCTCGGTGAGCCCGAGCGAGACCGGCACGCCGGCGCGGATCTGCGCACCGAGCGTGTCAGCCTGCCGCTTCGCGCCGGCCACCCACATGCACACGCCGCCGAGGTAGGTCTTGCCGTGCCCGATCGCGACGGTCAGGTCGCGGCGCGCCACGACCCGCATGAGCTGCACCAGCTGCTCGTAGTCGTCGAGCCGGCCGCCGTGCTGCACCGGCACGTAGTAACCGGGCACGCCCCAGGCGTCGAGCTGCGCGCAGATCGCGGCCGGGAACTCCTCGCGCTCGTCGAGCTGTGCGCACCGGGCGTAGGAGAACTCGGTGTCCGGGTCCCACGGATCCCCGAGCCGCGCCTCAAGCTCCTCGGCCGGCTGATAGCGGACTGCTGCGCCCATCTCAGGCCTCTCCCGTCCCGGGCCCGCCCCGCCTCAGGCCACCGGCTCGAGGGCCGCGGCCGGCCGGATCATCGCGGCCACATCGCGGTCGAGCACCTCGTGCAGCGGCGTGATCCGGCCCTCGAGGAACAGCTTGCGCATCAGCGTCCGCTGGATCTTGCCGCTGGTGGTGCGGCGGATCGTGGACGGCTTGACCAGCACCACGTTGGCGACGGGCACGGCGAACTCGCGGGCGATCTCGCGGTGGATCGCGGCGGCGATCTCGGCCGGGTCGACCGGTCCGGCGTTGCTGCGCACCTCCTGCACGATGACCAGCTGCTCGCGGTCGGTGTCCACGGAGAACACCGCGCCCGCGCCGGTCCCGAGCGCCGGGTGCAGCGCCTGCACCGCGCGCTCCACGTCGTGCGGGTACAGGTTACGGCCGTTGATCAGGATCATCTCCTTGAGCCGGCCGGTGACGTACAGCTCGCCGCCTTCCAGCACGCCCAGGTCGCCGGTGCGCAGCCAACCCGACGAGTCAGCACCCTCAGTCCCGGCGATCCCGGCGTTGAAGGTCTCCTCGGTGCTCTGCGGGTTCGCCCAGTAGCCGGCCGCGACGCTGTCGCCCTTGACCCACAACTCGCCGACCTGGCCCTCCGCCAGCTGCGCGAAGGTCTCCGGGTCCACCACCCGCACGTCGAAGTCCTCGCGCACCACCACGCCGCTGCTGACCAGCGTGCGCACCGGCGCGTCATCGCGCGGGGCGAGCAGCTCGCCGCGCTCGAGGCCGCCCGCGTCCACCGGCCGGTAGATCGGGGCCTTGCCCAGCGGCGTGCCGGAGATCAGCAGGGTGGTCTCGGCCATGCCGTAGCAGGGGAAGAAGTGCTCGGGCCGGAATCCGGCCGGGGCGAAGCGCTCGGCGAAGGCCCGCAGCGTCTCGGCGCGGATCGGCTCGGCGCCGTTGCACGCGATGGTCCAGGACGACAGGTCCAGCGTCGCCAGCTGCTCGTCGGTGACCCGGCGCACGCACAGGTCGTAGCCGAAGTTCGGGCCGCCGCCGACGGTCACCCGGTGCGTGCTGATCATCTCCAGCCACCGGTACGGCCGCTTGAGGAACGCGCTCGGCGACATCAGCGCGGCCGAGCTGCCCAGGAACAGCGGGTGCAGGATGTGCCCGATCAGGCCCATGTCGTGGTAGAAGGGCAGCCAGCCGCCGAGCCGGGATTCCCGGTCCACGGTGCCGGTGGAGCGCTGGATCGCGGCCTCGTTGGCGAGCAGGTTCCCGTGTGTGACCATGACGCCCTTGGGCGTGCTGGTCGAGCCGGAGGTGTACTGGAGGAAAGCCAGGTGCTCGGGCCCGAAGGAGGGCTCGGCCCACGCGCCCGGGTCGCCGTACGCGAGGGCGCCCGAGGCGTCCACGGCGTTGGTGGCCAGGCATTCGATCTCGTCCAGGCCCTCCGCGGCCAGCCAGGCGCGGATCTCGCCCTCGTTCGCGGTGTCGGTGAGCACCGCCTTGACCTCGGCGTTGCGGACGATGCCGGTCACCCGCTCGAAGTGGTGCCCCATCTCGCCGGGCAGCGGCGCGGGAACGGCCACCGCCCCGGCGTAGAGGCAGCCGACGAACGCGGCGATGAAGTCGGTGCCCGACGGGTACAGCAGCAGCACCTGCCGGCCGAAGGCGGCGTGCTCCTGCAGCCAGGAGGCGATGTGCTTCGCGTGCTGGTCGAGGCCGGCATAGGTCAGGCGCTCGGTCTGCGCCCCGGCGCTGGTGTCGCTCAGGAAGATGAACGCGTCGCGCTCGGCCAGCTCGGCGGCGTGCGCCAACACCAGGTTCGTGTAGGTCCCGAAACGTGCGGCCATTGCTAAGTCACCTCGATCGTCGGCAGGCTGTGGACCGCCACCGTCGGTGGTCGGGATAGTCGCCATCGTTGATCGGGGCCCTTAAGGCCTCCTTGCGCGATTTGGGCCCGCGTGCTGTTTTCACCGGCCGCGGCGGCGTCATGGCTGGGAGCGGCGCGGAGAGCACCTATACCGGACAAAACTGATGGCGATTCCCGGCCGGGTCGTGAATGATCCGGGGAATGTGTTCGGCACAAGAGGCGCACGGCGAAGGCATCGTCGTGCGCGGGCTGACCAAGATCTTCCACACTGCGGTGCGGCGGCCCGGTTTCGCCGGCGCGGTCAGGTCGCTGATCGCACCGCGGCGAGTGGCGAAAACCGTGGTGCGTGACGTGTCCTTCGACGTGGCGCGCGGCGAGCTGCTGGCGCTGCTCGGCCCGAACGGCGCGGGCAAGTCCACCACCATCAAGATGCTGACGGGAATCCTCACCCCGACGCGCGGCGAGGTTCTGGTCGCCGGGATGAACCCGCACCTGGACCGGCGGTGCAACGCCCGGAACATCGGCGCGGTCTTCGGCCAGCGCACGCAGCTGTGGTGGGACCTGCCGGCCAGCGAATCGTTCGCGATCCTGCGCTCCATCTACGGAATGCCGGCCGACCGGCACCGCGCGCGGCTGGCCGAGCTCGACCGGCTGCTCGAGCTGTCAGAGTTCTGGGACACCCGGGTACGGCACCTGTCCCTCGGCCAGCGGGTGCGCTGCGATCTGGCCGCGGCGCTGCTGCACGACCCGGCGATCGTGTTCCTCGACGAGCCCACGATCGGCATGGACGTGGTGGTCAAGGAGCAGGTCAGAGGCCTGCTGCGACACGAGGTCGAACAGCGCGGCCGGGCCGTGCTGCTCACCACACACGACATGACCGAGGTCGAGCGCCTGGCCGAGCGCGTGGTGCTGATCAACCACGGCCGGATCGTGCTCGACGGGCCCTTGCAGGAGGTGCGCCGCGAATTCGGCGGCACGTGGCGCATCCACGCGACCATCGCCGACTCGGCCGCGGCATCGCAGCACGTCGCGGCGCGCGGCCTGCCATCCGGCCTCGAACTGCTCAGCCAGGACCGCAACGAGCTCGTCTTCGCGCCCGCCGCGGCGATCGCCGCCGCCGCGGTCACCGTCCCGGAAGCGCTGCGCGCGGTGGTCGACCGGTATCCGATCGTCGGCATCTCCATCGAGGAGACCGACCTGGAGGACGCCATGCGCGCCGCCTATCTGCGTCAGGGTATTGCATCAGCCGATTCGGAGACGGAATCACCGGAACCAGGCGCCGGACAGGTCGTCTCGTGATCCGCCGGTCGCCCCGCTCGCTTCAACCCGCCGCCGGACCGCCGCTGGAGCCGGAGTGCGGTCCGTCCCGGCCGCGTCAGCCGCTGGCATTTCGCGCCGCGTGGATCACACCGCTCGGCGAACTGCTGTCGCCGCCGCGGATCGCCGCCACCGCGGTCCGGCTCGTCATCCAGATCTTCCTGGTGGTCTACCTCTGGCACGGCCTGTACAGCCACATCGCCACCAAATCAGGGCTCGATCGCGGGCAGGCGGTGACGTTCGCGGTGCTCGCGGTGCTCATCACGCGCATCCGCGGGCTGGACCGGTTCGCCGGCCGGGACACGGTGTTCCAGCACCTCGCGTACGGCACGATCGTGTACTGGTTCCTACGCCCGCTCGCACCGCCGCGCTACTACGTGCTGCGCGCGCTCGGCGATCAGGCGTACGGGTTCGCCTGGGTTCTGGCGGGCTATGCGGTGTGCCTCGCCGCCGGGGTGATCGAGCCGCCCGCGTCGGGCACGGCGGCGGTCGCGTGCACGGCCTCGCTGTTGCTCGGCCAGGCGGTGTTGCACGAGCTGACCCTGCTCACGGACCTGATGTGCTTCTGGACGCTGCACAACGACAGCGCCGTGCAGATGGTCCAGTTCGCGCAGAACCTGCTGTCCGGGGCGTATGCGCCGCTGTGGTACTTCCCCGGCTGGTTCATCGCGATGAGCTCGTTCCTGCCGTTCCAGTCGACGCTCAACACGCCGCTGTCGCTGTACATCGGCCGGATCCCGGTGCGGCAGGCCCCGGCCGATCTGCTGTTCCAGCTGGCCTGGGTGGCCGGCCTCGCGCTGGTCTCGCGGCTGCTGTGGCGCCGGGCGTCCCGGCGCGTCGCGGTGCAAGGAGGCTGACGATGTGGCGCCGATTCACCGAGGCGTGGAGCGTGGCCTGGCAGATCACCGCGCTCAACTTCCGGGCGCAGCTGGAGTACCGGGTCGAGTTCCTGATCCGGATCGCGTTCGGCGTCGTGTGGCAGCTCTCGATCATCGTGTTCGCCGCCGTGCTGCTCTCGAAGTTCTCCGGCATGGGCGGCTGGACCAGCTCGCAGATCCTGCTGCTGGTCGCGACGCGGATGCTGTGCAACGGCTTGTACGTGCTCTACTGCGGCAGCGTGTTCAGCTTGTCCTTCTACGTGCAGCAAGGACTGATCGACGGGTACCTGCTGCGCCCGATGCCGGTGTTCCGTCAGGTGCAGCTCGTCGCCTTCCAGACCAACGGCATCGGCGACCTGCTGGTGGGGATCGGCCTGTTCGTGGGGGCGATCGCCCGCGATCCGGTGGACTGGACGCCCGGGCGCGTCGCCTACCTGGCCGCGGGCGTCATCGGCGGAACGCTCCTCATCACCGCGGTGTTCACCGCGGTCTCCGCGGCCGCGCTGCACTTTCCGGCGAGCTGGTACTGGTCGCTGTGGATCGCCGAGGTGAGTGCGACGTTCGGCAGCTATCCGCTCAGCATCCTGCCACGAGCGGTGGGCGAGCTGCTGACCTGGGTCCTTCCGATCGCCTTCATCGCCTATCTACCGGTCGGCGTGCTCACCGGGCATGGCAGCACGCTCGGCGTCCCGGTCGCTGTCGCGGCCGGTGCGCCGCTCGCCGCCCTCGCGATGTACGTCGGCTCCA
>NZ_DASRGV010000133.1:0-20589 GCF_035650855.1 Actinocrinis sp. | reverse complement strand
TCATGGGGGTTGCCTTTCACCGAAGGTGGCGTCAGTCCGGACCGGGAGGGAGTGGAGCGCCGAATTTTCCGGAGTGCGGTCACCGTAGGCCCGCCGGTTCGGTCTGGTCTAGACCAGAAGGCGGACCGGTCTATACCAGTTATGAAAATGTAACCTTCGGGGGAACGTGCGCGATCTTCCGGTGAACGGGCAGGGAAGATCGACACCGCGGAAACGACGCGGCGCCCGGCTGGAAGGCCGGGCGCCGCGTGCGGACTCTGCGCAGGTCAGAGCAGGGTCGCCAGGTCTTTCGCGAGGGCCTGGAAGGCGCGGGTGCGGTGCGAGATCGCGTTCTTCTCCTCGGCCGGCATCTCGGCGGTGGTCCGGTCGTAGCCGTCCGGGCGGAAGATCGGGTCGTAGCCGAAGCCGTTCGTGCCGCGCGGAGCGTGCAGCAGCGTGCCGTCGATGCGGCCCTCGCGCACCACCTGCCCGCCACCGGGGAGGGCCAGCGCGGCGGCGCAGGCGAAGTGGGCCTGCCGGTGCGAGTCCGCGACATCGGCGAGTTGCGCGAGGAGCAGGTCCAGGTTCGCCTTGTCGTCTCCGTGCTTGCCGGCCCAGCGCGCGGAGAAGATGCCGGGAGCGCCGCCGAGCACGTCGACGCAGAGCCCTGAGTCGTCGGCGATCGCGGGCAATCCCGTGCGGCCGGCCACGTCGACGGCCTTCAGCAGCGCGTTCTCGGCGAAGGTGACCCCGGTTTCGCGCACGTCCGGCAGGTCCGCGAAGTCGCCGACGCCGAGCAGTTCCACCTCGACGCCGGTGGCCGCGAGGATCGCGTGCAGCTCGTCGATCTTGTGCCGGTTGCGCGTGGCGAGCACCACGCGCGGCCGCGCGGCGCCGGGCGGCGAGACAGGGCTCGAATCGGCCACCGGATCCGGTCCGGTCACTGGCCGAGCGCCTTGCGCTGCATCGCCGTCAGGTCGGCGCAGCCGGCCGCGGCCAGGTCCAGCAGCGCGGTCAGCTCCGCGCGGTCGAACGGCGCGCCCTCGGCCGTGCCCTGCACCTCGACGAAGCGGCCGTCGCCGGTGCACACCACGTTCATGTCCGTCTCCGCGCGCACGTCCTCCTCGTAGCAGAGGTCGAGCATCGGCACGCCGCCGATGATGCCCACGGACACCGCCGCGACCGAGCCGGTCAGCGGTTCCTTGCCGCCGCGCAGCGAGCCGTTCTTGCGCAGCCAGGCGATCGCGTCCGCCAGCGCGACGTACGCGCCGGTGATCGCCGCCGTGCGCGTGCCGCCGTCCGCCTGGAGCACGTCGCAGTCCAGCACGATGGTGTTCTCGCCGAGCGCCTTGTAGTCCACCACGGCCCGGATCGCCCGGCCGACCAGCCGGGAGATCTCGTGCGTGCGCCCGCCGATGCGGCCTTTGACCGACTCGCGGTCAGACCGCTCGTGGGTCGAGCGCGGCAGCATCGCGTACTCGGCGGTGACCCAGCCGAGGCCGGACCCCTTGCGCCAGCGCGGTACGCCCTCGGTCACCGACGCGGCGCACAGCACCCGCGTGCGGCCGAACTCGACGAGCACCGAGCCCTCGGCGTGGTCGAGCCAGTCACGGGTGATGGTCACCGGGCGCAGCTGGTCGGGGGAGCGGCCGTCGATGCGGCCGCCGGAGCCGGAGGCGCCGGAGTGGGGGTTCGACGAAGCAGTGTTCGAAGGCGGCTGCGACCCGGCCGCCGGGGAAGATCCCTGGGTCATGACTCGAGCGTAGTCGCCACGGAGACCCGGCTCAGTTCCGGGCCGAGGAAGCGCCGGCCGATCTCCTTGAATCGCTCCGGATCGCCGGTGGTGTGGAACTCGTGCACCGGCGCCGGCAGCGACTCGTCGCGCATCAGGCCGAGCTTGGCCAGCCGCCGGTAGACGTCCTTGGCGGTCTCCTCGGCGCTGGAGATCAGCGTGACCCCCTCGCCCATCACGTACGAGATCACGCCGGTCAGCAGCGGATAGTGGGTGCAGCCGAGAATGAGCGTGTCGACTCCGGCGGCGGCGACCGGGTCGAGGTACTCGGTCGCTACCTTGATCAGTTCCTCGCCGCCGGTGACCCCGTCCTCGACGAACTCGACGAAACGCGGGCAGGCTTGCGTGGTGAGCCGGATGTGCGGGGCGGCGGCGAAGGCGTCCTCGTACGACTCAGAGGTCTTGGTCGCCTGCGTGCAGATCACGCCGACCTGGCCGTTGCGGGTGGCGGCCACGGCGCGGCGGGTAGCCGGGTGGATCACCTCGATCACCGGGACCGCGTACCGCTCGCGGGCGTCGCGCAGTACCGCGGAGCTGGCCGAGTTGCACGCGATGACCAGCATCTTCACGCCCTGGTCCACCAGCGTGTCCAGGCATTCGAGCGAGTACTTGCGCACGTCCGCGATCGACTTGGTGCCGTACGGCTGCCGTGCGGTATCGCCGAAGTACAAGATCGGCTCGTGCGGCAACTGGTCCAGAACGGCACGTGCGACGGTCAGTCCGCCGTAGCCGCTGTCGAAGATTCCGATCGGTGCGTCAGCCACCGGGCAACCATAACCGCAGAGGGGCCATCTTGAACGTGGCAGTGCGTAAAGCGCCGGAAGGACCGGGTGTGCTTAAGCCCACAGCTGCCCTTCGAGCCGATCGCCGGCCTCGTCAAGGGTGCCCTCGTACGCGCCGGTGGACAGGTACTTCCAGCCGCCGTCCGCGACGATGAACGCGATGTCGGCGCGCTCGCCGGCCTGCGCGGCCTTGCGGGCGATGCCGAGCGCGGCGTGCAGCGCGCAGCCGGTGGAGATCCCCGCGAAGATGCCCTCGACTTCCAGCAGCTGCCGGGTGCGGCGCAGCGCGTCGGTCGAGCCGACCGAGTAACGGGTCGTCAGGACCGACTCGTCGTAAAGCTCGGGGACGAAGCCCTCGTCCAGGTTGCGCAGGCCGTAGATCAGATCGTCATAGCGCGGCTCGGCGGCCACGATCTGAATGCCCGGCACCTTCTCGCGCAGATACCGGCCCACGCCCATCAGCGTGCCGGTCGTGCCCAGACCCGCCACGAAGTGCGTGATCGTGGGCAGGTCCTCCAGCAGCTCGGGGCCGGTGCCCGCGTAGTGCGCGCCGGAGTTGGCCTGATTGCCGTACTGATACAGCATCACCCAGTCCGGGTGCTCGGCCGCCAGGCCCTTGGCGACGCGGACCGCCTCGTTCGAGCCGCCGGCCGCCGGGGAGGGGATGATCTCCGCGCCCCACATGCGCAGCAGTTGGCGGCGCTCCTCGCTGGTGTTCTCCGGCATCACGCAGATCAGCCGGTAACCCTTGAGCTTGGCCGCCATCGCCAGCGCGATCCCGGTGTTGCCGCTGGTGGGCTCGAGGATGGTGGCTCCGGGTGCGAGCCTGCCCTCCGCCTCCGCGGCCTCGATCATCGCCAGCGCGGGCCGGTCCTTGACCGAGCCGGTGGGGTTGCGGTCCTCGAGCTTCGCCCAGATCCGCACCTCGTGGTTGGGCGAGAGGCTGGGCAGCCCGACCAGCGGCGTGTGCCCGAGCGAGTCGAGCAGCGAGTCGTAGCGCATCGTCGCGATTAGCGGGCGCCGCCGGCGACCGCGGGCAGGACGGTGACCGCGTCGCCGTCGGCCAGCGGGGTGGTCAGCCCGCCGGTGAAGCGGACGTCCTCGTCGTTCAGGTACACGTTCACGAAGCGGCGCAGCTCGCCGTTCTCGATCAGCCGGTCGCCGATGCCGGGGTGCCGCTGGTCGAGGTCGGTGATCAGCTCGCGCAGCGTGCCGCCCTCGGCCTCGACGCGCTTGGCGCCGTCGGTGTAGCTGCGCAGGATGGTCGGGATGGAGACCTGGACGGCCATGAATTCAGCTCCTGGACGGTATGGGCTCTTGGCGCGTTGGCGGCCATGGGCACACCGGGGAACGCATATAGCCATGCTATCGATTCCCGGCGTAGCGGCCCCTCGGTGCTCGCAGTGTGGTCAGGGCGGCGAGAGCGCGTGGTGAGGGCGGCGAGAGACGGATGGTCAGGAGTTCGCCCAGGGCGCCGGGCCGCCGCCGGAGGAGTGCATGAGCGCGAGGAACACCGTGACCAGCGTCAGCCAACGGGTCATCGGGTTGCGCGGCAGCAGCGCGAGCACCACCCAGGCCAGCGCGGCGTACCAAGGCAGCGACCAGGGCGCGACCACGATCCAGGCGAAGCAGAGCGCGAACGGGACGGTCACCATGGCCGGCTGGTCCGGGGAGAAGCGGCGATAGATCAGCACCGCGACCACGATCATCAGGATCGGCCAGAGGATCGAGGTGGCCGCGGAACCGATGTTCTGCCCCAGGTCCCCCGCCCCGAACACGGCGAAGCCGCCCTGCAGCGCGAGCTGCAGCGCCCGCCACGGCGAGGGGGTCGCCACCAGGCTGGACGCGGTGAGCAGCTGCTTGAAGGCGTGCAGGCCGTAGAACGAGTAGAAGAACACCACCGAGCCGACGCCGCTGACCGCCAGCCGCCCGAGGTTCCACCAGTCGCGCCGCATCGCCAGCGCCCAGGCAAGACCGGCGCCGACAAGACCGGCGTTGATCTTGAACGCGCAGGCCACGCCGACGGCGAGCCCGGCCGCCAGATAACGCCAGCCCTGCGTTCCGCGCCGGGCGATCTGCACCCCGACGACCACCGCGGCGGCCGCGTAGGTGTCCAGGTGGCCGCCCGCGACGAGCTGCTGGATCAGCACCGGGTTGGCCACCCACATCAGCGAGGCGCGCACCGGGTCGTCGGCCGTCTTCAGCAGGAAGTAGCCGACGCCGAGGAAGACCGCCCCGTTGAAGATCATCAAGTAGTGCACGGTCGAGCCGGGGCTCAATCCGCCCAGCCAGGCCGCGAGCTGCTGCACCCAGGTGGCCATCGGCCCGTACACGGAGGGGGTGCGGGTCCACATCGGGCCCACCGACTGCGTGTAAGGGTTCTGCTGGCCGAGGATGTCTGGGCCGTTGGTGTAAGGGTCGAAGCCGTGATTGGCCACGTGCCCGTACGCCGCGTAGCTGGCCGCGTCCGAGGAGCCGACCGGGGTGATGTTCACCATCACCGCGACGATCGCGCTCACCGCGAGGAACAGGTGCCGCGGGTTCGGCCGCCAGCCGCGGCTGTTGGCCCACAGCAGCCCGGCCAGGCCGAGGCACTGCAGCACGATCGCCAGGTAGGTCAGCGGGAAGGAGACGAACCAGGGCAGCTGCCACAGGTGCCCGGACAGCGGCAGCACCAGCGGCTTGAGGTTGGCCGGGTCGCCGGTGTGGTTCGGCGGCAGCGTGTTGAAGTTCGGCGACAGGACGCCGACCAGCATGATCAGCAGCAGTCCGGCCAGCGAGACGCCGACCGCGACCTTGGGCGTGGCCAGCGTCGAGCCGGCCAGCCGGTAGATGAACTCGATCAGCTCGGTCAGCAGCCGGCGCGGTCCGACCGGCTTTGAGCTGCGCGGGGAGCGCTCGTCGAGCGGTCCGGGCAGCACACTCGGCGAGGTGGCGGTCCCGCCTCCTGGCCGCGCGGCCGATTCGCTCATCGCTCCCTCACACGTCCCCGCGACCCCGGCGGATCCACGGTCGGGACCCGCGCGTGATGATAGTCCCTACCTCGTTGAGGCGCCCCTGGGTTCTGCGCCGGCCGGAGCCGGACCGGCACCCGCCGGCTGCAATGCGACCAGGTCGCCGACCGGTTGTGCGACCGCGCCGGTTCCAGCGTGGGCCTCGGCCTCGGACCGGGCACCGGGCACCGCGCCGGGGGCGGAGCCGACCGGCCCCGCCGGGTCCGGTTCCTTCGCCGTGGTCGCGGACCACAGCTTGCGCAGCGCGATCACCGTCGCCGCAAGCAGCACCAGGTTGCGCGCCGCCACCACCGCGGTGCCCAGGAAGCCGTGGTGCATGACCTGGAGGAACAGGATCGGGAACTCCAGCTGGCTGACCAGCGTGCAGGCCATCACCATCCGCGCCGGAGTGGCCATCAGGGTCCGACGATGCCCGGGCCCGCTCTCGGCCAGGCAGAGCGCGGACAGGCCGATGAGCCAGATCAGGTACTGCGGGCTGAGCACCCGGCTGGTGACCACCATCACCAGCAGCACGGTGAATCCGGCGTCGTACATCAGCGCCGGTGACCAGCGCTCCGGGTGGAACCGCCGCAGCCGCCACCACAGCACGATGCCGAAGCCGAGTAGCGTGAGCAGGATCGCGCCCGAGGCGACCAGGCTGGTGCCGGGCCCGGCGAGCTGGAAGTTGCCGTCCTCGTGGACGGTGCTGACCGGGTAGCCGAACCAGGAGGCGATCATGAACGGCGAGGCGAACACGGCCTCGACCTCGATGCCCCGGCTGGACTGATGCCCGAGGAAGGACAGCGCCCCGGACAGCCCCGCGGCGAGCAGCCCGCAGATCACCACCACGCCGACGACCGCCGAGACCACCGCCCGCACCCCGCGCCGGCCACCCGGCAGACCCGCGAGCAGCACCACCGGCCAGACCTTCACTACCGCGCCGAGCCCGAGCAGGACGCCGCGCACGCTCCAGGTCCACTTCTCGGCCTGCTGCGGCGTGCGCCGCTCGGTCGCCTTGACCGTCGCGACCAGGCCGCCCACGGCGAGCGCGGTGACGATGACGTCGTACCGCATGAACAGGATCGGACCGAGCGCGAAGCCCCCGAGCACCCACGCCCACACCCCGGACAGGTGAGGTTCGCGGCCGGTCTGCGCCGAGATCCGATCCGCCTGCCCGATCAGCAGCGCGAAGACCACGGCGTCCGCGGCCAGCGCGAAGAAGAAGAAGGAGTTGACGTACCCGATGCCGACATGCGCGATCAACTTCGGGAACATCATCACCAGGGCCGCGGCCGGCGGGTACTGCCACTGCGGATCGCTCGACGGGAACGATCCGTGGGTCATCGTGTTGGCCCAGCCGCTGTAGATATATACGTCGCCGATGACCGAGCCGCGCGAGAAGTACGGCATGGCCTGGAGCGCCCAGAGCATCAGCAGGAAGCGGGTGCCGGCCCACCAGTACCCGACGCGCCGATACCGCGGCGCGAAGACGGGCGCCGAGGCGAGCCGCCGCAAAGCGCTCGATCCTGGGCTCGTCTCCGGGCTCATCGCTCGCTCATCCCTCCGTGGTCACCGGCGATCCGGCCCTTGGCTGACTGACAGGCGTGGCCACGTGCCCGCGGACGCCCCAGTCGATGGTACGGGCGGCAATCGGTGTAAATCGGCCCCGTACCGGCTCAGGACGCGACCGTTGCCGAACCGTCATGCGCGATTCGTGATGTGGAAAGCCGGGCGGCATCTCGCCGCCTAGCCGACGACGACCTCTTCTTCCGAGACGACGCCGTCCACGATGCGGAACGAGCGGAACTGGAATTCGCCGAGGCCGTCCGCGTCGCGCGTGGAGACCAGCACGTAATGCGCGTTCGGCTCCGAGGCGTAGGAGATGTCGGTGCGCGACGGGTACGCCTCGGTCGAAGAGTGCGAGTGGTAGATCACGACCGGCTCTTCGTCGCGGTCGTCCATCTCGCGGTACAGCTTCAGCAGATCCGCCGAGTCGAACTCGTAGAACGTGGGCGAGCGTGCCGCGTTGGCCATCGGGATGAACCGCTCGGGCCGGTCCGAGCCGGCCGGGCCGGCGACCACGCCGCAGGCCTCGTCGGGGTGGTCGGCGCGGGCGTGCTCGACGATCGCGTCGTAGATGCTCTTGTCGATGGTCAACACGGAACCAGGGTAGGGCACCCGACCGATCGCACGCGGCCCCGCACCGTCAGGCGGACAGCGCCTCGACCAGCGTCTCCTGCAGGTAACCGAGGTAGTAGTACACCGGGATATACGCCGTACGGGGGTCGGCCGGGCCGAAGTCCTGGCCGGGCTCCTGGTCGTCGCTGGTGATCTCGAGCCGGGTGCCGAGCACGAGCCGCAGGTCGTTGAGCGCGCCGAGCCAGGCGGCCGCCTCGACCGGGATGAGGCTGAGCCGGCCGCCGCCCTTGATCCGGTCGAGGGTCTCCAGCGCCACGTTCGCCCGGCGCCGCCGCTCGGTGGTCAGGTCCGCCTGGGTGTATCTGCGGAACTCCGCGGTGGCGTCGGGGTCGTCCGGATAGGCGTCGGGGAAGAGGCGGGCCAGCGCGGGATCGTCCGGGCGGGCCGGGGGCGTGTCGTCGCCGAGCCCGTCGAGGCCGAGCTGCGCGGCCAGCGGATCGGTCTGGTTCGGTCGCAGGGACTGCGGGTCCTCCTCGGCCAGCAGCTCGAGCAGGTCGCCGAACAGGTCGGCGAGCAGCCGCGCCTCGGCGGAGCGCAGGTCGACGAGCACGGTGTCGTCGGGTCCGCGGGTGAACGCCGCGATCACGGCACGCCTGTCCTTTCGAAAGGGCACTTCTCTCTCACGAGCCTTCGCCTGGGTGCGGCCGGTAGCCGTCGGGAACGATACTGGCCGGCGCCGCCGATCGGCAGGGTTCAGCGCCGCCGCGGAGCTCCGCTTCGGCACTCACGCGCGCTGCATCGTGGCCCATAGGCCGTAGGAGTGCATGGCGGACACGTCCCGCTCCATCTCCTCGCGGCTGCCGTGCGCGACGACGGCCTTTCCGCGGTGATGGACGTCGAGCATGAGCTTGTGCGCCTTGGTCTTGGGGTAACCGAAGTAGCTCTCGAAGACGTAGGTGACATAACTCATGAGGTTGATCGGGTCGTTCCACACGATGGTGGTCCACGGCCGGTCGGTCTCCTCGGCGACCTCCTCCTCGCCGCGGACGTCCGGCCGGTCGACTTCAACCGGTGCGCTGGTCACCATCCCATCTTCGCATCATCTGAGAGCGGCCTCACACCCCGGATCGGTGCGGTGGACGCGACATAGCCGGCGCACCGGAGTACACTTATCGTCATGATGACGATAAGTGGGGGCCGGGACGGTGCCGAGGAGAACTCCACGCCCGCGGCCACGGCCTCGACCGCGCTGCTGACGGACCATTACGAGCTGACGATGTTGCAGGCCGCGCTGCGCAGCGGGGCCGCGCACCGGCGCTCGGTCTTCGAGGTCTTCGCGCGGCGGCTGCCCGACGGGCGGCGCTACGGCGTGGTCGCGGGAACCGGCCGCCTGCTCGACGCGATCGCGGCGTTCCGCTTCGGCGACGAGCAGCTGGCGTTCCTCGACCGGACCGGCGTGGTCGACCGCGCCACGCTCGATTGGCTGGCCGGGTACCGGTTCCGCGGCACCGTGCGCGGATACGCCGAGGGCGAGTCCTACTTCCCGCAGTCGCCGATCCTCACGGTGGAAGGCACGTTCGCCGAGGCGGTTCTGCTGGAGACGCTGATCCTCTCCGTGCTCAACCACGACTCGGCGATCGCCGCCGCGGCCTCGCGGATGACCTCGGCGGCGGCCGGCCGCCCGTGCATTGAGATGGGCTCGCGCCGTACCCACGAGGAAGCCGCCGTCGCGAGCGCTCGAGCCGCGTACCTGGCCGGCTTCGCGTCCACCTCGAACCTGGCGGCGGGTTTCCGCTACGGCGTGCCGACGGTCGGCACCAGCGCGCACGCGTTCACGCTCGTGCACGACACCGAGCGCGAGGCGTTCCAGACGCAGGTGGCCACGCTCGGCAAGGGCACCACGCTGCTGGTCGACACGTTCGACGTGGCCGAGGCCGTGCGCGTCGCGGTGGAGGTGGCCGGTCCCGACCTCGGCGCGGTGCGGCTGGACTCCGGCGACCTGCTGTGGATGGCGCACCGGGTACGCAAGCAGCTCGACGAACTCGGCGCGCGCAACACGAAGATCGTGGTCACCAGCGACCTCGACGAGTACGCCATCGCCGCGCTCGCGGTCGCCCCGGTGGACTCCTACGGCGTGGGCACGCAGCTGGTCACCGGCAGTGGGGCGCCGACCGCGTCGATGGTCTACAAGCTGGTCGCCCGAGCCGAGTCGGGTCAGTCGGGATCGGGTCAGCCGGACGGTGTGCTGGTGCCGGTGGCGAAGCGCTCGCCGGACAAGCCCAGCCAGGGCGGCCGCAAGTACGCCTACCGCCGCATCGACGGCGACGGCGTGGCCACCGCGGAGGTCGTCGGGATCGGCGAACCGCCGGCGGACCTGGCCGACCGCGGCCGGAACCTGGTCAAGACCCTGATGGTGGACGGCGAGCTGGTGGACCGGGCGACGTTGGAGGAAGGCCGCGAGCTGCACCGCCGTTCGCTTGCCGAGCTGCCGATCTCCGCAACGCAGCTCTCGCGCGGCGACGCGGTGATCCCTACCGTCTACGAGAACGCTTGAATGCCTGAACGCTTGAATTCCGCAATGCCTGAACGCAGAGCCGAAGTAGAAGAGGGACGAGCGCGCTGATGAACAGGGCACTGATCGTGGTGGACGTGCAGAACGACTTCTGCGAGGGCGGCTCGCTGCCGGTGGACGGGGGCGCCGCCGCAGCCGAGCTGATTGCGCGGTACGTCGCGGCTGGTTCCGGAGGGGCGCAGTTCACCGTGGCTACCCGTGACTACCACGTGGATCCGGGCGCACACTTCGGTACACCGCCGGACGGCCCGGACTACGTCAACAGCTGGCCGGTGCACTGCGTCGTCGGGACCGAGGGCGCTGATTTCCACCCGGCGGTGGCGGACCTCTCATTCGACGCTGAATTCCGCAAGGGCGCGCACGAGGCGGCCTACTCGGGCTTTCAGGGCTCGACGACCGACGGCAAGTCCCTTGCCGCCTGGTTGGGCGAGCACGACGTGACAGAGGTCGATGTCGTCGGCATCGCCACGGATCACTGCGTTCGTGCCACGGCCCTCGACGCCGCAGCCAACGGACTCGCGGTGCGCGTGCTGCTGGACAAGACCGCGGCCGTTTCGCCGCTGACGCTGGCCAAGGCGCTGACGGACTTCGAGGACGCCGGGGTTGTCGCGGTGCCCTGACGCTCAGACGCCGCGGCTCGTCGGGTTCTTCGTGGATCTTGCTTTACAGCTCGGCGAGTTTCGCGAACGCGCGGGCCTTCTCGATCGAGCCCGCGGGCGGCGGCGCGTCCGGATGCGCGAGCGACCACAACGCCAACTCGACCTCCCGGGCCAGGGCCCACGCCGCCAAGCGCCGCACGTCCTCGCCGACCATGCCCGCGACCAGCGACATGCGCTCGGCGAGGACGCGCTGGGCGTCATCGTGCGCGAACGGGTCGTCGATCTGCGATATCAGGGGCCACACGTCGTAGGCCGGGTCGCCGATCATCGGCTTGGCGTCGATCACGAGCCAGGGCTTGCGCTGCGCCGCGAGGATGTTGCCCGGGTTGAAGTCTCCGTGCACGATGACCCGGCGTTCGGCGCTGCGGGGAAGCTCGTGCAGCAGTCGCGCACCGAGCGCGACGAGGCCGGGATCGAAGTCCGGCTTGAATCGCGCCATCCGCGCCTCGACCAGGTCGGCCCACTCGGCAGTCACCTCGCCGAGCGCTTCCAGGCCGGTCTGCTCTGGCAGGGTCGCCGACCACAGCTCGTACAACAACTGCGCGCCGATCAGCAGCCGTCGGTCCGGGGTGAGCTGATCCGATTCCGCGAGAGTCGCTCCGGGCTCGCACCGCTCGATGAGCACGGCGAGATGTTCGCGATCCTCCTGGAGCAGAAGCACCGCTCCGCGGCCGGACCACAGCCGCAGGCCCTCCGCCTCGCCTATCGCCTCGCGGTGCGGCCAGGTCACCTTGAGCACCGCGGGCTCGCCCTCAGGCGTCCAAGCCGGCGCGACCCACGAGCAGCTACCGCCGTGGAACGGCGCGCCGAGCCGCAGCGACCAGCGCTCGCGTAGTTCCTCGACGACTCCCGGCAGCTTCTCGAGCCAGGCCGGACCGTCGTCGTACCGGTTCACCGTGGCGACCACCGGCAAGGAGGGAGGAAAGAGATCGAGGTCCACGCGTTCCCTCCGTAGATGATCGCTCCTGGGCAAGAATGAGGCCCATGTTGAGCCAGATCCGAATTCTCGTGGACGACTTCCCCACCAGCTACCGCTTTTACCGCGACGTGCTCGGACTCTCGCCGCAGGAGACCGGCGAGGACCCGGCGCAGGCTGAGGCCGGTCCGTACGGCGCCTTCAAGGACAAGCAGGGCGGCACAGACGTGGCGCTGTTCGACCGCGCGCTGATGGCCAAGGCGGTCGGGGGCGACGGCGCAGGCGAGCGCGGCTCGGCGGACCACGCGGTCCTCGCCTTCCGGGTGCCGGACGTGGACGCCGCCTACGCCGAGGCGATCGGGCGCGGCGCGCAGTCCGCGGCGGCACCGGTGGACCAGCCGGCGTGGGGCATGCGAGTGGCCCACGTGCGCGCTCCGGAGGGCACGCTGATCGAGTTCTGCGCCTGGGAAGGCTGAGCCGCAGCGATCGTCAGTCGCCCCTGTCAGTGGCCTCGTCTAGCTTGGTAACAAGACACGAACAGGGGACCACCATGACCACTCTCGAGAACCGGCCGAACACCGCACTCCTCGTCGTTGACGTGCAGAACTGCGTCGTAGCGCAGGCGCATGAGCGTGACGCGGTCGTCGCCAATGTGAGCAGCCTGGTCGAGAAGGCGCGGCGCGAGCAGGTGCCGGTGGTCTGGGTGCAGCACCACGACAAGGGCGAAGACGGCATCGTGCGGGGCAGCGAGGGCTGGCGAATAGTGCCCGAGCTGGTTCCGGAGGAATCCGAGCCACTGGTGGAGAAGACGTACGGCGACTCGTTCGAGGACACCACGCTGGAATCGGTGCTCTCCGTCCTCGGCGTCGGGCGGCTGTTCGTGGCCGGCGCGCAGACCGACGCCTGCATACGTTCGACGCTGCACGGCGCGTTCACCCGCGGCTACGACACGGTCCTGGTCAGCGATGCGCACACCACGGAAGACCTGACCAAGTGGGGCGCCCCGGCGCCGGATCAGGTCATAGCGCACACAAACCTTTACTGGTCATACCAGAACGCGCCGGGCCGGACGGCCGGGACGGTGAAGACGAAGGAGATCGACTTCACCGCCTAGCCGGCCGTGCGGACCCGGCGATAGCCCAAAACGCGCCTTAGGCCTTAGCCGCCCACCGACTGGTACAGCCGCAGCGATCGGTACCAGATCGTCTTGGCCAGGAGGAAGAACCCGAGGCCGAGCAGCGGGGCCGCCGCGGTCAGCCACAGCGGCAGGCCGGTGGTCGCGGTGTGGCCGGTGACGATGGCCGCCGGCAGGTACGCGATGAACGCGACCGGGAAGACGAAGGTCAGCGCGTCCTTCGCCGGGCTCGGCAGCACGTTGAGCGGATAGTTGCCGAAGGTGGAGATCGTCTGGTCCACCCAGCTGGTCCAGGTGAACAGGCCGGTGAAGCGCAGCGCCCCGATCGCCAGCAAGGTCTGCACCCCGGCCTCGACCAGCGTGCCGCCGAGGATGCCGCAGACCACGTACACGGCCTTCAGCGGCGTCCAGCCGAGGTCGAGCCGGAACAGCGCGAGAACGAAGATGCCCGCGCCCGCGAGCAGGTCGCCGAAGGAGTTGACCTGAAAGCGGGAGAGCAGCACCTGGCGATACACCGGCATCGGCCGCAGCAGGAAGCCGTCCATCCGGCCCTCCTGCACGGTCATGGACAGCATCGCGATGTTGCTGAAGCAGGCCACGTACAAGCTGTGCGAGACCAACCGCATCGAGGCGATCAGCAGCACGTCGCCCTGCTTCCAGCCGCCGAGGCCGGGGAACCGCAGCAGCAGCACGCCGGCGAACAGCACCATCGAGCCCTGCCACACCAGGCCGAACAGGAGGCCGAGAACGAACTCACCGTGGTACGCCGTCTGCGCCTTGAGGTTGAGCCGGCTGATTCGGTAATACAGCGCGGCCTGTTCGCGCAGGCCCGGCTTGCGGTCGAGGCCGGTGCGGATCTCGTGCGCGCGACCCGCGTCCATCGTCGTGGTCACCTCAGCCTCCAAGCACCGTGACTCGGGCGGACGCGCGCCGCCAGACCAGCGTGGAGAGCACCGCGAGGATCGCGATCCACAGTGCCTGAACCTCCAGCGCGCCGGCGAACTGGTTCACCGGCGTGCGGCCGATGTACAGCGACAACGGCACGTTGAGCGTGCCCTGGAACGGCAGCAGCCGATCGAAGGAGGCGAACCAGGCCGGAAAGAACCACAGCGGGACGAGGGCTCCGGCCAGCACGTTCTGTACGATCTCGTACATGATCACCAGCTGGTTGTTCACCACGGTCCAGAAGCAGGCCAGGTCGATCAGCAGCCTGAGGTAGTAGAGCGTGACCAGGCCGAGCGTCATGCACGCGAGTGCGGCCAGGCCCGCTCGCACGCTGACCGGCGGCGCGATGACGCCGCTCGTGAGACAGACGATGTAGGCGATAGCGCCCCAGGACGCGCCGTAGCCGAGGTCGCCGCAGGCCTTGATGCAGTAGAACCTGCGCGGGCTCACCGGGCGCAGAAACCAGTAGGCGATCGTGCCCTCCAGCATGTGCTGGACCATGTTGTCCCGCGCGGCCCACCGATTGACCGCCCGGAACGCCACGTAGAAGACGCCGAGCAGGGCGTAGGTGGTGGCCTGGCGCGAGTCGAGGCCGGCGGCTGACTTGGTGGTGGCGTAGAGGGCTTGCCAGAGCCAGTAGGTGAGCGCGGCGCGGATCACCAGCATGCCGAGGGTGGAGGCGACGCGTCCCCACTCGTAGAACTCGCTGAGCACGGTGACGCGCGCGGCCCGCCAGGCCCGCCGCGACTGCCGCGTGTCGGCGGACCTTCGCAGCGGGGGGAACTGTGGTGAGGGTTGTGACGGCGGCTGCGACGGCGCTTGCGATGGCAGTTGTGACGGGGGTTGTGACGGCAGCTGCGACGGAAGCTGGAACGGGCCGGGGCCGGACGCCGGATTGAGTGCTATCTCGCTCACGAGATCGCCGCCTTCGGCCTGCCGCCGGTCTTGGCCCCGGGACCGACGCCTGCCTCGACATCGCCGCCGGACACAGCGTCGGTGCTGGACGCTGCTTCGACGCCAGAGCCCGCACTCACCCCGACATCGCCGCTGGACGCTGCTTCGCCGCCGGCCGCCGCTTCGACGCCGGACGCAGCTTCGCCGCCCTCACCGAGAAGCTCACTCGCCGCCTGCCTGCCGAACGCGCGGCGCATCACGTCTTCCAGGTCCGCGTTTCCGTCGGGCCCATCAGTGTCCGAATGGTTCCTGCGCAGCGTGTTCAGGTCGCCGTCGTACACGATCCGGCCGTGGTTGATCAGGATCACCCGCTCGGCCAGCCGCTCCACCTCGGTCATGTCGTGCGTCGTGAGCACCACCGTGCGGCCGCGGTTTTCCACCTGGTCCCGCAGGAACTCCCGGACCTGTTCCTTGACCACCACGTCCATGCCGATCGTCGGCTCGTCCAGGTACAGCACCGCCGGGTCGTGGATCAGCGCCGCCGCCAGGTCGCAGCGCACCCGCTGGCCGAGCGAGAGCTGCCGGGCGCGGGTGTCCCAGAACGCTGAGAGCTCCAGGATACGGTCGAACGCCGCAACCCGTTCGCGGAAGAGTTCCGGTCCGACGCCGTGGATGTCCGCCAGCACGCTGAGCGAGTCGCGGGCCGGCAGGTCCCACCACAGCTGCGAACGCTGGCCGAAGACCGCGCCGACCCGCCGCGCATTGGCGATGCGCTCGCGGTGCGGGACTAGGCCGTTGACCTCTACCCGGCCGCTGCTCGGCGTGAGGATTCCTGTCAGCATCTTGATAGTGGTGGACTTGCCCGCCCCGTTCGGCCCGAGGAACGCGACGAGCTCGCCCGGCTGAATCTGGAAGCTGACGCCGTCGACCGCCGTTCTGGCCACCCGTTGCAGGCTGATCAGGGATCTGACCGCCGAGAAGCGGCCGGGCCTGCGGGCCGAGACGTGGAAGACCTTGGTGAGGTTCTCGGCCGTGATGCCGCCCGCGTGTCCCGCCGCGCGGCCCCCGAGGGCCCCGGAGCGCCCAGGCCGATTAATATTCATGGTCCCTCCCTATTAATTGTCTCCAGCTTGCGCCTGCCGTGAAGTGAGCGCACGGAATTTCACGATGTGGACAGTCGGTGCCCACGGTGAGGCCGTGCACCTTGTTCGGTTTAGTGGTGAATCGACGCCCCGAATTAACATCGTCCGCATTGTCGGGGGCCGGACGCGGCGCTACCGTGACCGGCATGTCACAGGCAGTACCGATGCTTCTTCTCAATGCGTTGCTGGACGACTTCTCGATGATCCGCAGGCCGGGCGCGGGAGGCGGGGCCGGGCGCGCCGGAGGAGCGGCGCGGGCCGCAGAGCCGGTCTCTGCGGCGGTCGGGCGGCGGGTAGTACAGGCCGAGGCCTGGCCCGATGCCGCGGCGGCTCCGGCGGACGAGGCGCCGGACCTGCCGGTGATGATCCACGGGGCGGCGGCGCGAGCGTTGGCCGGCTATCGCAGCGCGGCGGCTTCATGGCCGGCGGCGGGGATCGACATCCCACATGAGCGGGATCGGCACTGCGGCGAGTCGGTGCACCGGAGCCTAGCCCATTTGACCCAACTTCCCCGGACGGTTCCGGTCACCGTCGGGCTGGCCTTGGAGCCCGGTTGGCGAGACGCCCTGAGCATGATCACCGCGCGCGGCCGGTCGGTCCGGTTCGCGGTCTGCGGCGTGGACGCGCCCGACGCCCCGATCTTGGTCGAGGCGATCCGCGCGGCGGTGGCTGAGCGCTGCTCCTTCTCCTGGTCCTGTGGCCTGTGGCAGGCAGTCACCGACCCCTGGGACGCCGAGCTGCCCGGGATTCTCAACGTGCTGCTCGCCACGGCCACCGCACTGCGCGGTGGCGGCGGAGCGCAGATCGGTGCCCAACTCGCCCGGACGGATCGAGTCGAGATCGTCGATGACATATGCGAGCTCGACGATGACACCGCGCGGCAGATCAGAGCCCTGCTGGACGGCTTCGCGGTGCCGCGGGTCGCGCCGGTGGTGGACTCGCTGCGGGACCTCGACCTGCTGCCCAAGGTGATGCCGGAACCGTGGGACGGAGCCGGCGTCCGGTAAGTGCGCTAACTCGAGCTCGCCGGTACTCTACGCCGGCCGCGATCTGGTTCCTTGACTCGCCGGCGGCTGGCGGCCTTCGCGCTTGGTTCCATTGCCGCTGCTGATCAGGCGCGTATGGTCAGCGTTCTGCTCAACTTCTCGTGAAGGCCCTGCCGGTAGGGACGGCCCCACAGCACGCCACCGAGCGCCAGCACGTCCACGACCGGGATCAGCGCCAGCAGCCAGAACAGGAACGCGCGAGTCGAGGCCGCGCCACCGGACACCTCTTCAGCCGTACCTGCAGTCACGACCTGAACACCGACCATCCGGCGCCCGGTCGTCTGCCCTGTGCGCGGGAGCCGGTACGCCTCAATGATGATCGCGGTCAGTACCACGACCGCGATCGTTGCGGCCCACAGCGTGATGCCCATCGCGTCCATGCCGAGCGTGCGGTACGTCGTCTTGGCGTGGAGCCGCAGCCCGTTGACGTACGCGTGGTCGTGCCGGTGCGCGATAAGCATCAGCGTGACCGTCGCCGGAAGCGAGAGCACGACTGCGATACAGAGATCGATGATGCGCGCCAGGATGCGCGAGCCGGCCGATGCCAACTCGACGACGCGCACCTCCGACTCTCTGGACTCCTCCTGCTCGTTCGCGCGGTACAGGCCCGGAATCGCGTCGAACGGCGAGCCGCCGCCGCTGGACCAACCGGATCCGTATGCGCCCCGGTTGGCGAAAGCGGAGGGAACGACCATCGTCGCGACGGAGCTGACGGCCTGGTTCTCGGTGCCGGTCTCGTCCTGCTGCCGCGGATAACCGGTCTGTGGCATCGGGGTCGGGATCGGCGTATGCGTCGGCGTTTGTACCGGAGCCGGGTTCGCCGGAACCTGAGTCTGAGCCTGAGTCTGCGGCGGGACCTGAGCCGGAAGCGCCTGCGTCAACTGCGCGGCCACGGACTGCTGAAGCGCGGCTTGGTCTTCCTGCTGCTGCAGCTCCGGGGCCGGTCGGCTCGTGCCCGGCACCCACTGGGTGCCGTCCCAGTAGCGGATATACCCCGGTATCGACGGATCGGCGTAGTAACCGGCCTCTGGTCCCGTAGTCATGACTGCGCCCCGCAATCCCCTAAGTCGCCACGTCACCGCAACTTGTACTAGGGGAGATTAGCGGAAAGGCACCCGCGCGAAGCAGTCCCGGCGCCGCACATCCGCAGGTACGCTCGGACGGCTATGAGCGCCTCGACACCCGGTTCCGGCACCGCGATCGGGCGCGAGCCTGCGCAAAACCCGACGCCGCTGACCCGCTCCTGGTCGCGCGCCTTGGTCGGCGGCACCACGCTCGCCGTGGTCCTGGTCGTGGCCCTGCACCTGGCGGCGACTTTCCTCTACAACGCCCCGGCCAACCCGGTCTCGCAGCGCTACGCGCGCTCGGTGAACCGGTGGATGCAGCCGCTGTTCACCCAGAACTGGCAGCTGTTCGCGCCGAACCCGATCTCGGAGAACGTCGAGATCGACGCGCGCGCCAGCCTGGACCCGGACGGCCGGCTGACCGGCTGGGTGAACCTCTCGGCGCAGGACGAGGCGGCGGTGCTCGGCAATCCGGTGCCCGGCCACATCACCGAGAACCAGCTGCGCAATGCCTGGTTCCAGTGGCTTGACACGCACGACGCCAACGGCAACCCGACCGGCGCGAACGCCGACGTCATGCAGAAGTACCTGATGGCCGTCGCGCTCGAACGGCTCGGCGGACACGTCGGCAGTGGAACGATCGGCTCGGTACAGATCCGCGCGATCACGACGTTGATCCCCGGGCCCGGCCGCACGCCCGCGCAGATCGCACCGCAGACGCGCACGCTCGACTGGTGGTCCGTGACGCAGAACCCTGACGCGCGCTCGGGCGCAGGCGGGGACGGGGCCAGCGGGTCGGACGGATCGAACAGGTCCAATGGATCGAACGGTTCGAACGATTCGAACGTCACTCAAGTAGGTACCGGATGAACCCGGGCCTGCTCAGCCGCGCCCTGTGGTGGTGCGGCGAGCGATACGAGACGGTGACGACGCGCCTGATCGCCGCGCGCGGCCTCGCGGTGCTGCGCATCGGCTACGGCACGCTGTGGGTGCTGTTCCTGCTGCGCGAGTGGGGCGAGCGCGATGCCATGTGGGGTCCGGGCGCCACCTGGAGCCCGGCGCTCGATCGCGCGTACGCCACGGGATCCGGCTGGTCGGGACTGCTGCGCGCGTGGTTCACCGCGGTGGCCGGACTCACCGGCACCGAATTCGACCTCTTCTATATCGCCGCGATCGCGGTCGGCGCGGCCTTCGTGCTCGGCTGGCGCACGCGAATCGTCTCCGTCTTGTTCGCATTCGTTGTCGTGGCACTGGAGAACCGTGCGCCGATGCTCACCGACGGCGGCGACAACGTACTGACGCTGATGTCGGTCTATCTCGTCTTCACGGCCTGCGGTACGCACTGGTCGCTCGATGCGCGCAGGCGGGGATTGCGAGCGCAAGCCGAGGCGAGGGCGGCGCTGCTCGCAGATGACTTGGCGGCACAGACCCCTGATTCGGCGCTCGATCCCGCGGCCGAATACGCACCGGACTGGCGCGCCGAGCTGGCCGAGGCGCGGCGGCGGATGGCGATCGTCACGCACAACGGCGCCGTGCTCGTGATCGCCGCGCAGATCTGCGTCATCTACGGAACCGCGGGCTTCCTCAAGGTCCAGGGCTCGATGTGGCAGAACGGCTCAGCGCTCGGCTACGTCCTACGACTTAACTGGTTCCACCCCTGGCCCGGACTGTCGGCCTGGCTCGCCGGGCACGCGATCGCCATCGCGATCGCCGGGTACGTCACCGTATTCGTCCAGGCCGGCTTCCCGTTCATCGTCTTCAGCCCGCGCCTCAAATACCCGGCCCTGGCCGTGCTCGTCGTCATGCACGTGTCCATCGCGGTGCTGCTCGCCTTGCCGTTCTTCTCCGCGATCATGCTGGTCGGTGACGCGATCTTCCTGCCCGACCGGTTCTGGGCGGCGGTCGGGCGCAGACTGCTCGGACCGGCCTACGCTCAAGATATGAGCGCAGCCGAGATGAATACAGACGGAATCAGCGCCGCACGACAGTCCGTGACGGTGCGCCCGACGCTGGTCTTCGACGGCGACTGCGGCTTCTGCACCGCCTCGGTGCACATTCTCGAATCCTGGTGCCGACCTGACGTGCGCTTCGTGCCGTGGCAGATGCTCGACCTCGCCGCGCACGGGCTCACCGAGCAGCAGGTGAGCAAGGCTGTGCAATGGCTTCCGGCGGCCGCTGACGCGCCGGTCCACTCCGGAGCGGCCGCGGTCGCGCGGGTGCTGCTGCGCTCGCGTTGGCCGTGGCGGCCGATCGGCGCGCTGATGCTGGTGCCGCCGATCTCCTGGCTTGTCGCCGGGGCGTATCACGTGATCTCGGCGAACCGTTATCGGCTGCCGGGCTCGACCCCGGCCTGCGCCGTCGCCGCGCAGAACCGCCGGACCGATCAACTCAGTCACGACGGCGAGAACGGAAGCGAAGGCAGTCAGAGTCAGCTCGGCGGGTCAGCGCAGCGCCTTGGCGACCTCGGCGGCGGCGCGCACGATGCGGGGGCCGGTGCGGGCCGGGTCGAGCTCGCCGAACGAGATCACGCC
>NZ_DASRGV010000132.1:0-26385 GCF_035650855.1 Actinocrinis sp. | reverse complement strand
GGACGGGTGCGCCAGGAGGTGGGGTGGCGCAGGGGGTAACGGTGCAGCGGACAAGGCGTACCGTGCCGTCGGCGCTGAGCAGCCAGAAGCCGAAGCCGGTCTCGAGGTCGCCATCGAGCGCTGACTCGGGACGGGCACGCGCATCGTCGTAGAGCTGCTGAGCTTTGGCGGCGGTGATGTAGTCGGAGGTAATTCCGGCGCGGGTGAGGAGGAAGGTGTCGGTCATGAGGGGCTAGGCGAGGGAGGGGCGGGAGGTGCGGCTGGGCGTGTGGAGGGCTCGTCGAACCGTGCGGGTTCGGTGGGGCAGGCGAGTTCGGCCCACCAGACGGCGTGGTCCGGGTACCGGCTGTGGCCCCACTTGTCCGACGCGGACGTCACGATCGCCAAGCCGAATCCGTACTCCTCGGCCTCGGCGGCGCGGTCACGGTTGAGGTCTTCGTGGTGCATGGTCGTCCACGGGTGGATTGCGGGTACGGACGCGGCGTGAGGCGGAGTCGGGGTCTCGGGGTGGGACTCGGGCTCGGGCTTCGGCGGGGGCGGAGGTGGGTAGCCGAACGGACCGCCGTCCTTGACTTCGATGCGGATGCGGCCGGGCGCGAGGTCGACGGCGAGCTCGAACTGGCCGCCCCGGGAGGTGGAGTGGCGGATCGCGTTGGTGGCCAGTTCGGACACGATCAGCTCCGCGTCCTCGGCGCGCGGATTGCCGGGCAGCAGCGCGCGGACGGCGAGGCGGGCCACGGCGACCATGCACGAGAAGCCTGGCAGCGTGATCGAGATGCGCATGGTGGGTGCGGTCCCCCCGTGGGCCGTCGGCGGACTTGCTCTCTAGAGAGCTTCACCCTAGAGAGCTTGCGGCCTCCCTAAGGAGCCGGTCAAGCTATCCACGCCGACATTCCACTTCCCGGCGGGGTGAGACCGATCACCAAGCGCAAGTACGAGACCATCGCGGACGATCTGCGGGCGCGGATCATCGACGGCAGGCTGCCTCCTGGCGCGCGCTTCCCGACCCTTGCCGAGATTCAGGAGGATTACGGCGTCGCCGAGGGCACCGCGTTCCGAGCAGCGAAGATGCTGTTCGACGAGGGCCTCACCGACACCCGCCCGGGCGCGGCGACCCGGGTGCGCGGACGGCCGGAGGTCATCCGCCTCGTGCGCGCTTGGTACCTCGATCCGCCATCGGGGTCGCCCTGGCACGCCGAGATGGCGGCGCAGGGGCGCGTTGGAGCGTTCGAGGCGCATTCGGAAACGGCGGGCGCGCCTCCAGCGATCGCCGAGCGCCTCTCGATCGCGACCGGGGACTCGGTGGTGCGGACGGCGTACAAGTACACGGCCGACGCCAAGCCGACGTTTACCGCGACCAGTTGGGAGCCGCTCGGGCTCACCGGGACCACCGCGGCGCAGACTCCCGAGGGTGGCCCGTTCGGCGGCTGGGGCATCATCCGGCGGCTCGCGGAGGTCGGCATCACGGTCACCCGCGCGGTGGAGGAGATCGTGCCGCGCACGCTGACTGGTCCGGAGGCGGAGACGCTGGGTCTGCGGGCCGGGATCGCGATCATCGTCATCGAGCGGACGCATTACGCCGGTGACAAGCCGGTGGAGACCGCTGACATGGTGATCCCGCCGCCGTACCGCCCGCGCTACGAGATCCCGGTCGAGACCGTGGCAGAGGAAGAGATGGGCGTGGAGTGACCGGCGAACGGGTGCTGTCGGTGGTGACGCCGATCTTTGAGCCGCAGCCGGATTACTTGATGCAGGCCTATGAATCACTGGCCGGGCAGGAGATGCCGGCGGGGTGGGCGTGGGAGTGGGTGGTACAGGAGGACGGCCGCACGGGTGAGGTAGGCCGGTTACTGCCGCCGGATCCGCGGGTGCGGGTCGGGATGGGACGGCCGCACGGCGGAGTGGGTCAGACCCGGAATATGGCGCTGGCGCGATCGCGCGGGGAGCTGGTGAAGGCGTTCGATGGCGATGACGTGATGGGGGCGGGGTGCCTGGCGCGGGATATTCGGGTCCTTACTGATGGCGTCGCGGACAACGAGGCGGGCGCAGTGCAGTGGACGACGTCGCGGGCGCTTGACCTGCTGCCGGACGGTTCGACGGTCGCGTCAGAGCACGATCCGGAGCCCGGGCGCCTGGAGCCGGGCTTCGTGGCGGATTACTGGCGCACGCATGGCTATCGGCTGCCGGTTCACGGCGTGACGCTCTGCATGCGACGGCAGCTGCTCGTCGCCCTGGGCGGCTGGATGGGCGTGCGGGGGTCGGACGACACGGGGTTGCTGGTTGCGGCGAGCGTGGTGGCGCCGGGCTATTTCCATGGCGAAGTAGGGCTCTACTACCGCAAGTGGCCCGGACAGGTCACGGCGCAGGCGGCGCACACGGAAGCGGGGGAATGGACCGCGCGGATGAGGCTGATTGAGGAGAGGGGGGAGGCGTTGCGGGAGGTGTGGAGGTAAGGGAGAGGCAAAGGGGGTGAGGGGCAAGGTCAGGAGACGCGGCTGGTGTGGCGGCCGAGGCCGGCGCGGGTGGCCAAAAGCACGTACGTGTCCCCGGCTTCGAGTCGGCGCGCGTGGTCCGGCCGCCATTGGTAGTCGCGGGCATGCCTCGTGCGTACGGCGATGACGCGCACTTCGCCGGGGACCTCGATGTTGTGCAGGGTCCTACCCACGAGTCCTGATTCCTCGTCGGCTACGAACTCTGCGACGAGGACCACGTGGCGGTACACCGAGAGCGTGCCCAGTACCTCGCGGCCCATCAACGCGGCGGCGAAGGCCGGGGCGGCCAGGTAGGACACGGATCGCGAGGCCGCGTTCGTGAAGGTGCGATAGACCTGGGTGGCGAAGTCGTCGTCGAAGAGGCGCAGCACGACGCGCACGTCCGGAGCCAGGGCTCTGGCTTCCAGCGCCGCCTCCAGGTTGGCCGCGTCGTCTCCGGTGAGGGCGAGCACGGCCCGGCAGCGGTGCACGCGGGCCTTGCGCAGCTGGTCTTCCAGCGGCGCTTCTCCGGTCAGGACCGGCAGTTCCATGCCGCGGACCGCCGCGATGCCGCGTGCGGTCGGGTCGCGTTCGATGCAGACCACCGGGATGCCGATCTGGTGAATCAGGGTCGCGACACGGACGCCGACGTTGCCGAGACCGAAGACCACGACGTGGCCGCGTACGCCCGCACTCGGCTGGCGGGCGATGCCGGCGCGGCCGCGCGCGATGACGTCCAGCATGATCGCGGTGATCGCCGGGATGAACATGATGCCGCAGAACGTGCTGACCACTTGCGCGACCCGCTGCCAGGAGCCGCCGGTCTGGCTCGGCTGCCCGAACACGTCCGGCTGCGCCGCGCCCGCCATGTCGAGCAAGGTGTCGTAGACGGCCCACGCAAAGCGCTGATTCAAGTACCAGACGGTGAAGAACGAGGCCAGCACGGCGATGAACGCGCCGAGGAAGACCCGGCTGAGCTGCGTCGCGCCGAGCAGGCGGCGCAGATCGACCAGGCGCCAGCGCAGCCGGGAGAACCAGGAGGGGGTGTGCGGGCGCACGCCGTCGAGGAAACGGAGCACGGCTCGGGTGCCGGGCACGAGCGGGGAGTCGGCGGGGTCAGCGGCGTCGGTGATCGGGGCCGGGCTGAGATCGGGAGATATGGCGGGCGTGGTGAATCCGGCTATGGGGATCGGGGGTTCTCGGGTGACGCCGCTGATCCAGGTGGCGGCGGGGCCCGGGGCGTCGGGAAGCAGGCGCATCTGGGTGAGGTCCTGCTTGTCGATGCGGTCTGCGATGGTGCACAGGAAGTCCGCCGGCTCTCCGTCCACGCCGATCTCGACGCTCACCGACTTGCCGCCGACCTGCACCGAGTTGGGCCGGCGCAGCGCCGCGTTGACGAACGCCGGGGCGGCGGTGGCCGAACGGGAGAGCGCCGCGCAGTTGTTCAGCAGCCGCTCGACATGCTTGCCGAGGCGCTGGTTGTACATCCGCAGCACGACGCGGATCTGCGGGTTGAGCGCCTGGGCGCGAAGCGCGGCGTGGATGTTGCTCTGGTCGTCGCCGTCCACGAGCGCGATGCCGCGCGCCGTGGCCACATCGGCGGACTTGAGCACCTCCTCGGTGATCGTGGGCACCGCGATGACCGAATCCCGGCCGAGGAGCTTCGTGATCTGCGGCGCGTGGTCCCGCTCCCGGTTCGGCACGATCGCGACGACGGAGACCTCGTACAGCTCGGTCAGTTCGGCGACGAGACGGTGCGCGAGTGTGTTGGCGCCGCAGACGATGTAGTCGGGTCCCCGCCCTCGATCCGCCATGATCCTTGATGGTAGAGGCAAGAGACGGGCTGTGGGCAGGGTGTGCCGCCTGTGCTGATGGCCACCGGAAATGGCGCGGCGGGCCGGTTCCGGTCCCCGGTCAGCCGGCCGCGGGAATCAGGTGGCTGCTGAGCCACTGGAGCGCGGCGGGGACCTCGGCGTTCCAGGTGTTGAAATTGTGGCCGCCGGAGGCGCGGATCAGGGTCGAGACACGCATCGGCGGCTTGGCGTCGCGGACGAACTGCAGCGTGGGCCCGTAGTTCGTCTCGCCGGCGCGGCTCGTGGTCAGCAGCGCGGCGATCGGCGGCGAGGGCAGGTGCTCTATCCGCCACAGCAGGTCGTTCTCTTGACGGAACACCGGGTCGCCGCCGTACAGGTCGCCGGTCGTACCGTCCTGCAGGGCGCCGAAGTACCCTGACAGGCTGGCCGCGGCCGAGAACCGGTCGGAGTTGAGCATCGCCAGCTTGAGCGCGCAGTAGCCGCCGGTGGAGTCGCCGACCAGTCCCCAGCCGGACGCGTCGCTGTTGACCCGGTAGGTGCGTTCCACGGCCGAGGTCACGTCCATCGCCCAGAACTCGCCGGCGCGCGGACCGCCGCCGGCCACGTCGGTGCACTCGGTGTCGCGGCCCGAGATGATCATCGGCGACATCATCACCAGGACCATCGGCTTGTCCTGTCCGGCGTTGATGCCGTCGACCAGGCGGGCCGGGTAACGCAGCAACGTGACAAGCTTGGTGACGTCGCCGGGGTAGCCGCTGGAGACGATGACCGTGGGGAACAGGGTTTTGCGATAGCCGGCCTGGAAGTACTGCGGCGGCAGGTAGATCAGCGCGTGCGCGGACAGGCCGGTGAGCTGGCCGCGGATCGTCACGTCGTCGAGCCTGCCGCCCCGGGCCGGGTCCGCGCCGCCGGGGATCGGCAGCGTGCTGTGGCTGTTGACGGTGATGCCCGAGCCGTTCTGCGCGGCGCCGAGCGGCGCGGGCGCCGAGGCCGCGTAATTGCCGGTGGCGACGCTGACCAGGTCGTGCCAGGACCCGTAGAAGCCGAAGTAGTTGTTCGCGGCGGCCAGGACCGTGGCGAGCAGCAGCACTTGGGCGACGGCGAGGGCGCCGACGCGTCCGATCAGCGCGCGCGGGCCGTGGCCGGCCAGCCTCGGCCAGAACCGGACCACGGCGACGAAGCCCGCGGCGGTCAGCACCGCGAGCAGGATGAGCAGGGGGAGGCCCGTCAGGCTCATGACAGGGGCCTCATTGCCGGGTTCTTGGCGGTCATGACTGCGGCGCGCCGTTCTGCAGGGTCTGCGCGAGCCAGTCGAGCGTTTGGGACTCGCTGGTCGGGCCGGGCGTGGACATGACCTGGAGCGGCGGGCGGACCGGGCCGAGTATGGCCTGCGGCGGCTCCCCGGTAGCCGCGAACAGCAGGCGGCTCGGCGGCGCGGGATAGTTGCGCAGCCACCACGCGGGGTCTGCCGGCGAGCCCGGTGCACCGAAACGCTGCCAGCGGCCGAACACCGCGGCGGCCGAGTACCGTCCGGCATCTTCCAGGGCGAGCGCGATCGCGCAGTCGCCGCCGTCGCCCGGGCCGCCGCCCATGACGCCCCACGCGGCCGGGCTCAGCCGCACGCGGTAAGAGTCGGCGACTGCGGTACGCAGGTCCTGGCCCCAGAACTGCTCGGCTGACGCGGCGTTCGGCTCGTTAACGCACGGGATGTTGTGATGGTGGTCGCCGCGCACTATGACGACGACGGCTTGCGGCGGTCGCTGCTTACCGGACATGAGGTCGGAGGCGAGGGTGGCCACGCCGGGGTCTGAGGTGTCGTCGACGACGATCGCCGGGTAGTAGCGGCGGCCGTCTGCGGGGGCGTAGTACTCCGGCGGGAGGAAGACCTGGAGCCCTGCGGTTATGCCGCTGCGCAGCCCGACCAGCGTGGTGCTGACCATCGTGGCCTTCGGCGACGCGCCCGGCTTCGAGGAGGACTGGGAGGCCGGGGTCGCGGTGCTGCCGCCCTGGAGCTGCGAGGCGTTGACGTTGGGCTGCACCACGCCGGAGTCCTTGAGCTGGTAGCGCTGCGATCCGACGCCGAACAGGTCGCTCCAGGACGTATAGAAGCCGAACAGGTCGTTCGTCAGCGCGGCCACGGTGATCAGCAGCGCGACCTGGGTGGTGAGCAGCAGCCCGATCCGGCCGGCCACCGGGCGCCGCCCGCGGCCGGCCAGCCTCGGCCAGAGCCATATCGCCAGGCCGCAGGCCGCCAGCGCGAGCAGGCCCAGGGTCACGAGGAAGAGCTTGCTCGTGATGCCCATGGCGTCAGCCGTTGCTCCAGGCCTCGTAGGCCGCGGTCACCTCGTCGACGTCGCCGTCCATCCGGATCAGGCCGGCCTCCAGCCAGATCGCCCGGTCGCAGATGTCGCGCACCGAGTTGATCGAGTGGCTGACCACGAACACGGTGCCCGCGTTGCGTCGCAGCTCCCGGATGCGGTCCTCGCTGCGGCGCTGGAAGCCGGCGTCGCCGGTGGCCAGCGCCTCGTCGATGAGCAGCACGTCGTGCAGCTTGGTGGCGGCGATGGAGAAGCGCAGCCGCGCGGCCTGGCCCGCCGAGTAGGTCTTCATCGGGCGCAGCGAGGTGTTCGGGGACTTCTCGTCGATGCCGGAGAAGTCGATGATCGACTGGTACTTCTCCTTGATCTCGGTCGGGTGCAGGCCCATCGCCAGGCAGCCGAGGACGACGTTGCGCTCCCCGCTCAGGTCGTTCATCAGCGCCGCGTTCACGCCCAGCAGGCTCGGCTGGCCGTCGGTGTACACGCCGCCGACCTTCTCGGCCGGCAGCAGGCCCGCGATCGCGCGCAGCAGGGTGGACTTGCCCGAGCCGTTCGAGCCGATCAGGCCGATCGACTCGCCGCGGCGCGCGACGAAGGAGATGCCCTTGATGGCGTGCACGTCGCGCAGCGCGTCGTGCTTGCGGCGGTGGATCATCCGGTTGAGCGCACCGGTGGCGGCGCCCTTGGTGGCGCCACTGCCGCCGTAGATCCGGTAGTGGACGTGCAGGTTGTCGACGACCACCGTCGGCGTGTTCTTGGCGGCCTCGGCGCGGCGCTTGGCCCGGCGCTCCAGGATCTCCTCGCGGGTCAGCTCCTCGCCGTCGACCACGATGAGATCCGCCGCCGCCGTGGTGGCGACCGGCCCGCTCTTCTTGGGAACCGCCTTCTTGGCAACCGCCTTCTCATCAGCCACGGCCGTATGTCTCCTCACCCTGCCAGAAGTACAGGTACCCGCCGATGCCGACGACCAGCGCCCAGAACACCAGCCACAGCCACGCGTGGGCCGGGACGTACATCGCGTTGGCGTAGTCGGCGGCGACCTTCGGGTCGGTGCTGGCCGGGACCCTGATCAGCTGGTCGCGGATGACCTGGATGAACATCAGCGGCGGGTTGTGGTCGAGGATCCAGGTGACCACGGCGGGCACATTCGGGTGCTGGGCGACCATCTTCTTGATGCTGTAGAAGACACCGGAGCCGTAGAGCCAGGTGCGCAGGATGAAGGGCAGCAGCTGGCTGGTGTCGGTGAGGATCGCGCCGAAGCGGGCCACCAGCAGCGCCAGGCCGGTGTTGAAGACGAACTGGAGGCACAGCGCCGGGGCGATCAGCAGCCAGTGCCAGGTAAACGGCTCGCCCTTGGCCAGGGCCACCGCGGCCAGGATCGCCATCGCGATCAGCAGCTGCTGCAGCTGGATGATGGTGATCGCGATCGGCAGGCTGGCACGGGGGAAGTACAGCGCGCGGATCAGGTTGAGGTTGTCGCTGATCGCCCGCGAGCCGTACAGCATCGCGGTCTGCATGAAGTTGAAGATGAAGACACCGGTGACCAGGTAGACCAGGAAGTCCGGCACGCCGCGGTTGGTGCCAAGCAGCACGCCGAAGATCAGGTAGTAGACCCCGACGTTCAGGATCGGGGTGAGCACCTGCCACAGCTGGCCGAGCCGGGAGCCGGAGTAAAGCGCCTGGTTGCGGGCGGTCGCCCAGGTGATGATGAAGTGCCTGGCCACCCAGAGCCGGCGCGCGTACGCGACCGGGTTCGGGCGCTTGCCGGCCACCGAGAGGCCGTACTTGGCCGCCATGCCCGAGCCGCCGAGCTCCTGGAACTCGGGGTCCACCGGGGGCAGGCTGACGTCGCCGGGGTCGGCGCTCTTGCGCTCCGGCTCAGCCGCCACTGTCTGCGTACCGCTCACTTCGACTCTTCTCGCCCTCATCGCCTTACTAGTCTGACTGACCGGGCCCGCTGCCCGGTTGCCTCCGCGCGCCGTCAGATGATGGGCGGCCGGCCGAGTCTGGTCATCCGCCAGACAGTACGCCATCGCATGGGATGCCGCGGACCGGCGCTGCTGCGCACGCCCTCGGCGAATCCGGCCAGCCACGGGCGCAGCGTCGACAGGTCGCGGTTGCGGGCCACGGTCAGTGCGAACCAGACCGCCAGGTAGACCGGGACCAGCGGCCACGGCAGGTTGCGCTTGGCCAGCCAGACCCGGTTGCGCGCGACCATCCGGTGGTAGGTCGCGTGCCGGGTCGGGGAGGTCGCCGGGTGGTTCAGCGTCAGGTCCGCGCGGTACTCGATGCTCCAGCCCGCGTCCAGCGCGCGCCACGCCAGATCGGTCTCCTCGTGGAAGAGGAAGAACTCGGCGGGCAGCAGGCCGACCTGCTCGAGCACGGCGGTGCGGGTCGCGTTGGCGCCGCCGAGGAACGTGGTGACCTGTGAGGAATGGTTCGGATCGCCTACCCGCACCCGCGGCACGTGGCGCCGCTGCACGGTGCCGGTCTCGGGATCGGTGATGCGGAAGGAGACGATGCCGAGGCGCGGCTCGGCGGCGAAGGCGGCGCGGACCTTCTCGGCGACCTGGTCGCCGTCGAGGGAGCCGTCGTCGTCCAGGGTGAGGATCACCTCGGGCCGCTGCTCCGGCGGCAGCTCGAGCAGGACCCGGTAGCCCTCGTTGCGGCCGGCCGGGATGCCGAGGTTCTCCGGCAGGTCCACGGTGCGCACCTCGCCGAGGTCGGGCAGTTCCGAGGCCTTGACGCCGTTGCCGACGACCACGACGTCGATCGGATCGCCCTGCTGCTTGCCGACCGTGCGGATCAGGTCGGCCAGCTCGGCCGGGCGGTTGCCCATGGTGAGGATGACGGCGGCGAGTTTCATCCCTTGAGCCTGCTCGACATGACGATGGAGACGAAGTGCAGGAAGACCATGGCCAGCGCGATCCCGGCCAGGATCGCGACGGCGAGCCTGGTGTAGAACAGGCCGCTGGCTCCGCCGCCGGTGGCCGTGTCGAGCAGGCCGGCGAGCAGGACCAGCAGCGAGGTCTCGATGACCACGATCAGCCGGTGCACCTTGAACGCGGAGGCGAGCAGGCGGGCCTTGGCGACCGTCGCGGAGCGGGGCACGGACGCGCTCTCGGCGACCGCGACCAGGCCGGAGCGGGCGCGGGCCACGTCCACCAGGTCGGTCTCCGACTTGACGATCAGCACGCCGACCGCGGCGGTGAAGCCGAGCACTGTCCACGGCCCGGAGTGCAGGTGGTCGGCGCGGAAGCCGAGGCCGACCAGGAACGCCGCCTCGACGCCGTAGGCGCCGATCCGGTCGAGGTAGACCCCGATGATCGAGGTCTGCTTGCGCCAGCGGGCCAGTTCGCCGTCGACGCAGTCGAGCAGCAGGTACACCTGGATGAGCAGCGCGCCGAGGATCGCACCGACGAGGCCGGGGATGAGCAGCGCGGCACCCGCGGCCATCCCGGCGACGATCATCAGATAGGTATAACCGTTCGCTGAGATGGGCGAGTTGACGAGGAGTCGGGTGACGCGCAGTGAGATCCACCGCATGTAGAGCCGTCCGGCCCAGTGTTCGCCGCTGCGCCGCTGCATCTTCTCCGGCGGCTGAACGACGAGCCGCAGCTCATCAAGCGTAGGTGTCGACATAATCCTTCACCGCGTCGCGCAGTTTCGCTTCGGTCAGGTCGAGGTGTTCCAGGATCGTGTAGCGTCCGGGCCTGGTCCGCGGCGCGTACGTTACCGCTTCCACGAATGAAGCGGCATCAAGGCCCAGATCGGCCGGGACGGCAGCCAATCCGTGGCGCCTTAACGCATCCACGAGCTGCCTTGTCCGCTCCGCATCCCCGCGCAGGTGGGACGCGAAGGCCGCGCCGAGGCCGACCTGCTCGCCGTGCTGGCCGTACTTGCCCGGGAAGAGCAGCACGAACGCGTGCGAGATCTCATGGCAGGCCCCTGAGCACGGTCGGCTGTTCCCGGCCACGGACATGGCCAGGCCGGAGAGGACCAGGGCCTCAGCGAGCACGGCGAGGAAGGCCGGGTCCTCGATGCCGCCCGGCTGGTGCAGTACCGCCTCGGCTGCGGTGCGGGCCATCGCGGCGGCAAGACCGTCCATCGGTTCGCCGGTCATCTCGTGGGAAAGCTCCCAGTCGGCGAGGGCGGAGAGGTTGGACAGCGCCTCGCCGACCCCCGCGCGTACGAACGCCGCGGGTGCGTCGCGCACCAGATCGAGGTCTATGACGATGCCGATCGGTCCCGGGACGCCGTAGGAGCCGCGGCCGGCGTCGTTGTCGAGGGTGGAGACCGGCGAGCAGATGCCGTCGTGCGCGAGGTTGGTGGCGACCGCGACCATGGGCAGGCCGAGCCTGGCGGCGGCGTACTTGGTGACGTCGATCACGCGCCCGCCGCCGAGCCCGACGATCGTGTCGTAGGAGCCGAGGCCGTGGCCTCCCCCGGATCCGGCGGAGGCGCGGATTCGGTCGGCGACGTCGACGGCGTCGTCCAGGGTGCCGCCGCGGATCGGGAACCAGCCCGCGTCGGCGGGCAGGTACTCGCGCAGCCGTTCGCGCAGTTCGCTGCCCGAGCCCTCGCTGATCACGATGGCGAGCCGGCCGGAGGTGGAGATGCGCTGGTCGGCGAGGATCGCGGGCAGCTCTCTGGCGGCTCCGGCGCCGATCCGCACGGCCGCGGGACCCGGGATGAGCCGAGTGAGGACGGCCACTACCCGCGCCCGGCCACGCTCGAGTCGGGCCCGGTCAAGTCAGCAGCGGCGGCGGACTCGGAGTCGGCGGCGCGGGTCGCGACGATGCGGCGGGCCTTGGCCAGGTCGTCGTGGTTGTCGATCTCGACCCAGTCGACCTCGCCGATCGGCTGCACGTCGACTCGGAAGCCGCGGTCCACCAGCTCCTGGTAGCCGTCCTCGTAGTAGAGCTGCGGGTCGCGCTCGAAGGTCGCCCTGAGCGCGTCGGCCAGCTCGGCTCCGGCCTCCGGCTCGATGAGCGTGACGCCGATGTACTCGCCGGTGGCCTCGGCGGGCTCCATGAGCTTGGTGATCCGCCGGACACCGCCCTCAGGCGTCCAGACCACCTTCATCTCCTCGTCGGCCAGCTTCTTGACCGAGTCGAGGGCGAGGATGATCCGCTGCTCGCCGCCGCGCGCGCCCAGCAGCGTCCGCTCAACCGAGGCGGGGTGCACGGTGTCGCCGTTGGCCAGGATCACGCCCTCGCCGAGCAGGTCACGGGCGCACCAGAGCGAGTAAGCGTTGTTCCACTCCTCGGCCTTGTCGTTGTGCACGAGATGCAGCGATACGCCGTAGGCGGCCTCCAGCGCCGCCTTACGCTCATGCACCGCCTCGGCGCGGTAACCGATCACCACTGCTGCATCAGTCAGGCCGACTTCGGCGAAGTTCGCGAGCGTCAGGTCCATGACGGTGCGATCGCCGTCCACGGGCACTAGCGCTTTGGGCAGTGTGTCCGTATATGGGCGCAGTCGACGACCCGCCCCGGCGGCGAGGATAAGCCCGATCATGGTTCCTGTTCCGCGTTGCTCGATGTAGCTAGTGACTAGTGCGTGAATGCATCATGGCGCATACGCCAACCGGCCCACGCGGAGGCCACCATATCTGCGATGTCGTACTGAGCGGACCACCCGAGTTCGGCCTTGATGCGCTCCGCGGACGCGATCGAACGCGCGGCGTCACCAGCGCGCCGGGGCGTGATCTCCGGCACGAGGTCGCTGCCGGTGTGCTCGAGGATGCGGTCTACCAGCTCACGGACCGAGACGCCTTCGCCGCGGCCGATGTTGAGCGTGAGCGCCGCGTGCTCGTCCTGCTCAAGGCGCCGGGCCGCGGCGACGTGCGCGCTGGCGATGTCGCCGACGTGGATGTAGTCGCGGATCGTGGTTCCGTCAGGGGTGTCGTAGTCGTCGCCGAAGATCCGCGGTGGCAGTCCGGCCTCGATGCGCTCGAAGACCATCGGGACGATGTTCAGCGCGGTCGGGTCACCGAGCTCCGGCGAAGCGGCGCCGGCCACGTTGAAATAGCGCAGATTGGCGTAGGCCAGGGCGTGCGCGGCGGCGACGTCCCGGATCAGCCACTCGCCGATGAGCTTGGTCTCGCCGTAGGGGGACTGGGGCTCGCACGGCGTGTCCTCGGTGATCAGCGGCACGTCGGGCGAGCCGTAGACCGCGGCGGAGGAGGAGAAGACCAAGCGCCGCACCCCGGCGTCGACCACGGCCGAGAGCAGGGTGCGCAGGCCGCCGAGGTTCTCCTCGTAGTACCAGAGCGGCTTCTCGACGGATTCGCCGACCTGCTTCTTCGCCGCGATGTGGACGACGCCGCCGATCTGGTGCTCGGCGAGCACGCGGTCCAGAAGCGCCCTGTCCCGCACCGAACCGATCTCCAGCGGGACACCGTCGGGCACTCGGCTCTTGTCCCCCGTGGACAGGTCATCGAGCACGACGACTCGTGCGCCGTCAGCGAGCAGTGCGCGCACCACGTGCGACCCGATGAATCCGGCGCCTCCGGTAACCAGCCACGTCATGCTGCCGACCCTATCCGAGAGCCTGCGACCGTTCGGCGATGATCGCGTAATACGTCTGTGACAGCCAGGCCGAGCGCCGGGCGAAGGGTGGCTAACGCCACACCCGCAATTACCGCAGCACGAGGGTGATCATCCGCTCCCAGCGGTCCACGATCCGGTCGGGCGCGTAGGCGGAAACGCTTTCCAGCGCGGCCTTGCCCATCGTGGCGCGCTCCCCCGCGTCGTCCATGAGACGGCCCAGGGCGTTGGCCAGGGCTTCGGTGTTGCCGGGCGGCGCGAGCAGGCCGTTCACGCCGTCATGGACGAGTTCGCGGACACCGGGCGCGCAGTCGAAGGCGACGCAAGGCAGCGCGCAGGCCATCGCTTCGAGCAGCGACATCGGGAAGCCCTCGGCGCGCGAGCCGCTGGCGAAGATCGAGCCCTCGACGAGCGCGGCCGCGATGTCGCCGGTCTGCCCGGCGAAGTCGACGCTCGATTCGAGGCCGAGGGCTCGGGCCTGTTCGCGCAAAGCGTCGTGTTCGGGGCCCGAGCCGTAGATGCGCAGGGTCCAGCCGGGCCGGCTGAGGACCGCCTGGTGCCAGGCGTCGAGGAGGAGGTCGAAGCCCTTTTCCTGGGAGAGGCGTCCCGCGGCCACGACGACACGGGCAGCCGGGTCCGCGCCCCCGAGCGCGGGAATCGGAAGCGGGTTCGGGATCGCGGCGGCGTTGTTCATGCCCGCGCGCGTCCACTCGTGCGCGTCGGCGTCGGTGAGGGAGACGAAGCGCGCGGCGGTGCGGTACAGGCTGCGGACGCGTCGGCCGCGGCTCGATGCGTTGGCTGCGGCGTAGGACTCGTGGCTCATCGCGATGACCGGCAGGCCGGGCGGTGCGGCTTGGGCGACCCATTCCATCGCGTGCACCTGGGCGCAGATGACGACCGTGTCTGCGGGGTCTGATGCCGCGGCGAAGAGGGCGCGCAGGCGGTCCGCACCGGAGCGCTGAACGGCCTGCCAGCGCTTGTAGCGGACGTAGGCGATCGGGTTGGCGATGCGGGAGAGCAGCGCGGGTTTCGGCTTGCCGCCGTACAGGTTCGGGTGGATGAGCGAGGCCTGATACGCAGGCTCGACGCGCTCGCCGTCCGGGCCGGCACTGGTCAGCTCGTGCGGCTGCCGTACGGCGAAGATGCCGACGAGGTGCACCCGGTGCCCGCGCTCGGCGAGCAGCTCGCCGGTCCGGTGCGCCCAGCGCTGCACTCCGCCGAGTTCGTGGATCGTGTTGCAGACGATGAAGACGTCTGTCATCGCGCACCGCCCTTGCCGCCGAAGAACCGGGCGACGATCTGATCCGCGGCGGTGCCGGTCTCGTACTCGCCGAATTCGTGCGCGAATTGCTTGCGGGCATCGGAGTGCGGATCGGGGGTGCTCCCGCCCGGAGCGGCGAACGCGTCGATCGCGGCGAACAGCTCGTCCTGGTTGGCGGTGAACGGTCCGGGTGCCCGCTGTGCGAGGTCGAAGTACGTGCCGCGGTCCTGCGCGTAAGTCGCCGCGTCGGGGGCGAAGAACAGTAGCGGCCGGTCGAGCAGCGCGTAGTCGAACATCACCGAGGAATAGTCGGTGAGCAAGCCGTCCGAGGCCAGCATCAGCTCCGTGACGTCGGGGTACGTCGACACGTCACGGATCGCGTCCCCGGCTTCCTGCGGCACCTGCACCGTGTTGAGGTAGTGCGCGCGGACGAGGAGCAGAATCCGATCGCCGAAGCGGCGGGCGAACTCGTCCAGGTCGAATCCGGGCTCGAACGGACCGCTCGCGTTGCGGAACGTCGGGGCGTACAGCAGCACCCTTCGACCGTCCGTAATGTCGAGTTGCCGGCGCACGTGCGCGGTGCGCTCATCCCGGTCGGTGGCGAGCAGCGCGTCGTTGCGGGGATAGCCGACGCGCAACGGCTCGGCGCGCAGCTCGAACGCCTGGACAAGGGTTCTGATGTCGTACTCGGAGCGGACCAGGAAGTAGTCGAACCGGCCGACCGCCTTGACCAGCTTCTTGCGATCGGCGGCCAGCATCGCGCGCACGTGCGGCGTGTTCAGGCCCATCCGCTTGAGCGCGGTGCCATGCCAGGTCTGGAGGTACGTGGTGCCGCGGCGTTTGCCGATCCACTGGGGGAAGCCCTGGTTGTCGACCCAGAACTCGGCTCGGGCCAGAGCTCGTAGATAAGCCCACGAGTTCCGCTTGACCAACGTGGCGTCCTTGGGGAATCCCGCGCTGCTCTTGGCGTACGACCAGTAGACCTTGCCGCGGTATCCGGAGCGACGCAGCGCCTCGTAGATGTACTTGGGGCTGTCACTGTACGAACCGCCCATGTGCGACTCGAAGACGACCGAGCCGCGCCGCAGCGGCAAACGTGTCAGTGCGCGTGCATACAGCTCGCGCTTGATGCGGGGGTCGTTGACGATCTGTGCGCGCTTGTAGAGGCGTTGCGCAATGCGTAGGACGCGTGCGCTGCGCCGACTCGCCCCGGACTGATTGAAGGGAGCGGTGACGGCGCGGGCGATCGGATTGCGGGCGGTGAGGTTGAGCGTGAAGAGGCCGCGATGGTTGATGCCGGCGATCCACGTGTCGCCGACTGCGCGGGTGAGCAGGGGGCGGGCCGGGAGAGTGAGGGGCGCGTCCGGTCCGCTGTCCGAGGCGTCGGGCAGCTTCAGCGCGGTGACCTTTGACTCGCTCGTGCCGAGCGCTCCGGCGGTCAGCCGCAGCCGGATTTCCCAGACCTGGTCGACGATCCCGACCGGCTTGACGGTCTTGGTCGGGTTGAGCTCGACCGCCCAGCGGATGCGGCTGCCTTCGTGAGTGACGTCCTTGGCCTTGACCCGGTACTTGCGGATCGCGCGGGCCACCGGCCGGAACTCGACCGACGCCGACAAGTCAGCGCCCCGCGGAACGCGGTCGAGCGGGTTCACCGTCTCGCCCTCGATGCGAATGCGGCCGCCATCGAGTGCGCGCAGCCCGGTCAGGTGGGAGGCGAGGTTTGTCCGGTTGAACGGGACACGCGACCATCCGAGCCCTGTCACGTCGAGCGCGCCGCGGCCGGCCTCGGTGTCGAGATGCGCGTCGCACCAGTACACGCGGCCGTCACGCTCGACGAGATCCGAGGTGATCCTGGTGCGCTCCAAGGCTTTCGCGCTCTCGCGGGTGCGGTCGAGCAGGTGCTCGCAGACCGTCACCAGGTTCGGCCAGTCGTCCTCGATCAGCAGGTAAGCGCCGGCGACGGCGACCCGGTGCGGGCAGCGATCGAATGCCTCCGGTCGCAGAGTGCGTAGGTAGCTGCGGAACATCTCGGTGAACTCGGCGATGTACCCAGGCTCCTGATAGGGCAGATCGCGCAGGTAGAGCACCAGGTCGTGCTCGATGAACTTGGCGTCCTTCGCGATCTTCACCGCCACGTCGCCACCGGCCGCGAGCCAGCCGGCGATCGCCTCGTCGATCATCCGGTGGATGGCGATCCGGTCGCGCACGTTGGAGATCTCGTCGCGCCGGTTGGAGATGGACTTCTGCGCGGCCCTGACGATGACGTTCCAGTGGTACACGGTCTCCGGGATCAGTACCATGCGACGCGCGGCGAGGTAGGCCTTCGCCGAGAACAGCAGGTCCTCGTAGTGGAAGCCGACCGGGAAGCGCAGCGCGTGCTCCGTCGAGCCGTGTCCATTCAAGAACGCGCGCCGATAGCACTTGTTCGTGGACAGCGTGTCCCGCAGCAGGTCAGGCATCTGCGACACGCCGTCGAGGACCCGCCGCTCGGCGTACATCTCAGGCCACCACGGCACCGTCTCCGTCAGCCCGGAGCGGTTGTGGTGCACGCGCACGCACACGCCGGAGACCAGGTCCGCGTCGTGCTCCTCGGCCGCCTCCAGCATGTTCAGGCAGGCGTGCATGTCGAGGGTGTCGTCCGAGTCGAGGAACATCACGTACGTGCCGAGCGCGGCCTCGATGCCGGCGTTGCGGGGCGCGGAGCAGCCACCGCTGTTCTGCGCGAGCCGCAGGTAGCGCACCCGCGGGTGCTTGGCGGCGAGACGCTCGGCCACCTGCTGCGTCGAGTCGGTCGAGCAGTCGTCGACGATGATGACTTCGAGGCTGCGCAGGGTCTGCCGGAGAACCGAGTCGACGGCCGTGGGCAGCCGGGCCGCGACGTTGTACACGATGACGACCACGCTGATGTCCGGGGCCGCGGGGGCCACATCCGACGCGGAAGTCTCACTCGGCACGTCGCGTCCTCACTACTTGCTCGGTCTCGGCCCCCCGCGCCCGGTCGTCCGCCGGTCCCGGCGATCGCTGCACGATGGTAGCCGAACACGGTGAGGGACTACCGTTGCCGGGACTATGGTTGCCGCCGGGCCAACAAGTGTGAAGAGGAAGGCCGCCGAGTGCGCATTCCCACCATCGCGGTGCTGACCGGACCCCAGCCAGTGGACGGGGACGGGGTGTTGCGTACGGAGCTGTCCGCCCTCGGGGCGACCGTCGTGGACGCGGACGGCCCCGCGGCCGCGGCGCGGGCCGTGGCCAGCGCCTCGGCGGCCGGGCGGGTGGCGCTGGTGGACCGGCGGCTGATCGCGCACCGGCACGCGCTGCGGCTCGCGATCGAGGACCCGCGCTGGACGGCCGCGCACTCGGTCGGCGTGCTCACGGTGTCCGGTCAGGCTCGCGAACTGCTGGCGACGCGGCTGCGCACGCTGCCCGATCTCACCGCGCACCGCGTCGAGGGCGCGGGACCGGCCGCGAAGCTGACGGCCCCGCGCCCGCTGGTCCCGGACGTGCTGGCCACCCAGTTGGCCGAGTCGCTGCCGATCCACGAGGTGGTCCTGCCGACCGGCCTGATCGCGACGTTGGTCGACGCACCGCTGGCCGCCCGGAAGGACGCGTACGAGCGGGTGGTGCAGGTCGACGGCGAGGCGATCCGGCTGCGCAAGGCGGTGAAGAGCGATGACGGGCTGTTCGCGACGCTGTTCGTGTCGTCGTACTCGCGCTTCCTGGCGCGTTGGTGCGCGGATCGGGGGCTGAGCCCGAACCTGGTCACGACGCTCTCGCTGCTGATCGCGATCGTGGGTGCGATCACGGCGGCGACGGGCACGAGGGCCGGGTACATCGCCGCGGCAGTGGCGTTGTACATCTCGTTCGTCCTGGACTGCACCGACGGCCAGCTGGCCCGCTACGCGCTGAACTTCTCGCGCGTCGGCTCGTGGCTCGACGCGACGTTCGACCGCGCGAAGGAGTACGCGGTCTACGCGGGCCTGGCCTTCGGCTCCGCGCACAACGGTGACGACGTGTGGCTGCTCGCGGCGCTCGCGATGGCGCTGCAGACGGTCCGGCACCACGTCGACTTCGCCTTCCATGAAGGGAACAGAGGGCGGGGCGCGGCGGGCGCGAACGACGGCAACACCCAGCCGCTGCCCGTCACGCCGGAGAAGTCCCTCAGCTACTGGGCACGCAAGATCATCGTGCTGCCGATCGGCGAGCGCTGGGCCCTGATCGCACTGCTCACCGCACTCACCAAGCCGCGCACGACCTTTATCGCACTCCTTGTCTGGGGTCTGATCGCCGCCGCGTACACGACCGCCGGCCGGGTCCAGCGCTCGCTCGCTCCACAGATCGCCGAGCGCACGCCGGAGGCCGCGGCGGCGCTGTACTCGATGTCTGACATCCTCGCCCGGCCGCTGGCCGAGGCCCGCAGGCTCGGCTCGAAGCTGGGCTGGCTGGTCCCGCCGGTCTACCACGCGTTCGAATACGCCATCGCGATCGCGCTCGCGGCGGAGGTCCACGGTGCGATGCCGGTCGCGTTCCTGTACCTCGCGGCGGTCATGTACCACCACTACGACGTCGTGTACCGCATCCGCGCGGGGGTTTCCGTACCGCGCTGGCTGGCGGTAGCCGGAGCGCTCGGCTTCGAGGGCCGGGTCGTGATCCTGGTGCTCGCGAGCTTCATCCCGACCAAGCCGGCCCACCACGGCGTCACGTACGCGTTGCTCGCACTCGCGGTGTATCTGTGGACGCTCTTCCTCGCCGAATCGGTGCACTTCTGGCTGCGCCCGACCGCGACCGCTCTGCTTCCCGCCGATCCGGCATGACCTCACGCGTCCCGACTGCATCAACCACGCAACATTGTCGCCCGATCGGTCGAGGTAAGAGTACTGTCTACCTGCTTAGTCGGGCTGGATCGTACCTAAGGGGTGGGCGGTGCACGGGCGCCGTGTCGCGACGGGGGTCGCGCTTCTCATATCAGTCGGATCACTCACGCCGCTGCCGGCCGCCCACGCGGCCACCGGCGCGACGCTGTACGTGAACAACACCATCTTGACCTGCTCTGACACGACCACGGACAGTTCAGTCACGCCGTACTGCACCATTCCAGCGGCTATGAACGCGGTCACCCCGGGCGAGACGATCTCGCTCGGCGGCATCTATCCGCCGTTCTCCGTCACCAAGTCCGGCACGCCGAGTCAGCCGATCACCATCACGGGTGGCACGTCCGCGGTGCACGGCAGCGCGGCGGCCATCCAAGTCACAAGCGGCTCGGCGAACCTCATCACCGTCACGAACGCCTCCTATGTGAACCTCATCGGCCTGCGAGTCAATGCTTACCTAGGCTCTCCCGTCGTGATTTCGGGGTCAGACCACATCTCGCTCGACGGCCTTCGGACCGGACAGGCCTCCGCGGCGGTGGTTCCGCAGGTTCAGGCTGTTTCCTCCTCTCAGCTCACCATCTCCAGGAGCCAGCTGCGCGGCGGAATGACGACGCCGATGATCTCGATCACCGGCGGCACGGGCGACACGATCACGACGAACGCCGTGGAAAACCTCGGTAACCTCCACCGGCCCGGTATTGCGCTCGACGGTGTGACGTCATCGGCGATCACGAGCAACAGCGTGAGCCCGTGGTGCGGGTACGGCATCTCGGTCTCGAACGGCTCGACGTCCACGACGATCGAGAACAACGTCGTGGCCCAGTTGGCCGGGCCGACGGCTGTCGCGTGTCCCGCCGCGACGGCTTCGAGCCCGAACCTCCCGCTCGCCGTCGACTCCAGTTCGACGCCGGGCAGCAAGGCCGACTACAACGACGTCAACGCGGCGTCTGACACGAACATCGCCTACTCGTGGGGCGGCAGCACGTACGCCGACGCTGGTTCACTCACCGCGGCGACATCTCAGGGTGCGCACGATTCGAACTCCGTAAGCTCAGTCTCGATCTTCGGGCAAAGCAGCCCAGTCGCCGTCGATTCGGCGGACGCCTCGGCGCCCGGTGAGCTGAACACGGACATCCTCGGTAACCCACGCGTGGACGACCCCTTGGTGGCCGACTCCGGCACCGGGACGCTCACCTACTACGACCGCGGCACGGTGGAGTACGTCGATCCAATCAGCGCGACCTTCTCTTCTTCGGTGCCGCGTGCGCTTACCGGCGTTCCGGTCACCGTTTCGGCCGCTGTGACGGACCCCTGGTCCGTCACGGACTTCTGCGCCATCGACTACGGCGATGGCACGGTGACGGACCAGGTCCCGGTCACAAACGGCACCTGCAGCGCGTCACACCCTTACTCGACTGCCGGCACGTACTTCCCAACGGTGACGGCGACCAACTCGTACGGCGGTCGGACGACCGTCAACGGGGGGCCTCTTCAGATCGCCGTCCCCGCGCCCTTCCTGCCGAAGCTCGTCGTGAGCCCGATCGGCGGCCTGAGCGTGGAAGCGGACGCCACCGGGTCGACCGATGAATGGCCGATCAGCGACTACAAGTTCGACTTCGGTGACGGAACCATCGTCGAGGGCACTTCCGCGCTCGACACCGACCACCCATACGCCAAGGCAGGCACGTACACGGTCACCGTGACCGAGACGGACCTGGACGGCCAGACGGCCAGCACGTCCGCGCGGTTCACGACGGCAGCGTCCTACTACACACCGGTGAGCCCGGTACGGATCCTCGACACCCGCAAGGGGATCGGCGTTCCCACCGTGGCGAAGGTGCCCGCGAACGGCACCCTGAGCCTGAAAATCGCCGGCGTGGCAGGAGTGCCCCAAACCGGCCTGCGTGCAGTCGCACTGAACGTGACTGTGGTCAATCCGACGCAAACCGGCTACATCACGGCCTATCCCGCCGACGCCACACCGCCGACCACCTCGAATCTCGACTTCACGCCAGGCCGAACCTTCGCGAACTCGGTCATCGTGAAGGTCGGCGCGAACGGGAGCGTCAGCTTCAAGAACGGCAGCGGCGGAACCGTTGACCTGGTAGCGGATCTCGCGGGGTACTACAGCGACGATTCGACCTACGGCTATACGTCGGTGTCACCGATCCGGCTGCTGGACACCCGAAAGAGCGCCTCGACCATCGCGGCGAACGGCGTCCACAAGCTCTACGTGGGCAACTACACCGGGGCCGCGGCCGTGGCCTTGAACGTGACCGTGACCAACCCCAAGCAGGGTGGCTACCTCACCGCCTATCCGGACGGCGAGAACCGTCCGGTCGTCTCGAACCTCGACTTCATGGCGGGGCAGACGATCGCGAACCAGGTCATCGTGAAGGTCGGCGCGGACGGCTATGTGGACTTCGCGAACACGAGCGCGGGATCCACGGACCTGATCGTGGACATCGACGGCTATTTCCGCTCGGGGTCCGGAAGCTTCTTCACACCGATCACCCCGACGCGGGCGTGGGACGTGGAAACCGTCGGCATAGGCACCACTGACGTCCCGATCGGGTACGACGCCGGCAGCTCGGATCTCTGGGGGCTGCGCGGCGGATCCATCGCGGCGAATCTGACGGTCGCCGATCCGTCAGACGGCGGCTATCTCTCGGCTTATCCCGACGACGCAACCACCACACCGACGATCTCGGCCCTCGACTTCCCCGCAAATCAGACCGTCACGAACGCGGCGACCGTCACCTTGGGAAGTCAGAACTACGGCATCGACCTGCATCTGGCGGAGTCGGGTGTGGCGCGGCTGATCGTGGACGTGTTCGGGTACTACTCGACGACCTGACCGCCGAAGCGCGGGGGTGGTGCCTGCACCACCACGAAGACTGATTCTGCTACCCGTGAAGGTCTAACCAGGGTTCGGAAGACTCCTCGATGTCCAGTTCAACGAGACAAGGGCATCGGGGAGTTTTTCGTGGACGCGAAGTACCTGCGGGCGTTCGCTCGCGCGGGGCACGCGCGCGCCGGCGCGTTGGTCGGGGTGGTCGGCGCGGTGGCGCTGGTCTGCGGGGCACTGGCGCCGGTGGCGCAGGCGGCGGCTCCGGGCACAGGCACACCGGGCGGACCCGCAACGGCGGCTCGGGCGGTGGTCGGATCCGGCTTGCCGCCGCTGCGATCACCGCAGCTGCCGCCGCTTGATCCGGCAGCGTTGCAGGCGGCTGTCAGCGGCCTGCCGAACGCCGATATCACGGGCGCGCTGGCGCAGGTGAACGATCTTCAGAGCGGTGACACCTGGCGGGGAGTGTCAGGGCTCGGGGACGTGGCAACCGGCAGCGCGCCGTCGCCTTCCGATCGCTTCCGGATCGGCAGCGTGACAAAGGTGTTCACCGCGACGGTGGCTCTGCAACTCGTCGCCTCGCACCAGGTCTCACTCGCCGACAGCATTCAGCACTACCTGCCCGGCGAGCTGCCTGCTTCCTACCCGCCGATCACGGTCGCCGAGCTGTTGAACCACACCAGCGGGCTGCCCGGCGTGAACGTCGGCGACGACGAGGGCGATCCCGCCGGGTTTGTCACGCACCGGTTCGAGCACCCGACACCGCAGCAAATCGTCGGGGCGCTGGCCGGGGAGCCGATGGCGTTCACGCCGGGGACCGCACAGCGGTACAACGGCGTGAACTACTTCCTGCTGGGCATGCTGATCGAGCGCGTCACCGGGCACAGCTACGCCGACGAGGTGGATGCGCGGATCATCAAGCCGCTGAAGTTGCGCGACACGTCAGTGCCAGCCGCGACCTCTTATCGGATCGCGGGCCCGCACTTGCACGGATACTTGGCGGTTCCGGCGGCGGACGGCCGCGGCGCAACCACGCTCGTCGACGTCACGGAGCAGAGTCCTTATCCGTGGGCCGAGGGCGGCATGATCTCCTCCGCTCGGGATCTGCGGACACTGATGGTCGCGCTGTTCACCGGGCGGCTGCTGCCGAACGCCGAGCTGGACGACATGTTCACGGTGCCGGACGTGCCGTATATGGGCACTGATCACTGCACCGGGCAGGCCTGCTTTGGTATGGGATTGATGAGCGCGGCGATTGGCGACATCACGGTCTGGGGGAAGACCGGTTCGCGGCCCGGATACACCGACGGAGTCTTCGCGACGCGGGACTTGCAGCGCGTGCTGGTGTACGCGTTCAGTCCGACGAGCGAGTCGGTGAACACCACCCCGTTCATTCTCGGGATTGCGAAGGCGACTCTGTCCTGACCAGGTGCGGCGATCAGCGGTCCAGGTACGCGAGGACGGCGAGCACCCTGCGGTTGTCATCGTCGGAGGGCGGCAAGTCCAGCTTGGTGAAGATGTTGGAGGTGTGCTTCGTGACGGCGCGCTCGGTGATGACGAGACGTTGCGCGATCGCCGCGTTGGAGCGGCCCTCGGCCATCAGGGCCAGAACTTCCACTTCGCGCGGGGAGAGGCGGCCCAGCGGTTCCCGGCTGCTGCCGCGCGCGAGCAGCTTGGCGATCACCTCCGGGTCCATCGCGGTCCCGCCGGCCGCCACCCGCTGCACCGCGTCGACGAACTGGGCCGCGTCGAAGACCCGGTCCTTAAGGAGATAGCCGACCGCGCCGGTGCCGTCCGCGAGCAGCTCGCGGGCGTAGAGCTGCTCGACGTACTGGGAGAGCACCAGCACCGGCAGCCCGGGCACCTGCCGCCGAGCGGCGAGGGCGGCTTGCAGCCCCTCGTCGGTGAACGTCGGGGGCATACGCACATCGACCACCGCCACATCCGGGCGGTGGTCGATCAGTGCTTTGAGCAGACTTGGTCCGTCGTCAACGGCCGCGACGATCTCGAAGCCGTGGGCTTGCAGCAGCCGGGATAGCCCTTCTCTCAGGAGGAAGAGGTCTTCGGCGAGGACAACGCGCACGGAATCTCCAGGGCGACTACGGTCGGCCCGCCGGGCGGGCTCGTCACGGTCAGCAACCCGTCGAATGTACCGATCCGGCGCTCCACTCCGCGCAGTCCAGTGCCGCCGGCCGGATCCGCGCCGCCGCGTCCGTCATCGGTCACAGTCATCCGCAGCAGCCCGCTCGCGTACGAGAGGTCGATCCAGGCCCGGCTCGCGCCCGCGTGCTTGGCGACATTGGTCAGAAGTTCACTGGCCGCGAAGTACGCCGCGGACTCCACCGGCGCCTGGGCGCGGCCGGGCAGGTCTGCGGTGACCTCGACGTTCAGTGCGCTGTCGAGGGCGAGCGCACGCACCGCGTCGGCGAGCCCGCGGTCGGCCAGCACCGGCGGGTGGATGCCGCGTACCAGCCCCCGAAGTTCGGTCAAGGCCTTGACGGAGGCGTCGCGGGCCTCCATGAGCAGGGCGCGGGCCTCGTCGGGATGCTTCTCCATCAGTGCCTCTGCCGCGCTCAGGTTCATGCCCATCGCCACCAGGCGGGCCTGCGCGCCGTCATGCAGGTCGCGCTCGATGCGGCGCAGTTCGGCGGCCGAGGCGTCCACGGCGTCGGCGCGCGTCTCGGTCAGGTGCTGCACTCGCAGCGCCAGCTCGGCCGCGCGGGTGGGCTTGAGCAGGACTCTGGTCCACAGCGCGTGCGCTCGCAGCAGGCCCGGCGTGACGTAGAAGCTGAGGATCGCGATGAACACGCCCATCCCGGCCGGCACCCAGCGCCACTTCTCGTTGCCCTGCTGGACGTGCACGAACGTGTACCAGTCGTTGTAGCCGTGCCGTACGAGGATCGGCCACAGCGAGGAGAGCACGACACCCTCGATGCCGTAGAGCAGCATGACGGCCGCGAACAGGCCGAGGGTGAAGCCGACGACCGTGTCGAGGAAGCTCCACACCAGGTCGCGCCAGGTCGCCGGGTCCCGCAGGATCCACCGGCAGCGCTCCGCGATCCCCATCACGCCGCGTTGGAACTGCGGCTTCGGCCGGTAGGGGCGCTGGATCTGCACGCCCTGCCAGCGCCAGGCCAGGTGGCGGGCCAGGTTGGCCACCTGCCGGCACAGCCACGTGGAGATGGGCAGCAGCAGCAGGCCGACGCCGAGGCCGATGAATCCGAGGATGTCGACCTGCAGGACGACGACGCCGATGTTCAAGCCGGCGATGAAGGTCAGCACGAGCCCCTGCCACGGGGCGAGCAGCGCGCGCTTGAGCCGCGACGTGGGCGGCCTGCGCACCGCGACCGAGTCGGCCGGAGCGGTGATCGTCATCTCTCGCACCTCCTGTGAGCCCCCGTCGTCGAGACGTGGCGGGATCAAGTCTGCGTGAGGGCGTAGTGGTGCGCACGGGACCTACGCGGCCGATCCGGGGGTGTACCTATCTACACCCTAATTGGGGGCTCAACCGCATGTCAGAGGCATGGTCCGGATTCCTAGGTTTGGTGTGGGGGCCGGTGAACCGCACCGGCGACGACGCCCACAGGGGAGACTCCCGTGCATACTCCGGTTCGACAAGAGGGAAGACGCAATCTCGCCGCCTCGCTAGGCGGCTGGAGCGCGCGGCACCGCAAGACCGCCGTCTTCGGCTGGCTGCTGTTCGTGGTGCTCGCCACCGTGATCGGCGGTGCGGCCGGGCAGCGGAACCTGACCGACGCGCAGCAGGGCACCGGTGATTCGGCGCGGGCGCTGCAGATCCTGCAGGACGCGCACATCTCGCAGCCGGCCAGCGAGATGGTGCTGGTGCACAGCGCGACGCAGACCACGAACGATCCGCAGTTCCGCGCCGCCGTGCAGGACGCGATCACCGCCGTGCAGGGCACGAAACTGACGCAGAACCTGCGTGACCCGTACTCGGCCGGCTTGATCTCGGCCGACAAGCACAGTGCCCTGATCGAATTCGACATGGCCGGCGACCCCACCTCGGCGGCCGACCGGGTGCAGCCGGTCATGGACGCGGTAGCCAAGGTCGGGCCGACGCATCCCGGGATCGCAGTCAGCGAGTTCGGCGACGCCTCGGCGAACCACTGGTTCAACAACACGCTCGGCAAGGACTTCAAGCACGCGGAGTGGACCGCAGTCCCGCTCGCGCTCGGCATCCTGCTGGTCGCCTTCGGCGCGCTGCTCGCGGCGATCCTGCCGGTGCTGCTCGCG
>NZ_DASRGV010000131.1:0-16736 GCF_035650855.1 Actinocrinis sp. | reverse complement strand
TCTACCGGGGCGCGAACTGGCACGAGAGGGAGACGTTCGAGATGTTCGGGGTCGTGTTCACCGGACATCCCGACCTCAAGCCGCTGCTGCTGCCGGACGGCTTCGAGGGGCACCCGCTGCGCAAGGAGTTCATCCTCGCCTCGCGCGTGGTGAAGGCCTGGCCCGGCGCCAAGGAGCCCGGCGAGTCCGAGCATGACCGGGGCAAGGCGTCGCCGGGGCGGCGCCGGATGCTGCCGCCCGGAGTGCCGGGGGAGGAGTGGCTCAAACCGCTGCCCCCGCGGGCACCGGCGTCGGCCGCCGCCGTCGAGACGAGCGCGGCTCAGCAGAACGCGGCCAAGCAGGGCCCGACTCAGCAGAGCGCGGGCGAGCAAGGCGCGGCAGGGGACGCTTCCGGCGCGGACGGCGAGGTCGAGAGCTGATGGGCGGCGCCGCGCACTGGTGGCTCGAGGTCGGCCTGCGGCTCGTCGTCATCCTCGGCTTCTTCCTGGTCGTGCCGCTGCTGGTGGGCCAGATGGAACACAAGGCCATGGCGCACATGCAGGGCCGGGTCGGGCCGATGGAGGCCGGCGGCTTCCACGGCTGGGCGCAGCTGATCGCGGACGGCGTGAAGTTCGCGCAGAAGGAGTCGGTCGTACCCGCCGACGCCGACCGCGCCGTCTTCCAGCTCGCGCCGGCCGTCGCGCTGCTGCCGTACCTGGTCGCGCTGGTGGTCGTGCCGATCGGGCCGGGCACACAGGTCGGGGTCGCCCTCGATGTCGGGCTCTTCTTCGTGCTCGCGGTCATGGGCGTCGGCGTGCTCGGCACCCTGATGGGCGGCTGGGCCAGCGCCAACAAGTACTCGCTGCTCGGCGGCATCCGCACGGCCGCTCAGCTGATGGCCTATGAGCTGCCGATGCTGCTGTCCGCGGCCTCCGTGGGAATGGCCGCCGGGACGTTGTCGCTCAGCGGGATCGTCGACAAGTGGCAGTGGTGGTGGCTGCCCTGGCAGCTGATCGGCGCCTTCGTGTTCTTCGTCTCCGGTCTCGCCGAGCTGCAGCGCCCGCCGTTCGACATGCCGGTGGCCGACTCGGAGATCATCTTCGGCGCGTACACCGAGTACACCGGCCTGCGCTTCGCCTTCTTCCTGCTGGCCGAGTACGCCGGGATCGTGCTGCTGTGCCTGCTGACCACGGTGCTCTTCCTCGGCGGCTGGCACGGCCCGTTCTCCGCGCACCTGGGCTGGCTGTGGACGGTGCTCAAAACCCTGGTGCTCTCCTTCGTGGTGATCTGGCTGCGCGTCAGCTATCCGCGACTGCGCGAAGACCAGCTGATGCGCTTCGCCTGGACCGCGCTGATCCCCCTCGCCCTCGCCCAACTCGCGATCACCGGGGTGGTGAGGGTGCTGTGACCTCCGAGCTGGACAAGAGCGCCGACGTGGACAAGGGACCAGACGTGACGAAGAGTCCAGCTCGGGAGTTTCCCGGCGCGGGCCTGGTGAAGGGTCTGGCGACGACCTTCAAGACCATGACCCGGCACGCGCACACGGTCCAATATCCGGACCAGCCGCCGGAACTGCCTCCGCGCACCCGCGGCGTGATCGCGCTGCTGGAGGAGAACTGCACGGTCTGCATGCTGTGCGCGCGCGAGTGCCCTGACTGGTGCATCTACATCGACTCGCACAAGGAGACGATCCCGGCGCCGCCCGGCGGCGGCCGCGAGCGCACCCGCAACGTGCTCGACCGCTTCGCCATCGACTTCTCGCTGTGCATGTACTGCGGGATCTGCATCGAGGTCTGCCCCTTCGACGCGCTCGAATGGTCCCCGGAGTTCGAGTACGCCGAGTTCGACATCAAGGATCTGCTGCACGAGAAGGACCGGCTGCGCGAGTGGTTCTGGACCGTGCCCGCTCCGGTCGCGCTCGATCCCGCGGCCGAGGAGCCCAAGGAGATCGCGGCGGCGCAGAAGGCGGCGGACAAGCTGCTCGCCGCGCAAAAGGCCGCCGAGATCGTGGCGCTAGCCGAGCCGGATGCGGCTGATTCGGCCGGAGCCGGGGCGAAGACCGCAGCTGAAAGCGGAACCGGAACCGAGTCCGGAGCGGAGGGCGACGGGTGAGCAGCGCGCTGGCCGTCTCGGCGCTCCCGGCCGCGGCGCCGTCCTACCTCTCCCCGACCGGGGTCGAGATCGCGTTCGTCCTGATCGGCTTGCTGGTCCTCGGCTCCGGGCTGCTCGTGGTCACCGTGCAGAACCTGGTGCACGCGGCGCTGTGGCTGGTCGTCTGCCTCGGCGGGATCGCGGGCGAATACCTGCTGCTCGGCGCGCAACTGGTCGCCTGGGTGCAGATCCTGATCTACGTTGGTGCGATCGTCGTACTGCTGCTGTTCGGTCTGGTGCTGACCCGCGCGCCGATCGGCCGGACGGACGAGCTCGACGTCAAGTACAAGCTGCCTGCGATCGTCGTCGCGGCCGCTGCGGCAGGCGTGCTCGTCACGGTCATCGTCGACGCGTACCACACGACATGGCTCGAACCGCGCGCCGCCGTACCGCAAGGCACCAATGCCGCCAACGGCGCCGCGCTCTTCCGGTTCTGGGTGCTGCCCTTCGAAACCCTGTCCGTGCTGCTGCTCGCCGCGCTCGTCGGGGCGATCGTCATCTCGCGCCGGGGCGCTGACAGCGAGTCTGAAGAAAACAGGGGTACCGCCTGATGCACGCCGTGTACCCACTGCTGCTCGGCGCGCTGCTGTTCGCCCTCGGCCTCTACGGGGTCCTCGCGCGCCGCAACGCGATCACCGTGCTGATGGCCATCGAGCTGCTGCTGAACGCGGTGACCATCAACCTGGTCGCCTTCGGCTCACTCATCCGGGACCAGTTCAACATCGGCCAGGTCTTCACACTGTTCATCATCACGATGGCGGCCGCGGAGACCGGCCTCGGCCTCGCGATCGTGCTGATGATCTTCCGGCAGCGCGGTAACGCGGACATCGACGGGCAGCGTCAGCTCGCTGAGCCGCTCGGCGGTCCGGCGGACGAGACCGATCCGAGCGCCGACGCCGTGGCCATCGCTCCCGGTGACGGCGGATCCGGAACCGAGGAGGAACCCGTCGTCGCGCGGGCGCTGGCGCAGACGGAGGCGGCCCGGTGAACGTCTTCGCCCTGCTGGCTGTCGCGCTGCCCGCGCTCGGCTCGGCGGTGACCTTCGCCGGGGCGCGCGACCTGCGGCACGTGAAGTTCTGGTCGGTCGCGCCGATCGCCGCCGCGCTGTTCTGCTCGCTCGTCGTCCAGGTCGCCCACGGCACCGGCGGCGTGTCCACCTCGATCACCAAACTCGCCCCGGCCGGCCAGTACACCGTCTGGCTCGGCACCCGCGTCAGCGGCCTTTCGGCTCTGGTCGGCATCCTGGTGACCGTCGTCGCGCTGTGCGTGCAGGTCTTCTCGCTGACCTACATGCGGCACGAGAAGCGCTACCCGACCTACGCCGCGCTCATCTCCCTCTTCACCGCCGCGATGCTGCTGGTCGTGTACTCGGCCGACCTGATCGTGCTGCTGGTCGGCTGGGAGATCATGGGCGCCTGCTCGTACTTCCTGATCGGCCACTACTGGGAGCGGCCCGACGCGCGCTCCGGGTCGATCAAGGCCTTCCTGGTCACCAAGACCGGCGACGTGCCGTTCCTGTTCGGCATCACGGCGCTCGGCATCCGCACCGGCAGCTTCCGCATCGATGACGTCCTGCACTACGTAGGCGTCAACGGACTGCCTTACGCATCGTTCATCGCGGTACTGCTGCTGTGCGGCGTGGTCGGTAAGTCCGCGCAGTTTCCGCTGCACACCTGGCTTCCCGACGCGATGGCCGGTCCCACACCGATCAGTGCGCTCATCCACGCCGCGACGATGGTCGCCGCCGGTGTGTACGTCGTCGCACTGCTGTACCCGGTCTTCCTGCTCGCGCCCGGCGTGCTCACGCTGATGGCGGTGATCGCGGCGATCACGATGACGGGCTCGGCGCTCGCGGCCTTCGCGCAGACCGACATCAAGAAGGTGCTCGCCTACTCGACGGTCAGTCAGCTCGCCTACATGCTCGGCGGCCTGGCCGTCGGCGGCCGTACCGCAGCGGTCTTCCACCTGATCACGCACGGCGCGTTCAAAGCGCTGCTGTTCCTCGCCGCCGGAGTCGTGATCCACCGGGTCGGCTCAAACGAGCTGTCCGCGATGGGCGGCCTTCGACACCGCATGCCGATCGCGTTCCGCACGATGACGGTCGGCCTGGCGGCGCTCGTGGGCGTCCCCCTGTTCTCAGGCTGGTTCTCCAAGGAGGCGATCCTAGGCGCCGCCTGGGACGCGTCCGGCGAGTTCGCCGCGGCGGGCCGGATCGTGCTGATCGGCGGGCTGCTGACGGTCGGCCTGACCGCCGCTTATGCGACCCGGCTGTGGCTCAAGATGTTCTGGGGGCCGTTCCCCGAGGCCTCGCCGGACGACCACCGCGTCGAGGCGCCGCAGACCGAGCTGGTTCCGCTGATCGTGCTCGCCGTCCCGGCCGCGGTGCTGGGGTTCGTCGCGCTCGGCGGCGGCGCCTTCGGCTCGTGGATCGGCAACGCGTTCGGGCTCGCGGTGCCCTCCTCGGCCGGAGCCGACCTCGCCCCGGCCGGCCCGACCTCCGCGATCGCCTTCGTCGTCACGGTCCTCGGCGCGGGCCTGGTGTGGAACGCCTGGCGGCGGGACCCGGCCGCCGACCCGGCCGCACTGCTCGGCCGCTGGCGGGAGACCGCGCTGTACGGCTTCTACCTCGACGACGTGCAGGATCTGATCATCGTTCAGCCCGCGAAGGCGCTGGCGAGGCTGGTCGGCTTCCTGGACACCGAGGTCGTGGACGCGTACGTGCGCGGCGCCGGGATCGGCGCACGCGGCCTCGGCGGCCTGCTCAGACGCGTCCAGACCGGCAACATCCAGCTCTATCTGACCGCACTGTTCGCCGGAGTGATCGTGATCGCCGCTGTATTCGCGGGACAGGTGCGGTAATCCATGGCCACGCTTCTTGTCCTCCTGCTCGCCCTGCCTGCCGCCGGGCTCCTCGTGCTTTACGCGCTTCCCGCTCGGCAGGCCGCCCGGGTCGGCGCCGGCACCGGCACGCTGGTCTTCCTCCTCTCCCTGGTCCTGCTTCCGCTGTTCGACTACAGCCACGCCGAGCAGATGCAGGGTCAGCTCAACGTGCCCTGGGTGCCCGCGTTCGATCTGCGCTTCCACCTCGGCATCGACGGCATCTCGCTGCCGCTGCTGCTGCTGACCACCCTGCTGAGCGCGCTCTGCCTGCTTTACGCGGTGCGCACCACGACGAAGGACGAATCAGGGCGCGCCTTCACCGCGCTGCTCCTGGTGCTGCAGATCGGCATGGTCGGCACCTTCGTGGCGCAGGACCTGCTGCTGTTCTTCATCTTCTTCGAGATCGTGCTGCTCCCGATGTACGGGCTCATCCACCGCTGGGGCAGCGGCGAGGAGCGGCGCCGCGCGGCGAACAAGTTCATCCTCTACACCCTGCTCGGCTCGGCGCTGATGCTGCTCGGGTTCCTGCTGATCCACGCCAAGGCCGGCACCTTCGACATGGTCGCCCTGGCCCAGCGGCACGGCCTCGGGATGACCCTCGGCGTGCAGGAGGCCGCGTTCCTGCTGGTCGGCCTCGGCTTCGCGGTCAAGACCCCGATGTGGCCGCTGCACACCTGGCTGCCCGACGCGCACACCTCCGCGCCGACCGTCGGCTCGGTGCTGCTGGCCGGGGTGCTGCTGAAAATGGGCACCTACGGCTTCATCCGGATCGGCGCCGGCATGGTGCCGCTCGGCGCGCACCGGTTCGCCTTCGCGCTCGGCTGCTTCGGCACCGTCGGGATCGTGTACGGCGCGCTCGCGTGCATGGCCCAGGCCCGGCGCGGCGGCGATCTCAAGCGGCTGATCGCGTACTCGTCGGTCGGCCACATGGGGTTCGTGCTGCTCGGCGTCGCGACCCTGACCCGCGTCGGCCTGGACGGCGCGCTGTTCGCCTCGGTCGCGCACGGCCTGATCACCGGTCTGCTGTTCTTCATCGCCGGCGGCTTCAAGGAGCGGCTGGGCACCACGGACCTGTACACGCTCGGCCGCGGCCTCTACGAGCGGGCACGGCGTTACGGCGCGCTGATCGTCTTCGCCGCGATGGCCTCGCTCGGCCTGCCGGGCCTGGCCGGGTTCTGGGGCGAGCTGTACGCGATCATCGGCGCCACGAAGCCGGCGCCCGGCCTCACCTCGCTCGGCTTCCACATCCTGATGGCGCTCGCAGGTGTCGGCATGATCCTGACCGCGACTTATCTGCTGCTGGTCGTGCGACGGCTGTGCATGGGCGCGGTGACCGGCCCGAACGGCAGTACGCGGTACGAGCCGCTGCCGGACCTGACCCCGCGTGAGCTGATCAGCTGGACGCCGCTGGCCGGACTGACGCTGGTCGCCGGGCTGTGGCCCGCGGTGATCCTGGCCCTGGCCGATCCGGCCGTCCACCACGTGCTGGGAGGCGCGCGCTAGCCATGGCCATCTCGGCGATCTTCGGAGTTCAGTCGATCGACTACACCGCGCTGCTGCCGGTCCTGCTGACGGCGGGCGGGGCGCTCGCGGTGCTGCTCGCGGACCTGTTCCTGAGCGCGGACCGCAAGCAGTGGCTTTCCTGGGGCGCCCTCGGCGTCATCGTCGCGGCGCTCGCCGCGGAACTCGCGCTCTGGACGAACCAGACCGACGTGCCCCGCGACACGTTCTGCATGCCGGGCGCGAAGGGCGCCGCGGCCTCGGCGCTCCCCTGCTCCTACGCGGTCGACAAGTTCACGCTCACGCTGCAGACCCTGGTGCTGGCCGCGACGGTCCTGGTCGTGCTGATGGCGCCGCGCCGGTTCAAGGTGCCGTTCGGCGAGTACCACTTCCTGCTGCTCAGCTCGCTGACCGGGGCGCTGGTGCTGGTCGCGGCGCGCGATTTCGTCACCATCACGGTCGCCCTCGAGACCCTGTCGCTGCCGGCCTTCGCCCTGGTCGGCTTCGGCCGGCGGGCCGGGGGAGAGGCGGCGCTGAAGTTCTTCCTGATGTCCATCGCCTCGACCGCGGTGATGCTGTTCGGGATCTCGCTGGTCTACGGCGCGACCGGCTCGGTCTTCTTCGGCCCGGTCAGCGCGGGGCTGTCGCACGCCTCCGCGCTCGGCGGCGCGCAGGCCCAGGTCGCCGGGGTCGGCGCGGTGCTGACGCTGGTCGGCTTCGGGTTCAAGATCTCCGCGGTCCCGTTCCACTTCTGGACCCCGGAGGTCTACGCGGGCGCGCCGATCCCGATCGCGGCGTACCTGTCGGTGGTCTCGAAGGCGGCCGGGTTCGCCGGGCTGATCCTCACGGTCGAGCTCGCGTTCCGCCCGTACCTGCACTCGCTCGGCATCCTGCTCGCGGTGCTCGCCGCGGTGACCATGACCGTGGGCAACGTGATCGCGCTGCGGCAGCGTTCGGCGGTCCGGCTGCTCGCCTGGTCCACGGTCGCGCAGGCCGGGTATGTGCTCGTGCCGCTGGCGGTGAGCAAGTCGCTCCAGGTCTCCGCCTCGGTCGCATATCTCGTGCTGTACGCGGTGATGAACCTGGGCGCGTTCGGCGTCGTCAGCGCGGCGTTCGGAGACAGCGGCGAGGCCGAGCTGAAGCTGCCGTCCGGGGGCGAACTGGCGGCGTACCGCGGCATGTACCGCCAGCGCCCGCGTGCCGCGCTGGCCCTCGCCTTCTTCCTGCTCTGCCTGGCCGGACTGCCCCCGGGCGTCATGGGGCTGTTCGCGAAGGTGGCGGTGTTCAAGGCGGCGATGACTGGTGACGTGGCCTGGCTCGCTGTCGTCATGGCCGTCAATGTGGTCGTCGCGCTGTACTACTACCTGCGCTGGGCGGCCGTGCTGTTCGACGTCTCGCTCTTCGGCGCGGCGCGGCTGAGCACAGCCGGTGCAACCGGGCCCGCCGCCACCCCGGCCGGCACGCTGGGCGCGACGCCCGACAGCGCCGCCGCCCTTTCCCCGACTCGCACGCTGCCTACGCTCGCCCCAAAGCTTGCGGTGGGCATCGCTTTCGTGCTCGCCGTCGTATTCTCCTTCTGGCCCAACCCCGCCCTCGACGCGGTCTCGACCTGGCCTTGGGTGGTCAGCTCCGGCCCGGCGGCGGCCGCGCGGTAACACTGCGCACACGCGTAGTGCGACCGCTGCCACCTGCACGGGAACGGTCGTGATCGTCCAGTCGTTGGAGGGGTGTACCGGTTCGGGACTTGGCGGATACTCCTAAACGATGAGCAACCTTCCTGTGCGTCACAACGGAGCGAAGACTGCCGCCCTGCTCGGCTTGCTGAGCGGGCTGCTGCTCGCTGTCGGCGGCATTTGCGACGGCCGCGCCGGACTGCTGCTCGCCTTGCTCGTTGCGGTCGGCACCAACGGATACATCTACTACTCGTGCGACAAGCTGGCGCTGCGCGCGATGCGGGCGCAGCCGGTCAGCGAACCGCAGGCGCCGGTGATGTACCGCGTCGTACGCGAACTGGCCACCGCCGCGCGGCAGCCGATGCCGCGGCTGTACATCTCACCGACCGACTCGCCCAACGCGTTCGCCACCGGCCGCAACCCGCGCAACGCGGTGGTGTGCTGCACGACCGGCATTTTGCGCATCCTCAACGAGCGGGAACTGCGCGGCGTGATCGGCCACGAGCTGGCGCACGTGTACAGCCGCGACATCCTGGTCTCCTCGGTGGCCGGCGCGCTGGCCAGTGTGATCATGTGGTCGGTCAACCTGGCCTGGCTGATCCCGATCGGCCGCACCGACGACGACGGCCCCGGCCTGCCCGGCATCCTGGCCGCGATGGTGCTCGGCCCGCTGGCCGCCACGCTGATCCAGCTCTCCATCAGCCGCTCCCGCGAATTCCGCGCGGACGCGATCGGCGCCCGGCTGACCGGCGACCCGCTGGCCCTCGCCTCCGCCCTGCACAAGCTGGACTACGCGACCTCCCGGATGCCGCTGCCGCGGGAACCGGAGCTGGTGACCGCGAGCCACCTGATGATCGCCAGCCCCTTCGGCGGACGGGCCCGCGGCGCGGCCCGGCTGTTCTCCACGCACCCGCCGATGGCCGAGCGGATCGCCCGCCTCGAGCGGATGGCCGGCTACCGCTAAACCGTTCGTCACGGTTCTGTCACTCAGCTTTCCTTCACAATCTGCCTACCGCGCTCCTCAGGGACGGGTGTGAGGTTCGAGCCACGAAGGCTTCGAATCTGACGACCAATCCAGGAGGACGTGAATGCCGCTCCACCGACCCGTCGCACTGCGCGTGAGCGCGATCGCCGTGGCCGCAGTCACCGCCGCGGGAGTGCTCACCGGCTGTTCGAGCAGTACCGGCTCCAGCAGTTCCGGCGGAGCTTCCTCGCAGCAGTGCGGCTCAGGCACCATGCCGACGGCCATGCCCACCGGAGCCCGGCCGTCCGGCGCCCCGAGCGGTCAGCCAACGACCATGCCCACCGCGCGACCGACTGGCGCTCCCACCGGCGCGATGCCCTCCGGAGCGCCCAGCGGCGGACAGGGCGGTCCCGGCGGTATGGCCGGCGGCGGAGCAGCGGGAGGAGCAGCGCCGGGTTGCGGTACCGCGCCGTAACGCGCTCCCGTGGGCGCGCCTCACGCGAGCACGTCCCTGGACGAGAGGCGCGCCCACGCCGCCGAACCGAAGACCGCCACGTAAAGCGCCTGGATCAGCAGGTTGTGCACGATGTTCGGCGTGTACACCGGATCGCGCAGCAGATCCGCGAACGAGGTCCACTGATCCGTGAACAGCCACGGCTGGATCGAGCTGAGCTGCGGGATCGACTGCAGGATGCCGGAGAGAATCGTCACGCCCACAGTCACCGCCATGGCCGCGATCGCCGTGTCGGTCAGCGTCGAGACGAACAATCCGATCGCACAGAGCCCGAGCAGCGAGGCCGCCACGAGCAGCGTGATGATCACCGCCTTGACCAGCGCCGCGCCGAAGGAGATCGACTCCCCGGACAGCAGCGTCACCGGCCCGATCGGGAAGAGGATCAGCCCGATCACGAAGGCGGAGACCGCCACCGTGAACGAGGCCACCAGGGAGAACACCGCGAGCGCCCCGCCCTTGACGGCGAGCAGCCGGTTGCGGCCCACCGGCGCGACCAGCAGGTACCGCAGCGTGCCCTGGCCCGCCTCGCCGGAGATCGAGTCCCCGGCGACCACGCCGATCGCCAGCGGGAGGAAGACCGGCAGGGTGATCGTCAGCGAGCTGAACACCAGGAACAGCCCGTTGTTCGAGACCTGGGAGATGAAGCCGCCGCCGCCGTCGGGATGGCGGGTCGTCAGCTTGATCGCCACGCCGAGCGCCAGCGGGATCGCGGCCAGCGCCCCGAGCAGCGCCAGGTTGCGGATCCGCCCGAACATCGTAGTCAGCTCGTTCAGCGCGAACGAGCCGCGCAGCCGGACCCGGGACCTGGCCGTGCGTGCGCCCCCGCTCACGGCACGACCAGGCGGCACGCCGACGCCGCTGTCCACGGCGCCACTGTGCACACTGCTGCCACTGTCCACACTGCTACTGAGCGACATCGAAGCCCTCCCCGGTCAGCGCCACGAACGCGTCCTCCAGCGACGGCCGCTCGACCCCGAAGGCGAACACCCGGATCCCCGCACTGACCAGCGCCGCGCACACCGCGTCCGGTTCGAGCCCGTCCGCGTCGCAGGTCACCCGGTCGCCCTCGACGTGCACCTCCGCGCCCCCCGCGGCTTTGAGCACCGTCTCGGCCGCGGCCGCGTCCGGCGTGGTCACCGCGAGCCTGGCCCGCAGCCCCGCGCCGAGCTCCGCGACCGTGCCCTGGACCACGAGCCGGCCCTTGCTCATCACCGCCGCGTGCGTGCACACCTGCTCGATCTCGTCGAGCAGATGGGAGGAGAGGAACACGGTCGTGCCGTCGGCTGCCAGCGACTTGATCAGGCTCCTGATCTCGCGCATGCCCTGCGGGTCGAGCCCGTTGGTCGGCTCGTCCAGCACCAGCAGGTCGCGCGGCTGAAGCAGCGCCGCGGCCAGGCCGAGCCGCTGCTTCATGCCGAGCGAGTACGCCTTGGCCTTCTTCTGCGCCGCGTTGCTCAGCCCGACCCGCTCCAGCGCGTCGGCGATCCGGGCCTTGCGCGTCTTCGGGTCGGCGCTGCGGTCGGCGGCGTCGTAGCGGGCCAGGTTCTCCGCGCCGGTCAGGTACGGATAGTGCGCCGGACCCTCGATCAGTGCGCCGACCCTCGGCAGCACCCGGTTGCCTGCCTGCGGGATCGGCTCGCCGAACAACTCGACCCGCCCGGCGGTCGGCCCGATCAAGCCCATCAGCATCCTGATCGTGGTGGTCTTGCCCGAGCCGTTCGGGCCGAGGAAGCCGAACACCGCCCCCTGCGGTACCGACAGCTCCAGCCCGTCCACCGCGAGCTGCCCGCCGCGATACCGCTTGGACAGCCCGTAGGTCTCGATGGTCGGACTCGGCTGGCTCACTTCGTCCCCTGCGCCGCGGCGTCCGCTTCGAGGACGGACGGGGTGACCGAGCCGACGAACAGCCGGCCGTCGTCCGTGACCAGGATGGAGAGGAAGTTGGTGGTGTACAGCTTCCCGCTGCCGAACCCGCCGCTGACCTTCTTGCCGGCGCCGATCAGCGTGTTGAGGTAGCTGGAGACGTCGCCGTTGAACAGGCCGTTGGCGTTGCCGCGGTCCGAGCTCCTCGAGCCGGAGCCGGCCGCGTGGGCGATCGCGTTGAGGTCCACGCCGTGCAGTTCCACGACCGTCAGCCAGTCCTTGCCGAGCACCTGCGGCTTCAGGTCAGCCCCGCTCAAGCCGCTCATCCCGCTCTCGCGCGCCTGGCCGGCCATTTCCTGCACGGTAGCGCCCTTGGGCGCCTTGAAGTTGAACTGCGCGTCGCTCGGCGCGGAGAACGAGACCGAGGTGAATCCGACCTCGAACGCGGCGGTTCCCGAGCCCGCCGGGTACACCGCGACCTGCAGCGGCGCGCCGTTCTGGTAGTCGACCGCGACGGTGACCTTGCCGATCAGCGTGCCGCTCTGCTTCGGCGTGAGCACCAGGGTGTACGCGGCGCGCCCGGCGACCGACTGCGTGCCGTCCACCGAGATGTCGGTGGAGGGGGAGAGCGCGGCCAAGAGCTGCTGCGCCGCCTGCTGCGGGGTCAGCGGGGCCCTGCCGAGCTCGTCTCCCTTGGCCCGGGCCTTGGCATCCGGCTTGCCGGTCAGCGTCGCGTGCTCGACGCTGTTCTGCGAGCTGTCGTACAGCCAGACCTGCGTACCATTGTGTACGAGGTCGTATTCGGACATCGTGTCGAGCAGCGCGATGCGTGACTTCTGCGGGCCGTTGGCCGCGACCTGAAGCGTGTGCGTGCCGCTGAGCAGCGACAGCGGGTTCGCCCGGTTGGAGAGGTTCGGCAGCGCCGGCAGGCCGAGGTTGGTCGTCAGCGCGACCGTTCCCGAGTACGTGTCGACCTTCGACTGCGCGACCTTCACGAGGAGGTTCTGCGCGGAGATCGGCGGCAGCGACGGCGCGGCCGAGGCGAACTGCGGCGCGAGCGCGGCCCCCGTAGCCACGATCGCGACCACTGAGGCCGGGGCGATGGCGCGGATGGTGCCGCGGCGCAGCGGGCTGGCCGGTGTATGACTGTCACGGGCGTCGTGCTTGTCGGTGCGGCGGTTCGTGTCGTGCTCGCTCATCGTTCGGTTCACTCCCCGTGCGTTAGCGGGACGTCGTTTCGTTGCTACTGCCAATCACAGCACTGCGCGACGCCGCGGGGATCGTCCCGAGGAGGGTTCTTCACGTACTTCTCACGAATGACCCGGCCGCGTCCGGGTCCGCCTTCCGCCGTGCTCTGGTCCCGTCGTCCTTCGTACTGCCGTCCTTCGTTTCGCCGTCCTTCGCCCCGTCGGACGGCGCGCCCGGCGCCGCCCGGCCTCCGCGCACCGCTTCGAGCACGCCGGTCTGCCGCCGGATCAGATCGGCCAGGATCGGCAGGCCGCACACGCCCAGCAGGTACGCCTGGTAGTACAGCCGGTCCAGCTGCGAGGTCAGCGGGTGCGCCGCCGCGCTGGCCAGCCCGGTGAGCGCGGCCGCGCCGACGATCGCGCCGAGGTCCCGGCGAAACCGCCACAGCAGCACCGCCCCGAGCACCAGCAGCGCGGGCACCAGCGGGTCGTGCAGGTAGTTCTTCGCGGTGGCCAGCCAGAAGTGCTTGTTGAGGGCGAGCCACTTGCCGTAGAGGTTCGGCGGCGTCGGCTCGGTGTAGTGGTTGGTGAAGGTGTCCTCGAGCGAGTCCTTGAAGCCGGGCCAGCCGAATGCCGTCGGCAGCAGCGTCAGCACGATCAGCAGGCCCGCGCTGTACGCCGCGAGCAGCACGGCGCGCCGGTTACGCCACTCCCGGCTCCACCACGCCAACAGACCGATCGTCAGGGCCATACAGCCGGCCTGTACTGAGAAGGTCGAGTAACGCACTACGAATCCGCACACGTACGCGATCGTCGAGACGATCAACCCGAGCCGGGTACGCCCCCGCAGCATCAGCATCGCACCGATCAGCACGGCAATCGTGCACACCAGCGTCGGCGCCTCGGTGAGGAACTGATTCAGCCAGAACCAGGTCGGCAGCGTGTACAGCGCGACCATCCCGGCGAGCGCGGCCAGCGTCCCGCCCCCGGCCAGCCGGATCAGCAGCACCACGCCCCAGCCGGCCAGCAGCGTGAGCAGCACACTGAGCACCGCCAGCCCGCGATTGAGCCCGAAGCCCGCGACGAACGGCGCGGCCAGCAGCGGGTATCCCGGCCGCGAGTCGAAGATCAGGTTGAACCTGGGCTTGTTCGGCGGGAGGCCACCCGCCGCGGTCCACTGCGCGATGCAGCCGCTGCGGATGCCCGCCCTCGTCGCCGCGTTCCCCGTCGTACGCGCCAGGTCGGTGCAGTAGTAGTCGAGCGCGATCGCCCGGGCCTGCGCATCGCTCTTGCCCAGATCGCGCTCGATCGCGGTGATGTACCGGTAGGTATCGTTCCAGGTCGTGTCCCGGATCTTGCCCGGCTCGCCGACCATCACCGCGGTCGCGATCACCGACACGATCAGCGCCCACGCTGCCAGGCTCCGCGGCCACCGCAGCGGCACGACCACGCGCCCGAGCCGCAGCACCCGCGCCGTCGCCGCCGCCCGCGCGGTCCCGTCCGCCCCGTCGCCGCCGAATACGGGCTCTGACCAACCTGCCGTCGCCGGACGCAGCGGCGCGTTCACTGTCACGGGTCCGGATGTTACCCCTACGCGCTTCCGCCCGATCAGCTGCGGGTGACCGTGAGCCGCCCCACGCCCCGCGGGCGCTACCGGTAGTTGGTGAACTGGAGCGCGAAGTCGAAGTCCTGGCCCTTGAGCAGGGACATGACCGCCTGGAGGTCGTCCTTCGACTTCGAGGAGACCCGCAGCTCGTCGCCCTGGATCTGCGCCTTGACGCCCTTGGGGCCCTCATCCCGGATCAGCTTGGAGACCTTCTTCGCGTTCTCCTGGCTGATGCCCTCGGTGACCGCCGCGGAGATCTTGAACACCTTGCCGGACAGCTGCGGCTCGCCGGCGTCCAGGGCCTTGAGCGAGACGCCGCGCTTGACCAGCTTGTCCTTGAACACGTCGAGCACCGCGAGTACCCGGCCCTCGGCGTCGGCGCGCAGCTCGATCTTCTCGCCCGCCCACGCGATCGACGCGCCGGTGTTCTTGAAGTCGAAGCGCTGCGAGATCTCCCGCGCGGTCTGGTTCAGCGCGTTGTCGACCTCCTGCCGGTCGACCTTGCTGACGATGTCGAAGCTGGACTCGGACGCCACGGCGCGTTCTCCTCACTCTCGGGCGGAGTTCTCGGAAGCAGAGCCTACCGACTGGGAACGCGAGGGCGGGCCGCCCCTACAGGGACGGCCCGCCCGGATGGATCAGTCGCGTGCGCCGCTTAGAAGCCGAAGCCCCCGAGCCCGAAGGACCACAGGAACCAGGCGTTCGGCGAGCCGAGGCCGGTCGCGTTGTCGAAGCCGCGGCCCGCGTTCAGGCCGTAGTCCGTGCCGATCGAGTACAGGCGGACCCGGCGGCTGCCGTCGGCGTTGTAGCCGAGGTCGTACGCCACCGAGAGGGTCTGGTCGCCGATGTGCGTCGCGGCCGGGTGCGCCGTGACGTCGGTGTAGAGGCCCTCACGCAGGTACAGCGCCGGGTTGGCGAAGCCGAGCGGCCGGCCGCGCTGCGCCTGGATCGCGTCGGCCAGGATGCCCGCGAAGGACGGCGAGGACACCGAGGTGCCGCCGTAACCGGCCTCCGAGTAGGGGTTGCCGTCCGAGATGCCGACCGCGACCGAGGTCAGCAGGTCGCCGTTCATGGCCACGTCCGGGAGCACCCGGTGCGCGGTGGTGACCTTCTGGCCGGTCAGCAGCGTGTGCGACAGCGAGGACGGCACCGCGAAGGTCTGGTACCAGGGCTGGTTGAAGTCCTGGCTGGTACCGCCGCCGCCGCCGAAGTACCAGTAGCCCGGGAACGGGTTCCAGGACTTGCCGTCGGCGGACAGGACCGAGCGCTGGTTGCCCATCGCGGTCTCGAACTTGTACGTGCCGGAAGCGCTCGAGATCGCCAGCGCGGTTCCGCCGACCGCGGTCGCCCACGGGTCGGAGGCCGGCCACTGGGTCTGCGCCTCGGTGGTGTTCGGGTCGCAGTTGGCGCCGGTCGCCGCGGCGCCGGGGGAGTTGTCCCCGCAGTCGCCGGAGGACACGTTGAAGCCGATGCCCTCGACCGCGGCCGTCTTCAGCACCTGCTCGTACGGAGCGATGATCGAGGTGTCGAAGTAGGTGGCGGTCGGGCCGTGCATGATCTCGCCCCAGGAGTTGGAGACCACGTCGGCCAGGTGGTTGTCGACGATCAGCTGCCAGGCGGCCAGCAGGTCCTGGTCGGTGCAGGAGTTCGCGCCGACGTAGACGACGTTGGCGTTCGGCGCGTAGCCGTGCGCCATCTCGACGTCCAGCGCCTCCTCGGGCGCCCAGCCGGCGGCGCCGCCGCACGCGGCCTGGCTCGTCCAGTTCGCCGGGGTCACGTACTCGGTGTACTGACCGGAGCGGAATGCCTTGTCGCCGTGGTTGGTCGCGTACTGGTTGGCGTCGGCGAGCATCGTCGAGGAGCCGTAGGCGTCCACGATCGCGATCGTCGCGCCCTTGCCGGTAAGGCCGGTCTCGCTCACGCCGTATGCCTTACGCAGCTGCGACGGCACGTAAGAGCACGGGGCCGTCGGCTCGCTCGCGGTGTAGCCGGTCGGGAAGCCGGTCGCCGTGTACTGGCCCCAGTAGGTCGAGCAGGGCTCGGGGATGCCGGTGGCCGGGGAGCTGCCGCTCTTGGTGCCGATGGCCTTGGAGACCGAGGTCGAGTTCGGGCGCGCCGACGTGTTCTGCACGCCGTCGAGGCCGACGACCGACAGCAGGCCCTTGGCGACCGAGCTCGGCAGCGTGAGGTTGCCGGTCGGCGCGTGGAGCACGCCGTTCGGGGTCGAGTAGTTGTGCAGGCTGGTGCTGAACGCGGCCTCGACCTGTGCGGCGGTACCCGCGATATCGACGTAGTGCTCATTGGCCGCGGTAACGCTCAGGCCGTGGCCGGTCAGGTAGTCCTTCACCGCGGCGCTGTTCGCGGCGGACGGCCCGAACTTGGCGGCGGCCTGTGCGGCGCTGAGGTACTTGCCGTACTG
>NZ_DASRGV010000130.1:0-3683 GCF_035650855.1 Actinocrinis sp. | reverse complement strand
CTGCCAGGTCGACTGATCTCCAGCGGGCTGCTGCCACGGCGACGACGCCTGCGCCGTTGGCTGGTCACCACCGGTGGCCTGGTGTTCCTCACCCTGGGCTGGCGGCTGCCACGGCTGGTTGGGGTCGGATCCCTGCGGTCCGCTCATGGTGTGTTCGGTCCTCTCAACTCGGGTCCTGCTTCACCGGATGTAACCGTAGCTCGGCGCCAGCCTACCCGGCGTCAACTGCGACGACGCCGCGCCGGACGTCGTCGATCGCCCGCCTGGCGGTGGCCTGCAGCTCAGGTTCGCGGGCGGCGTTGCGCACCTGGTCTAACAGGTCCAGCACCTGCCGGCACCAGCGCACGAAATCCCCCGCCGACACACCCGTACCTGACTCGTCGGCCGCCAACAGCGCAGCGGTGAGGTCGCCGGTGCTGGCCCAGCGATAGATGGCGGTGACGAAGCCCTCGTCAGGTTCGCGGCTCAGGCTGATGCGATGCCGCTGCTCGTCGGCGCGCAGGTCTGTCGACAACTGACGGGTGCGAGCCAGCGCGCGCCGCAACGGCGCGGTCGGCGCGTCCGCGTGCTGCGGCGGGCCGGCGCCCTCGTTGCCTCGTGACTCGTAGAGCACCGCCGACAGCACCGCCGCTAACTCCGCGGGCCGCAGACCCGTCCACGCGCCGGTGCGCAGACATTCGGCGACCAAAAGGTCGCTCTCGCTGTAGATTCGGGCCAGCAGCCGGCCGTCGTCGGTGACCTGTGGATCGCCGTTGAGCATGCGGATGAAGCCGCGCTCGGTGAGCAGCCCGACAATCCGGTCGAAGGTGCGGGCCAGTGAGTTGGTGGCTGCGGCCACTTTTTGTTGCAGCGCGGCGTTGTCGCGTTCGATGCGCAGGTAGCGCTCGGCGACCCGCAGCTGGGCTTCCCGGCCGGGCGCATGGTGGGCAGGGTGGCGGCGCAGCTGCTCGCGCAGGGACATCAGCTCCGGGTCGCCAGACGCACCGTCGTCGCTGTCCCGGCGGGGGCTGCGCTTGCCGCGCGCGGGCTGAGCGGCCAGACCCGCGGCGGCCGAGCGCAGCGCCGACGCCAAATCGCGGCGCACCCGGGGCTGACGGTGTTCGACCCGCTTGGGCAATGTCATCGACCCGACGGGCGCGGATGCGCCCGGGTAGTTGGCCGACGAAATACGGCCCGCCCAGCGGTGTTCGGTGAGCACCAGCGGCCGCGGATCGGAGCTGTCGCGGTCGGATTCCAGGACGACGGCCAAACCGCCGCGGCGGCCGTGCGTGATCGTGATGATGTCGCCGCGGCGCAGCGAGGCCAGCGCCTCGTTGGCCGCCTGCCGGCGCTGTGCGCGCGACGCCCGCGCCTGCGCCCGCTCCCGCTGCGAGATCCGTTCCCGCAGCCGGGCATAGTCGAGGATCGGGGCATCGTGGCCGCCCAGTTCGGCCGCGAGCTCGTCGAGCAGCCGGCGGCCCCGGTCGATGCCGCGGACGAGGCCAACCACCGAGCGGTCGGCCTGGTACTGGGCGAACGACTGCTCCAGCAACCGATGCGCCTGCTTGGGACCCATCCGGTTCACCAGGTTGATCGTCATGTTGTACGACGGTGCAAACGAGCTGCGCAGCGGGAACGTGCGGGTGGAGGCCAGCCCGGCGACCTCGGCGGGCTCCACATCCGGGTGCCAGATCACCACCGCGTGGCCCTCGACGTCGATGCCGCGCCGCCCGGCGCGCCCGGTCAGCTGCGTGTACTCACCCGGCGTCACATCCGCGTGGGTCTCGCCGTTCCACTTGACCAGCTTCTCCATCACCACCGAGCGGGCGGGCATGTTGATGCCCAGCGCCAGGGTCTCGGTGGCGAACACCGCCTTGACCAGGCCCGCCGCGAACAGCTCCTCGACGATCTCCTTGAAGGTGGGCAGCATGCCGGCGTGGTGCGCCGCGACGCCGCGCTCGAGGCCGTCGGCGAAGTCGTGGTACCCCAGGACATTGAGATCCTCGGCGGGCAGTTCGGCGCAGCGGGCGGACACGTGCGCGCGCACCTTGCCGCGCTGCTCCTCGGTCAGCAGCCGGACGCCGGAACGCAGGAACTGCTGCACCGCGGCGTCGCAGCCGGCCCTGGAGAAGATGAAGGTGATGGCGGGAAGCAGCCCTGCCGAGTCGAGCCGCTCGATGACGTCGACGCGGCTGGGCGGCGGCGGGATCCGCCGCGGACGACCTCCGCGCGCACCGGGGCGTCCGCCGCCGAACGAGGAAGCGCCGGCCCGCCCGCCTCTGGGCGCGAAGCCGAAGCGCTCCTCCTCGCGGGCGAAGCGCACCAGCTCCGGGTTGACCCGCGCCACGTCCGCCTCGTGCGGGTCGGCGCCCGCGTACAGGTCGTAGAGCTTGCCCGCGGCGAGCACGTGCTGCCAGAGCGGGACCGGCCGGTGCTCGGAGACGATGATCTTCGTCTCGCCGCGCACGGTCTCCAGCCACTCGCCGAACTCCTCGGCGTTGGACACGGTCGCGGAGAGGGACACCAGCTGCACCGACTCGGGCAGGTGGATTATCACCTCTTCCCAGACCGCGCCGCGGAACCGGTCGGCGAGGTAATGCACCTCGTCCATGACCACGTAGCCGAGCCCGTCGAGCGCGGTGGAGCCGGCGTAGAGCATGTTGCGCAGCACCTCGGTGGTCATCACCACCACCGGCGCGTCACCGTTGATCGAGTTGTCCCCGGTCAGCAGGCCGACGCTGTCCGCGCCGTGCCGCTTGACCAGGTCGCCGTACTTCTGGTTCGACAGCGCCTTGATCGGCGTGGTGTAGAAGCACTTGCGGCCCTGGGCCAGCGCCAGGTGCACGGCGAACTCGCCGACCACGGTCTTGCCCGCGCCGGTCGGCGCCGCGACCAGCACCCCGTGTCCCTCCTCAAGGGCCCGGCACCCGTCGAGCTGGAACTGGTCGAGGCCGAAAGAGTAGAGCTGGGCGAAGCCGTGCAGCTGCGTCCGCTCCTCGGCCTGGCGGCGGCGGGCGGCGGCAAACCGCTCGGCGGGCGAGGTCATACCTCAATCCTAGGCGACAGCGCAGACAAGCCGCTGATCGTTTCCGCAGCGCGCCGATCCGGGGAAGCGGCCGCGAAGCCAGGCCACGTGGCCGATCAGAGCGGGATCAGAGCGCGGGCGCGGCGGACGCCGGGCCGGGCACGTACGCCCGCAGCGCTCCCGCGATCGTCTCGACGCGTGCCGGCAGCACTCCGGCCCACTCGCCGTCGGCCCAGATCGAGACCGTCTGCTCCGGGCGGCCCGGTTCGACGCGGCAGGAGAGCTCAACGGCCGCGGCGTGCAACACGCGCACCTTCGGATGCTCGATATGCCGGCCGGAGAAGACTTTCGGGAAGATCCGCAGCAGCGTCGGCTTCGAGACCCGGTCCACCGCGGTGATCTGGAACCGGCCGTCGCGCGGATCGGCTTGCGGGCAGATGCGCATGCCGCCGCCGTAGGAGGGGCCGTTGCCGACCGCGATGAGCATCCCGTCCAGGTCCGTGTGCTCGCCGTCGGTGTCCAGGGTGAACGGGACGGCGGTGAAGGGGCCGAGTTCGGCGAGCAAGGCGAGGGTGTACCGAGACGGCCCGCGCGGTCGCCGCATCCGGTTGGCGCGCTCGTTGACCTTCGAGTCGAGGCCGCAAGCCAGCACGGTGCCGAACCAGCGTGCGGTAAGGGA
>NZ_DASRGV010000129.1:0-3253 GCF_035650855.1 Actinocrinis sp. | reverse complement strand
GCCGTCCGTCTCCACCACCGCGACCGGCGAGAGGCGAAACGCCCACCGACCGCTCAGATCGATCCGCGCCGCATCCGAACGCAGCGCCGCGCGAGCCGCCACAGCACCGTAACCCGGCGAATACTCCTCGAAATAACGCATGAACGCACGACTTTCGCGACACGATCGGCCATTACCAAACATGACCGTAGCGTCGATCGGCGCTCACGGGAAGACGGCCCGTGGATCTTGAGCCGGGCGGGTCGCGCCTGCCGCCTGACCCGAACACCGGGCGGCAGGAGGCAGGCGCGACGGGCCTATCAGTGGTATGCGACGGAGACGATGTTTGCCTGCACCGCGCTCTCCGCGGAGTCTGACGGGTAGCCGCTGGTCATGACGCCTTCGTAGAAGGTGCCCGCGGAGCCGTGGCTGTTGTCGCCGCCGATGCCCAGGATGATGGCGCCCTGCTTGTGCATCGGGTTGTAGCCGCCGGAGGGCCGCACCCCGTTGAAGTACGTGGACAGGCCGCCGGACTGGGCGTTGCCGGCCTTGATGGCCCAGTGGTTCTGTCCGCCGTTGATGATCGCGGTCAGGTAGCGGTGGCTCACGCTCGGGTCGCCCGCGTTGTAGCCGTGGTTGGAGCCGGAGTACAGGCCGTTCTCCAGGTCCGCCATCACCCACGGGCCGTTGCCGGTGCCGTAACCCCAGACCTTGATGTTGCCGAAGTAGACGGCCTCCATGGTGCCGTTGCCGTCATCGTGCGCGTTGGTCTCCGCGTTGCCGTAGTCGAAGCAGCAACCGCCGTTGTAATGCGTGCCGTCGAGCACCGCGTAGATGCCTTCCGAGCTGTCGCCGGTCGCGACGCCGTTCGTGCTGTCGTCGCGATAGCCGGTTCCCGAGGGGATGTAGACGCCGTAGGCCTTGTGGCCGCCGACGGTCGTGGGCGCGGCCTTGGCGTTCGCGAGGTTGTCGTAGCCTCCCGCGGCCGGGCCGGGGAACGCTCCGCCGGGCGCCTGGGTGAGGTTGTTGTGGTGCGAGGTCTGGTCGTAGATGATCGTGATCACGCAGTTGGTGTTGGCACAGAAGGAATCCTGCGCCGCCGCGTTCGCGTAACCGCCGGTGCTCAGCACCCCGATGTTCAGCGTGTGGTTGTCCGAGGAGCGCCGCACCTGGTACAGCGAACCGTTGTAGGACGCGAACAAAGCCCGCGTGGTGCTGTGCGCCGCCACACACGGGGTTCCGGCCGAGGCCAGGATGTCACACGGCAGGCTGGTCGCAGCGGACGCCGGCTGCATCGCCAACGCGCTCAGACCGGTGCCGGCCAGCGTCGCCGCGGCGGCGGCCAGCGCCAGCCGACGACGGCGCGTTCGTATTCTCTGTGCCCTCATGGTGGAACTCCGTTCTTCGAAGTGGGTAAGCCGAGGCGGTCGGCGGAGGCGAGCACCGCTCAGCGATCGGCTGCGCGGACGGCGGAGGTCGCAGGAGGCTGACATCCGATTGTGAGCGCTAACATTCCGAGGCGGATTCCACACGGGATGCAGTTCTCGGTCACTTCCGCACGTCCTTGGGCGAGTGTGGGTATCGGACGGCGGGCCGCGCTGCTTCGTCAGGGCCCGCTGTCGCGCGGTCGCGGGGACCGCACGCCAGATGCTGGGGCCGCGTCGCCTGACGCGTCAACAGAATGAACAAATGCGTCCGCAATGTGCTCTTTGCGTGTCGAACTATCGTCGAATATTGATGATCGCCCGACCTCGCCGTGACCGCGCGGCGAGCTGCGCCCCTGCTCGCGAAATCGACAGGACGTCGTTTGTTCGACTCTTGCCGCCCTACCGACACCGGTGTAAACAACAGCTGTGCAGATGCGCATGCCGGAGAGCCGTATCGGCAACCGGGACCGGGTCATCGAGCTGCTGCGCACCCACGGCGCGCTCACCCGAGCCGATCTCGCCCGGTCGCTCGACCTCTCACGGGCCACGGTGTCGAACGTCGTCGCCGCGCTGCACCAAGAGGGTCTCGTCGTGGAGACCGAGAGCACTGATACCAGCGCCCCGCCGCGTCAGGGCCGCCCGGGCGCTCTGCTCACGCTCAATCCCTCGGCCGGAGTCATCGTCGGCATCGACTTCGGGCACACCCACGTGCGGGTCATCGTCGCCGACCTGGCGCACACGGTGCTGGCCGAGAACACCCGGAGGCTGGTCAGGGACCACGACGCGCGCCACGCCCTGCGGACCGCGATCGCGATGGCCGAGGAGACGCTCGCGGCCTCCAGGGTGGACCGCTCGAAGGTGATCGGCGTCGGCGCGGGCGTGCCCGGACCGGTCAACACCCTGACGGGCGCGGTCGGTTCGTCGAGCATCGCGCCGAGCTGGGTGGGCCTGCGCCCGGGCGACGAGCTCGCCAACGGCCTCGGCCTGCCGGTGCTGGTGGACAACGTGGGGAACCTCGGCGCGCTGGCCGAGGTCACCTGGGGCGCGGGCCAGGGCGCGCAGGTCGCGGTGTACATCAAGCTCGGCACCGGCGTCGGCGCCGGCTTCGTGCTCAACGGCCGGATCTTCCGGGGCGCCTGCGGCACCGCGGCCGAGATTGGGCACATGACCGTCGATCCGGCCGGGCAGATCTGCCGCTGCGGGAACCGCGGTTGCCTGGAGACGTACGTCAGCCTGCCGGCGCTGGTCGGCCAGCTGCGCACCCACTACGGCGCCGACCTGACGACCCAGGACGTGGTCGCGCTGGCCCTCGCGGGCGACCGGGCCTGCGCCCGCGTGCTGGCGGACGCGGGACAGCGGGTCGGCGCCGCCTTGGCGATCATCTGCAACCTGTTCAACCCCGACCGGGTGATCATCGGCGGCGACCTGGCGGCAGCCTGCGACATCGTGCTGCCGCCGCTGCGCAACGCGCTCGACCGCGACGCGTTGCCGTTCGCCGGTGCGCACGTCACGGTGTGCAAGGGCCAGCTCGGCGACCGGGCCGTCGCCCTCGGCGCGATCGCGACCGTGCTGCAGGCGACGACACGGCTGGTCAGCGCGCCGCCGTCCGCGATGCCGGCCGCCATGCGTCGCTGATGTTCGTCAGTCCTTGACGGCGCCGGTGGTGATGCCGGCGGCGACGTACCGCTGGGCGATGATCAGCAGCGCGGTGGCGGGGATGGAGGCGACCACGGCGGTGGCCATGATCGCGTTCCACTGCTGGTTGTTGTTGCCGATGTAGTGGTAGATGCCCAGGGTGATCGGCTGGCGTCCGCCGCCGGAGTCCAGGGTGCTGGCGAAGATGAAGT
>NZ_DASRGV010000128.1:0-35533 GCF_035650855.1 Actinocrinis sp. | reverse complement strand
GAGCCGGCGTGCACCGGGATCAGCCCGAGGATCGCCTGGGCCAGCTCGGACTGGCCGTTGCCGTCCACGCCGGCGACGCCGAGGATCTCGCCGCCGCGCACCGAGAAGGAGATGTCGTCGACCGCGGGGTTGCCGTGCTGGTCGAGCACGGTCAGGCCGCTGACGTCGAAGGCCGCCGCCCCGGGCGTGGCCGGCTGCTTGTCCACCACCAGCTGCACCGCGCGGCCGACCATCATCGAGGCCAGTTCCTGCTCGGTCATCTGCGGAGTCGCGGTGCCGACCACTCGGCCGCGGCGGATCACGGTGATCCGGTCGGCGATCGCCCGGACCTCCTTGAGCTTGTGCGTGATGAAGACGATGGACTTGCCCGCCTCGCGCAGCGTGTTCATCACGGTGAACAGCTCTTCGATCTCCTGCGGGGTGAGTACCGCGGTGGGCTCGTCCAGGATCAGCACCTGGGCCTCGCGCACCAGGGCCTTGACGATCTCGACCCGCTGCTGCACGCCGACCGGGAGGTTCTCGATCCGGGCGTCCGGATTGATCGGCAGGCCGTAGCGCTCGGAGACCTCGCGTACGTGCTTGCGGGCCTTGCGCCGGTCCAGCCAGCCCATCGGCCCGGTGTCCTCGTCACCGAGGACGACGTTCTCGGCGACGGTGAACACGGGCACCAGCATGAAGTGCTGGTGCACCATGCCGATCCCGGCGGCGATCGCGTCACGCGGCCCGTGGAACTCCTTCGCCTCCCCGTCGAGCAGGATCTCGCCCTCATCCGGGTCGTAGAGCCCGTAGAGCACGTTCATCAGGGTGGACTTGCCCGCGCCGTTCTCGCCGAGCAGGCAGTGGATCTCGCCCGGCTCGACGATCAGATCGATCCGGTCGTTGGCGACCAGCGATCCGAAGCGCTTGGTGATTCCACGCAGTTCCAGGCGCACCCTCGGACCCTTCCGTACGTAGCAGTATGGAAAACCTTAAGTCCCGCGCGGCCTGCGCCGTACCCCGGCCGCGCAGAAGCGGCTGCGCCCCTCGCAAGCCGGGGCGCGTCCGGCCACCGTTCCCGTCGGCCGGACGCGCCCCGCACGTGCGCCCGGCTCAGCTCTTGGGCTGGTTCTTGGACTTGATGGTGATGGTCCCGCTGATGATGCCCTGCTTGACCGTGTCCAGCTCGGAGGTCAGTGAGGCCGGGATCTTGCCGTCGAAGTCGTGGTACGGCGCGAGGCCGGTGCCGCCGTTGGCGAGGGTGCCGACGTAGGCGGTCTCGCTGAAGTTGCCACTCGAGGCGTCCTCGACCGCCTTGGTCACCGCGTCGGAGATGCCCTTGAGCACCGAGGTGATCAGCACACTGGCATACTGCGGCGCGGCGGTGAAGCCGTCGGTGTCGACCCAGATGGCGTTGAGCCCGCCGTTGGACTGCTGCGCCTCGGCCAGCGCGCCGAGGCCGGTGCCGCCGGCGACCGGGAAGACGATGTCCGCGCCCTGGCTCATGAAGCCCGCCGCCAGCTGCTTACCGGCGTTCTGGTCCGTGAAGGACTGGGCGAAGGAGCCCTGCTGCGTGGTCTCGTTCCAGCCGAGCACCTGGACGTGGGTGCCGTGCTTGGAGTTGTAGTACTGCACGCCCTCCCAGAAGCCGTCCATGTAGACGGTGACCGGTGCGATGTTCAGGCCGCCGAAGGTGGCCACCTTGCCGGACTTGCTGTAGCCCGCGGCGAGATAGCCGCCGAGGAAGGCGCCCTGCGCGGTGTTGAATTCAAGGCCCTTGACGTTCGGGCTCACCGAGCTGGAGTCCACGATCGTGTAGTTCTGGCCGGTGTGCGTCTTCGCGGACGCGGTGGTCGCGTCGGCCATCAGGCCGCCGACCGTGACGACCAGCTTGCAGCCCTTGCCGACCAGGGACGCGATGTTGGTCGTGTACTGGTTCTCCGTGGCGGACTGCACATAGGAGACGGTCGCCTTGCCGTCGGACTGCGCCTTCTGCATACCTGCCCAGGCGGCGCTGTTGAACGAGTGGTCGTCGATCCCGCCGGTGTCGGTGACCATACACGCCGTGAAGCTGCTCGCGCCGGAACCGCCGCTCGCGCTCGCACCGGCACTCGAAGTCGAATTGCTGCTCACCGGCTTTGACCCACAAGCCGCGGCGGCCAGACCGACCACCGCGAGCGCCGCCACCAACCTGCTTTGCTTCACCGAAACCTCCTGAGAGAAGAACTGCGGCGCAGTGCGGCCGATCAAGCGAGAATAATTCGCGGCGACCGGCCTTCCCGACGAGTTCTTTCCCGCTGCGCGGAACGCAACGGCTCCGGTTGGAACCCGAGATGAAACCGTGATACGGCGGTCGCAGCCACGCCGCCAGCATCGCCCAACGCCAGTGGTGTAGCACTCCCGGTGACTGTAAACGGGCGAACCATGCGGCCGTCAGGGTCTTACGGCCCTCGCCAGTTCAGTCGCCGGTGTGAGCAGGTGCGAACCGCGTGCGGCTCAGACCGCGGCCCGGTCGGCGGCGAGTGCGGCCTCGGCGAAGAAGCGCACGCCGACCGCGATGGCCGCCTCGTCCGCGTGGAAGGTCGGCTGGTGCAGGTCCCGGGGAGTCGGGTCGCCCGGGGCGCGCACGCCGAGCCGGGCCATCGCGCCGGGCACCTGCTGCAGGTACCAGGAGAAGTCCTCGCCGCCCATGGACTGCTCGACCGGCACGATGCCGTCGCTGCCCGCGCCGCCCGGAGCCGCCATCACCCGGTGCGCGGCCTCCCGCATCAGCTCGACCACGTGCTCGTCGTTGACCACCGGGGGCACACCGCGCACGTACTCCAGCTCGGTCTTCGCGCAATACGTCGCGGCGATCGCGTCGACCAGCTCAAGGATCACGTCCGGGGCCTGGCTCCAGGCCCGCTGGTCCATCGCGCGCAGCGTGCCGCGCACCTCGCCGAACTGCGGGATCGCGTTCGGCGCGTTGCCGGCGGCGATCGCGCCCCACACCAGCGAGACCCCGGCGCGCGGGTCCATCCGCCGGGAGAGGGCCGCGGGCAGCTCGGTCACCAGCGCGGCCAGGGCGTAGACCAGGTCCACGGTCAGGTGCGGGCGGGCGGTGTGGCCGCCGGGTCCGGACAGGCGCAGGGTGAGCGTGTCGCAGGCGGCGGTCAGCGCGCCGGAGCGCAGGCCGATCCGGCCGGCGTCCACCTTCGGGTCGCAGTGCACGCCGATGATCGAGCCGACCCCGTCGAGCGCTCCGGCCTCGACCATGTCGACGGCGCCGCCGGGCAGCAGCTCCTCGGCGGGCTGGAAGATCAGCCGCACCGGGCGGGGCAGCCGGCCCGCCTTGGCCTCCTCGGCCAGGAACAGCCCCGCGCCGAGCACCGTGGTGGTGTGCACGTCGTGGCCGCAGGCGTGCGAGACACCCTCGATCACCGAGCGAAAGGGAAGCTCGCTCGCCTCCTGGATGGGCAACGCGTCGATGTCGGCGCGCAGCGCGAACCGGCTGCGGCCGCGCGGGCCCACGGAGGCGGAGGAAGAGACAGAGGGCAGCGCCGCCGCGTCGGCCGGGCCCGATTCCCCGAACGCCGGGTCGATGTCGCAGATGACGCCGCTGCCGAGCGGCAGGATCTTCGGCGCGAGGCCGGCGGCCTCCAGCGCCTCGACGATCTTTCCGGTGGTGCGCACCTCGCGGCGGCCGAGCTCCGGATGCGCGTGCATGTCGCGCCGAAACCGGATCAGATCGGGCTCCCGCCGGTCCAGGAACGCGGAGAGCCGCGACGACGCGACGTCATCGGCGGCTCGGTCCTGGAGTTCCAGCGGAAGACTTAAGTTCATTCCCCTACGGTAGTCCGTCTAATCCTGGGAATCCCAGTAGTTCCGCCATATGGGAACTTGAAGTTGACCAAGATGACACTTAAGGGCTATGGCTCGCGGCTCGTGCGGACTAGGTCGAAGGTTGCAGTCAAACGGACGAGCGATCGGTGGGTCTGAACGTTCGGAATGGGACGTGCCGAGTGATCCGACGCGGGTCAGAACGCGTCCCGCGGCACGTACGTGCCCCAGACCTTCCGCAGCGCGTGTGAGACCTCGCCGACAGTGGCCCGCGCGCGCAGGGCCTCGCGCATCGGATAGAGCACGTTGTCGTTGCCTGATGCCGCACGCTTGACCTCGTCGAGCGCGCGGTCGACGTCCGCCTGTGAGCGGTCCGCGCGCAGCTTGGCCAGGCGTTCGGCCTGCTGCATCTCGATGGTCGGGTCGACGCGCAGCGGCTCGTAGGGCTCCTCCGCGTCCAGGGTGAAGCGGTTGACGCCGACCACGACCCGCTGGCCGCCGTCGATCTCCTGGGCGATCTGGTAGGCGGAGCGCTCGATCTCGGCCTTCTGGAAGCCCTGCTCGATCGCCGCGACCGCGCCGCCGAGCGACTCGACCCGCTCCATCAGCGTGCTGATCTCGGCTTCGAGGTCTTCGGTCAGCTTCTCGACCACGTACGAGCCCGCGAACGGGTCCACCGTCTTGGTCACGTCCGTCTCGTACGCGATCACCTGCTGCGTGCGCAGCGCGAGCCGCGCGGCCTTCTCGGTGGGCAGCGCGATCGCCTCGTCGAAGGAGTTCGTGTGCAGCGACTGGGTGCCGCCGAGGACCGCGCCGAGGGCCTGGAGCGCGACCCGGATCATGTTGACCTCGGGCTGTTGGGCGGTCAGCTGCACGCCGGCGGTCTGCGTGTGGAAGCGCAGCATCTGCGACTTGGGATCCTTGGCGCCGAACTCGTCGCGCATGACCCGCGCCCAGATCCGGCGGGCGGCCCGGAACTTGGCGATCTCCTCGAGCAGCGTGGTGCGCGCGACGAAGAAGAACGAGAGCCGCGGGGCGAACTTGTCCACGTCGAGCCCGGACTCGACCGCGGCGCGCACGTACGCGATGCCGTCGGCGAGGGTGAAGGCGATCTCCTGCGCGGGCGTCGCCCCGGCCTCGGCCATGTGGTAGCCGGAGATCGAGATGGTGTTCCACTTCGGGATCTCGCGGTTGCAGTAGGCGAACACGTCCGAGACCAGCCGCAGCGAGGGCGCGGGCGGGAAGATGTACGTCCCGCGGGCGATGTACTCCTTGAGGATGTCGTTCTGGATCGTGCCGGTCAGCGCGGCGGGCGCGACCCCCTGCTCCTCGCCGACCAGTTGGTAGAGCAGCAGCAGGATCGAGGCGGGGGCGTTGATGGTCATCGAGGTGGAGACCCTGTCCAGCGGGATGCCGCCGAACAGCGTGCGCATGTCCTCGATCGAGTCGATCGCGACGCCCACCTTGCCGACCTCGCCGTGCGCGATCGGCTCGTCCGAGTCGTAGCCCATCTGGGTCGGCAGGTCGAAGGCCACGGACAGGCCGGTGGACCCGGCCGCGATCAGCTGCTGGTAGCGCTTGTTCGACTCGGAGGCCGTGCCGAAGCCCGCGTACTGGCGCATCGTCCAGGGCCGGCCGGTGTACATGGTCGGATAAACGCCGCGGGTGAAGGGGTAGCCGCCGGGCTCGCCCAGCCGTTCGGCCGGGTCCCAGTCGCCCAAGTCGGCCGGCCGGTACACCGGTCGGATCGGCAGGCCGGACTCGCTGGTCGCGGCCTGCTCGGACTGTGCTCGCTCGGACGGCATGTGAATACCTCGCGCAGTCGGAAGTCGTGGGGTCGGCACCCGTTCGGGTTGCTGCCTCTGCACCGAGTATTGCGGATCGCTCAGCACCCGCACACCCCTGTTGTCGCGCGAATCACACCACGGTCCCGTCCACGCCTGAGGTGGAATGTCCGTATTGTCGGATGCGAGATCGCTCACAGTGGCCCCTTTGGCGGCCGGTTGACGGGTAACCGGCTGCTTAACCTGTGGGTGGACAGGCAGGACTACTCCGCCTGAGCGACAACCGGAAAGGGCCGGGCAACGCCCATGGCTATAACCACGCCTAAGGTCGGCACCAGCGACGCCCAAGGCAGCGCGCCTGGGCGTGGCGTTCCCGTCTCCGGCAGCTCGGAGAGCGCCGGCCGTAAGGGCAGGCGCGGCACGCTGTACCGCGGCCGCGAGGGAATGTGGAGCTGGGTGGCGCACCGGATCACCGGCGTGCTGATCTTCTTCTTCCTGTTCGCGCACGTGCTCGACACCGCGCTGGTCCGGGTCTCGAAGTCGTCGTACAACACGGTGATCGACAGCTACAAGAACCCGGTCACCAACTTCCTCGAGTACGGCCTGACCGCGGCGATCGTCTTCCACGCCTTCAACGGGCTGCGCATCATCGCGGTGGACTTCTGGGCGAAGGGACCGCGCTATCAGCGGCGGATGCTCTGGATCGTGGTCGGCGTCTGGATCGCCCTGATGGCCGGAATGCTCTATCCGATCACCGCCCACTCGTGGCACACCATCTTCGGGAAGTAGGCCCACGCACAATGTCCGCTTCCACCGCGTCCACTTCCGCCGCGTCCACGCCCGCGACCTCTTCCCCAGCGATCGAGGCGCCCCGCTCGCCGCGCACGTCCGGTTCCGCTCGCCTGCGCAGCCGCCGCACGCCGCGCGCCACCCGCACCAACTTCGAGCTCTACAGCTGGCTGTTCATGCGGTTCTCCGGCCTGCTGCTGACCTTCCTGGTACTCGGCCACCTCTTCATCATGCTGGTGCTCGACGGCGGCGTGGAGAAGATCGACTTCGCCTTCGTGGCCGGCCGCTGGGCCTCGCCGTTCTGGCAGGTCTGGGACCTGCTCACGCTCTGGCTGGCCACCCTGCACGGCGTCAACGGCCTGCGCACGGTCGTCAACGACTACGCCGAGCGCGACGGAACCCGGCTCGCCCTCAAGACGCTGCTGTACTCCGCGGCGCTGCTGATGATCTTCCTCGGCAGCCTGGTCATCTTCACCTTCACCCCGAACATCAAGGCCTAAGGGCGCGCACACGATGGCGATCAACACGCACACTTACGACACGGTCATCGTCGGCGCGGGTGGCGCAGGCATGCGCGCGGCGCTCGAAGCCGGTACGCGGTCGCGAACTGCGGTACTCACCAAGCTGTACCCGACCCGGTCACACACCGGCGCGGCACAGGGCGGCATGTGCGCGGCCCTGGCGAACGTCGAGGATGACAACTGGGAGTGGCACACCTTCGACACGGTCAAGGGCGGCGACTACCTGACCGACCAGGACGCTGCGGAGATCATGTGCCGTGAGGCCATCGACGCGGTGCTCGACCTGGAGAAGATGGGCCTGCCCTTCTCCCGCACCCCGGAGGGCCGGATCGACCAGCGCCGTTTCGGCGGCCACACGCGTAACCACGGTGAGGCTGCGGTACGCCGCTCCTGCTACGCGGCTGACCGGACCGGTCACATGATCCTCCAGACGCTGTATCAGAACTGCGTCAAGGAGGGCATCGAGTTCTTCAACGAGTTCTACGTCCTGGACCTGCTGCTCACCGAGCCGGACGAGGATGGCGTGCGCCGCACCGCGGGTGTCGTCTCGTACGAACTCGCCACCGGCGAGATCCACGTCTTCCGGGCCAAGGCGGTCATCTTCGCCACCGGCGGCTTCGGCAAGGTCTTCAAGACCACCTCCAACGCGCACACGCTCACCGGCGACGGCATGGGCATCATCTGGCGCAAGGGCCTGCCGCTTGAGGACATGGAGTTCTACCAGTTCCACCCGACCGGCCTGGCCGGCCTCGGCATCCTGCTGACCGAGGGCGCCCGCGGCGAGGGCGGCATTCTGCGCAACGCGGACGGCGAGCGTTTCATGGAGCGTTACGCGCCAACCATCAAGGACCTGGCGCCGCGTGACATCGTGGCACGCTCGATGGTCCTGGAGGTGCGCGAGGGCCGCGGCGCCGGACCGAACAAGGACTATGTCTACCTCGACCTGACGCACCTTCCGGCCGAGCAGATCGAGGAGAAGCTGCCGGACATCACCGAGTTCGCGCGCACGTACCTCGGCGTCGAACCGACCACCGAACTGGTCCCGGTATACCCGACCGCGCACTACGCGATGGGCGGCGTGCCGACCAACGTCGAAGCCGAGGTGCTCAGCGACAACAACACCGTCGTTCCCGGCCTCTACGCGGCGGGCGAAGTAGCGTGCGTATCCGTCCACGGCGCGAACCGCCTCGGCACCAACAGCCTGCTCGACATCAACGTGTTCGGCCGCCGCGCGGGCATCGCCGCAGCCAAGTTCGCCGAGACGGCCGAACTGCCGGAACTTCCCGAGAATCCGGCCGCCTACGTCATCGCGCTCATCGACAACCTGCGCAACTCGACCGGCGCCGAGAAGGTCGCGCAGATCCGCAAGGAACTGCAAGACACCATGGACAACAACGCGGGCGTGTACCGCAACGACACGACGCTTAAGCAGGCCTACGAGGACGTCAAGGCACTCCAGGCGCGGTACAAGAACGTTGCGATCCAGGACAAGGGCAAGCGGTTCAACACCGACCTGCTCGAGGCGGTCGAACTCGGCTTCCTGCTCGACCTGGCCGAGGTCCTGGTCGTAGGCGCGCGCAACCGCAAGGAGTCGCGCGGCGGCCACGCCCGCGAGGACTACCAGAAGCGCGACGACGAGAACTTCATGCAGCACACGATGGCGTACCGGGAGGCCGGGGCGGACGGCTCATACGAGATCCGCCTGGACTGGAAGCCCGTCGCCGTCACCCGGTACCAGCCGATGGAGCGTAAGTACTGATGGCCACCGCAACCCTCGATCAGCACCAGTCGGCCGGGAGCGCCGAGCAGCAGTCCTCCGCCGCAGCGCCGCAGTTCCTCACGATCACCGTGCAGGTCCGCCGCTACAACCCGGACACCGACGAGTCGCGCTGGGACGAGTTCGAGGTACAGGCGCTGCCGACGTGGCGCATCCTCGACGCGCTGCACGCGATCAAGTGGGAGCAGGACGGCTCGCTGACCTTCCGCCGCTCCTGCGCGCATGGGGTCTGCGGCTCGGACGCGATGCGTATCAACGGCCGCAACCGCCTCGCCTGCAAGTCGCTCGTCAAGGACCTGATGACGATCGACAAGAAGACCGGACGGGCCAAGCCGATCACGGTCGAGCCGATCCAGGGCCTGCCGGTGATCAAGGACCTGGTCGTGGACATGGAGCCGTTCCTGCAGGCCTACCGCGACGTCAAGCCGTTCCTGATCGCGCACGGCAACTCGCCGACCCGCGAGCGGCTTCAGTCGCAGCAGGACCGGGAGCGCTTCGACGACACCACCAAGTGCATCCTGTGCGCGGCCTGCACGACGTCCTGCCCGGTGTTCTGGACGGACGGCCAGTACTTCGGCCCGGCCGCGATCGTCAACGCGCACCGCTTCATCTTCGATTCGCGCGACGACGGGGCCGAGGAGCGCCTGGAGATCCTGAACGACCGCGAGGGCGTCTGGCGCTGCCGCACCACCTTCAACTGCACGGAGGCCTGCCCGCGCGGTATTCAGATCACCCAGGCCATCGCCGAGGTGAAGCGGGCGTTGATCACGCGGCGGGTGTAGGGCGAGCCGGCCTGAACCGAGCGATTACTCAACTACTCCACGGAAGCCGCAGTCTTAGCGGCCGGGGCGACAGCAGTCGTCTCGGCCGCCGCCATGTTGGCAGTCTTGGACGTCGTCACGTCGGCGGTCTTGGCCGCGCGCAGTCCCCGCCAGCCGAGCCAGCCGATGGCGGAGCCGAACGTGATCGAGATGACTGCCAACGCCACGTGCACCCCGAAGAACGCCGTCGGCGCGTGAGTCGGGCTCCACGACCGCGAGTCCGCCGAGATGTTCTTGATCAAGGTCACCCAGATGAACCACGACCACGCAGCGAACGCGATCAAGAGCCACGAAGCACGCCGAGAGAGTTGCATGTCAACCAGGCTACCTGCCCCGAGTTGATCGAGATCGTCCCCCTGCGCCGTCATGGGGTACCGGTCGGGCGGCTGGGGAATCATCGCTGTGCGAGAGCGGCTGGCGTGGTGGGGCGAGTATCGCGGCATGGCTGACTCCGGCGAGAAGGGGGACAGGTTGCCATGACCAGCCGCGGCCGAGGAACGCTGGCGTTGGTCCTGCTCGCCGCCTCGTTCGCGCTGATGACCGTGTTGGCGCGCTACCTCAATACGAGCTTCACCATCGCGCAGCAGGTCTATCTGCGCGGGGCGGCGGCCCTTCTCGTCGCCAGTTTCGTTTTCAACTCGCGCATTCGCTGGCGAGTCGTGGCACGCGTCAGACCGCGAGAGTGGGGCGTCATCGCCATACGGGCACTGCTGCTGTACCCGATCGGCACGGAACTCTTCTCCAACGCCGCGACATTGACACTCATCGGCGACGTCTCGTTCATCGCCGCGCTTCCGCTCGTCTCGATCTTGTCGCTGGCCCTTCGACAGACTCCTGTCACGCGGCGCCGCATCGGGAGTGTCGCCGGCTCCGTCGTCGGGGTCGCCGCGGTATCGCTGCACGATCCGGGCCGCGGGATACACCTGCCGGTCTGGGATCGCGGCGATCTGCTCGCGCTGTTGGGACTGCTTGGCATCGCGGCGAGCTATCTCGGCCGGTCACAGCACGACGGCGCCCTGAACAATGCTGAGATCACTGTCCTCATCCTGGGCGCCGGCGTGCTGTGGGTGGCCCTCGGTTCCTTCGGGTCCGGCCAAGGCATGCCGCACCCCGGTCAACACTGGCCGGTGTGGGGTGCGGTCATGCTCGCCGGGATCCTGAACGCGCTCAACGTGTTCTTGATCAACTATGGCTTCGAGCAGGTCGAGCCCGTTCGTGCCGGGAATCTGCTCACGTTGGAGGCGGTATGGGGCCTTGCCTTCGGCCTCGTGTTCTACCGCCAATGGCCGACCGTGCTTGAGCTTCTCGGGGGCACGGCGATCGTCGGGTGCGCGCTAGTCCTGAACTCGGCACGCGATCAAATCCCCGCCGACGCGCCGTGCCCCAGGCTCCTAGTCGAAGGCGGTGACGGTGGAGCCGGTGGGCACGACGAGCAGGCCGTTGCCGACGTTGATGTCCGACGGGGGCGCGAAGTACTCGCCGCCACCGCCAGGGGTGCCGGGGAGGGGCAGCGTGACGACGATCTTGCCGGTCGACGTGCTGACTCCGTACAGCTTGTTGCCGGCCCCGCCCAGGTAGACGACGTTGCCCGCGATGACCGGGCCGGCGACGATCTGGCTGGGGAGGGTCGTGGTGAAGCGGAGCGCGAAGTTCGACAGGGTCTCGGAGGTCAGTTGCGTGCCGTTGGCGAAGAACGCGTTGCCGCCGGAGAACGCGGGCGCTCCGGTGAAGGCGCCGACGGCGGCGCCGGTGCTCTTCTTGAGAATGTGGTGGCCGGTGTCGGAGAAGAACAACGACGAGGTGAGGTACGAGGTGCCCCCGCCGCCACCGGTGCAGCCATCGTTGTCGTTCCAGAGGACCGCGCCGGTGAGTGAGATGTGGGTCTGCGAGCAGCCGCCGTTGGCGTAGACGCCGCTGCCGTCCACCGCGAGGGATCCGCCGTCACCGTCCACGGCGGCCTGCCAGTCCACGGCGCCGGTCGACTCGGACAGGGCCACGACCTGACCAGATCCGTAGACGTAGACGACGCCGCCGGTCGCGACCGGCTCGCCGGAGAAGTTCCCCGTGGCGGTCGACCAGAGCTGGGCGCCGGTCGCGGGATCGAACGCCGTGACCGTGCCGTCGAAGTTGTTGGCGAACAACTCGCCGCCGTCATAGGCGAGGGCGAAGTAGTAGTACGTGCCGCTGAGCGCGACGGGACCCCAGACCACCTTGCCGGTTGCCGCGTCCAGCGCGTAGAGCTGGCCGCCGTAGTTGCCGCCGGGGTTCGCCGTCGCGACGAAGACCTTGCCGGCCGCGATGATCGGGTACGAAGCCGACCCGTTCAGGGTGACCGACCACTTCTGGTGGGGCGCCGCCGAGAGCGCGGTGCACGACTTGCCGTTCCGGCTGGCGTCGACGTGGTGGGCGACCGCCGGGCAGGTGGCGGTGGTCGCGGACTCGGTGGCGCCGGCCGGCGCCGCCACCATGGCTAGGGCTGACGCGCACGTCAGGGTCGTGATGGACGCGAACAAGGAACGTCCCCGCATGAAGCCTCCCCGGGAAATGCCAGCCCCGTGCTGGCAGCAATATTCTATCGAAGGGCTCTGACAGATAGCGCGTGCATCAGTTCTCACGCCTCGAACGCACCATGGCCCGGAGGCGGCAAACGGCGGACACCCATAAGGCGGACCGGGATTTGACGGCCGCCGCGTGGCCCCTGGCAGACTGAGGGTCGTTCTTGCACTTGAAAACCATTTCTAGGAACCTCACGCTCGGAGCGCGCCATGCGGATCGCCTTCGTCGGCAAGGGCGGCAGCGGTAAGACCACCCTCTCCTCGCTGTTCATCCGGCACCTGGCGGCCGCGTCCGCTCCGGTGCTCGCCATCGACGCGGACATCAATCAGCACCTTGGCACCGCCCTGGGACTCGACGAGCGCACCGCGGCCGGCATCCCGCCGCTGAGCCGCTTCACCCGCGCGATCAAGGACTACTTGCGCGGCGACAACCCGCGCATCCCCTCCGCCGCCGAGATGGTGAAGACGACACCGCCCGGTACCGGCTCACGCCTGCTGCGCTTCGGCTCCCCTTCGCCGCTGGACGACTGGTGCACGTACGACTTCTCCGCAGCCGACGCCGCAGCCGACGAAAACGCCACCGTCGACCTCGCCGGCGTCCGGCTCATGGTGACCGGCGTCTTCGACGAGTCAGACCTCGGCGTCGCGTGCTACCACTCGAAGGTCGGGGCGGCCGAGCTGTATCTCAATCATCTGATCGACGGGCCGGGCGAGTACGTCGTCATGGACATGACGGCCGGCGCCGACGCGTTCGCCTCCGGCCTGTTCACCCGCTTCGACGCGACGCTCCTCGTCGTCGAGCCGACCCGGAAGAGCCTGTCCGTCTATCACCAATACCGCGAGTACGCCGACGAGTACGGCATCGTGGTCCACGCGGTCGGCAACAAGATCACCGAGCCGGGCGACCTCGCCTTCCTCCGCGGTGAGCTCGGCGACGCGCTGATCGGCGGGCTCACCTTCTCTCGGGCCGTGCGGGCGCAGGAGCGCGGCGAGCGGATCTCGCTGGAGCAATTGGAGCCCGAGAACCGGACGCTTCTGGCGGACCTTCAGCGGCGCGTCGACGAGGTACCGAAGGATTGGGCGCGGTACACCGAGCTCGCGCATCACTTCCACGTGAAGAACGCACACAGCTGGGCCAATAGCTCGGTCGGTAAGGACGTCACGACGCAGATTGACCCGGATTTCTCTTTGGTGGACCACATGGCGGTCGTCAGCGGAGTGTGACGCCGTGCGCTGCTAGCACGCGCACGACAAAGGCGCGCTTGTCGGCGGTGTACGCCTTGACGTCGTCGCCGTGGGCGTCGGCGAGCCGCAGCTTGAGCGCTTGGTATTCGTCGCGCAGCGCGGTGTCGGCGCGTAGGGCGTCGCGGAAAGTAAGTCGTTCACGCCACAGGGCGCTGCCGGGCTCCGTGAGGTGCAGGTGGTGCGTGCGCTCAGCGTGTTCCTCGCTCCGCGGCTTGTGAAACCAGAGCGCTTCCGGCCGGTGCGGGGAGTGGCGGTATCCGTGATCTTCGAGCACTGGAATCGCGGCCTCGGCCGCTGACAGGTCCCGAACGCCGGCCATCGCGTCGATGATCGGCTTAGCCGACAGGCCGGGGATCGCGGTCGAACCGATGTGGTGCACGCCGTCGATCAGCCAGGGCGCGAGCAGGCACTCAAGCTGCGCGCGCTCGGCTTCGAAGCGGCGCGGCCAGTCGAGGTCGTACGGGGCGACGATGATCGGCACGACTGAAGGATCTCACGGCTGGAACATCGCGGGTCGGCCGGTCAGGCGTCGGACGCCGAACCCTGCGCCTGTGTAGCGGGCCGGTCCAGCGTACGGATCGCGGTCCACGCCGATAGGAACAGCAGCACCTGGAACGTGATGTCGAGCCACAGCAGCACCGCGACCGGGACGCCGAACGCGCCGTACAGCGTCTTGCCCGCGACCCGGTCCAGGTACGCGCCCACCAGGCGCTTGGTGACTTCGAACAGGATCGCCGCCACCAGCGAGGTGTGCAGCAGCAGGGCTCGCGGGACGCGCAGGCGCGGGATCCCGGCGAGTAAGTAGGCGAACATGACCGTCGAGGCGATCAGGCCGACGGCCGTGCCGAGCAGCCACAGGAAGACGCGCGCCGGGGGCGTGTCCGCGATGCCGAGGTGGCGCAGCACGCTGCTGGCGAGCGCGGAGGTCGCGGCCGACGCGGCGAGCGAGACCACCACCGTGAGCCCGAGGCCGATCAGCGACCCGAGGTCGGCCAGCTTGCGGCCGGCGAACCCGCCGGGCATGTCCTCGACCTCCCAGACCGTGCGCAGGCAGCCGCGGGCCGCGTTGACCCAGGACAGGCCGGTCCACACCAGCAGCAGGCCGCCGACCACGCCGATGGTGGCCGCGTTGCTGACGACGCCGTCAAGCGGCAGCTTGTCGGCGAGCCCGGGGACGTTGTTCTCGATCCGGTCGCGCAGATGCTCGATGCCTGAGTTGCCGAGCAGCGCGGCCGTGATCGCGATGCTGACCGCGAGCAGCGGGAAGAGGGAGAGGAAGGCCGAGTAGGTGATCGCCGCGGCCAGGCGGCTGCCGCGCTGGGTCCGGTAGCGGGTGAAGGCCCGGCCGGCGGTAGTGCGCTCGGCGCGATCGATCCACGGGCTGATACGGGCCTTGACGCGCGAGCCGACGTGCAACGTTCCGAACAGCGCCCTGATTCGCGTGTTAATGCCGCCGACCGCCACGCGCCAAGGTTAGCGGGGCGCGACGGGATGTCAGGCAGTGGCGCGCTCAGACGGTGACGCCCTCAGGCGGTGACGCCCTCAGACGGTGACGCCCTCAGGCGGCGGCGCGCACCACGGAAGGAAAGGGGAAGGTGCGCACGGCTCGCCACATCCCTTCCGGCTCCAGCTGGTAGAGGCCGAAGCCGGATATCTCGAACTCGGCCTCGTAGTCGGCCAGGTCGGCCTGCGCCGCGTCCAGGGCGGCGTCGCCCAAGTCGTGCGCGACAGTCACGTGCGGGTGGTACGGGAACTGCAGCGCCCGCTCCAGCACCCCGGCGCGCACCTGGGCCTCCAGCTCGATGCACTCCAGCAGCCCGCGCTCGACCCGCAAGAAGACGACCTGGGACACCGGGCGGAAGGTGCCGGTGCCGCGCAGCCGCATGGTGAACGGCCGGCCGCGCGCGGCGATCGCTGCCAGGTGCCCCTCGACCTGCTCCGCCACCCGCGGGTCCACCTCGGTGGGCGGCAGCAGGGTCACGTGCATCGGCACTATCTCGGCCTGTGGATCCCCGTAGGCGCGGCGGCGCGCGCGCAGCTCGCCGTCGTACGGTTCGGGGATCGCCAGGAGTATGCCGATCGTACTCATCGAGTCAGCACGTTAGCCGATCCGCGAGGCGGCCGGGGCGGCGGGCAGGAAACCCATGCGGTCATAAGTTGCGGCCAGGGTCGGGGCCGCCAGAGCGCGCGCCCGTTCTGCGCCCTCGGCCAGAATCGCGTCCAGCTTGTCCGGCTCGGCCAGGACCGCCTCGGTGCGCTCCTTGAACGCACCGAAGGTGCTGACCACCAGCTCGGCCAGGTCCTTCTTCAGGTCGCCGTAGCCGCGGCCCTCGTAGGAGCGCTCCAGATCCTCGACGCTGCGCTCGTCCAGCGCGCTGTAGATGCGCAGCAGGTTCGAGATGCCGGGCTTGTTCTCCTCGTCGAAGCGGATCTCCCGCTCGGCGTCGGTGACCGCGGACTTGATCTTCTTCGCGTTGACCTTCGGGTCGGCCAGCAGCTCGATCAAGCCGGCCTCGGACTCGGCGGACTTCGACATCTTCGCCGTCGGGTCCTGCAGGTCGAGGATCTTGGCGGTGTCCTTGATGATGTACGGCTTGGGCACCACGAAGGTCTCGCCGTAGCGGCCGTTGAAGCGCTGGGCCAGGTCGCGGCTCAGCTCGAGGTGCTGGCGCTGGTCCTCGCCGACCGGGACGTAGTCGGTCTGGTAGAGCAGGATGTCGGCGACCATCAGCATCGGGTAGGTGAACAGGCCGACCGTGGCCGCACCGACGCCGTGCCTTGCCGACTTGTCCTTGAACTGGGTCATCCGGGAGGCCTCGCCGAACCCGGTGATGCAGTTCATCACCCAGGCGAGCTGCGCGTGCTCCGGCACGTGGCTCTGCACGAACAGGGTGCAGCGCTGCGGGTCGAGGCCGGCGGCGAGCAGCTGCGCGGCGGCGATCTGGCTGCGGCGGCGCAGGACCGCCGGGTCCTGCTCGACCGTGATCGCGTGCAGGTCGACGACGCAGTACAGCGCGTCGTAGTCGTCCTGCATGGCCACCCAGTTGCGGACCGCGCCCAGATAGTTGCCGAGGTGGAACGAGTTGGCAGTGGGCTGGATGCCGCTGAACACCCGGGGTCGGGCGGCCGGCGCGGCGGTCTGCGACTGAGGCGACTGATCGGACGACATGCGCTCCATTGTCGCAGACGACGACGCGGCGCTTCACCCCTCTTTGCGCGCCCCCTGGGCGGCCTCGGCGGCGCGCTCGGGGGCTGATTCGGGGGCCGGTTCCGGCAGCGGTTCGGACGCGGGCTCGGTGCGGGTGAGCCGCACTCTGGCGATGCGCCGGCCGTCCATGGCGTGCACGGTCAGCCGCAGGCCGTCGAAGGCCACCTGGTCGCCGACCGCGGGCAGCCGGCCGAGGCGGGCCACGATGTATCCGGCCAGCGTCTCGTAGGGTCCGTCGGTGAGCTCGACGCCGGTCTCGTCGTGGAAGTCGTCGAGGTTGATCAGGCCGTCGAGTTCGAGATCGCCGTTGCGCAGCCTGGTCACGCGGGCGCGGGCCACGTCGTACTCGTCGCGGATGTCGCCGATGACCTCCTCGACGAGGTCTTCCAGCGTCACGATGCCGGCGGTGCCGCCGTACTCGTCGAGCACGATCGCCAGGTGGAAGGAGTCGCGGCGCATCTCGGAGAGCGCCGAGAGCACGTGCTTGGTCTCCGGCAGGAATATCACCGGGCGGGTCAGGTCGGCCACGCGCCGGGCGCGGTCGCGGGCGTCCAGCGCGAGCAGGTCGCGCACGTGGACGAAGCCGACGATGTTGTCCGACGAGCCGTCAGTCACCGGATAGCGGGAGTGCGGCCGGCGGCCGATCTGCGCTGCGGCCTCCTCCAGCGGTATCGCACCGTCGAGGAAGACCACCTCGGTGCGCGGGACCAGCACCTCGCGCAGCTGCCGGTCGCCGGCCCCGAAGACCTCGTCGATCAGGCGCCGCTCGTCCGTGCTGAGGGTGTCGGCAGAGGCGACGAGCTGACGCAGCTCCGCCTCGCTGACCTGCTCGCGGCCGACGTTCGGGTCGCCGCCGAAGAGGCGCACGACGCCGTCGGTGCACACGGAGAGCAGCCAGATCACCGGTCGGCAGATCCGCGCCATGCCCTGCAGGAAGGGCGCGACGGCCTTCGCGGTGGACTCGGCGCGCTGCAGGGCGAGCCGCTTGGGCGCCAGCTCGCCGATCACCAGCGTGATGAACGAGATGATCATCGTCACGCCGACCAGGCCGACGAAGCCGGCCAGGCCGGAGCCGAGCCCGGCCCGCATGAGCGCGCGCTTGGCGCTCTCGGACAGGGTGGTCGCGCCGTACGCGGAGGACAGCAGCGCGGTGAGCGTGACGCCGATCTGCACGGTCGCCAGGAACCGGTTGGGGTCGCGGACCAGGCGCGCGACGATGCCGCCGCGCCTGCCGGAGGCGGCGAGCGTCTGGAGTTGCCCCTCGCGCAGCGAGACCAGGGCGATCTCGGAGGCCACGAACAGGGCCTCGATCAGGATCAGCGCGAGGACGACGAGACAGGAGACTACGGTCGGGTTCACGGCGTGCGCTGCACCTGCCTGCTTCGCTCCGGGGCGCGGTCGCGCCGGAGCCTGCGCGGTGGCGCGCACGCCGGTCTATGCGCGCCCGGGTCCAGGTCGCCCGGTGGGTGGGTGCTTGTGCCCATGGGAAAAGTCTACCGATCCGGCAGCGTGTGGGCCGTACCGGGATTTCCCGGTGCGACCCCGGAAACGGCAATGAATTCTCAATGGGCTTTAAAATCCCCGAATGCGAAGGGATGAGACGGACGAGCGGATCATCGGCTGCCTGCTGCGTGACGCCCGCTCCGCTTACGCCGACATCGGCGCGCAGGTGGGGCTGTCCGCTCCGGCAGTGAAGCGGCGCGTGGACCGGCTGCGCGCCGAGGGCCTGATCACCGGGTTCACCGCGCTGGTCGATCCGGCCGCGCTCGGCTGGACCACAGAGGCGTTCGTCGAGCTGTACTGCACGGGCCGCACCTCGCCGGACACCATTCGCGCGGCCATGTCCGACAATCCGGAGATCATCGCGGCCTACACGGTGACCGGCGAGGCGGACGCGCTGCTGCACCTGCGCACCCGGGACACTGCGCACCTGGAGACGGTGCTGGAGCGGGTGCGGATGGCGCCCTTCGTGCAGCAGACCAAGTCGGTACTGGTGCTCTCCCGGCTGATCGACCGGCGGTAGCGCGCCGACGCCAACCCTCTCGACGGCGCTACTGGATCGGAAGAACCACGCCCGGGGTACAGGTGACGTTCGTGAAGCCGCCCACGACCGGTCCCTGCGCGACACCTCCGAAGCCATACACCGAGCCGCCGGGCGGAACCGAGCTGCCGTAGCCGCCATAGCTTTGCGCGACGACGTGCTGTCCGGACTGGACGACGCTGGCGTTCCACGTCGTGTAGATGACGTCACCGGGTGGCAGGTCGAACGTGATGACCCAGGAGTTGAAGGCTTCCGTCCCGGTGTTCGTGACCACGAACTGGAAGTCGAAGCCAACGTTCCAGACATCCGGGTAGGTCGGCGTGGCACGGCAGGAAAGCGTCCCCGCCGCGCTCGCCGACGCAGAGAGCGGTACCAAGGCCAACCCGAGCAGCAGCGAGCCGGCGGCAAGCACGGCGCCCCGTTTGCGCATCAGAGTCCTCCATCAGCTGACACCCGTCGCGAATTCGCACGGTATGTCCGCGAGACCGGCCAGGCAACACCGCCGATCGGCAGAACACTGATTCGCTGCTCCCGAGGCCGCGTGGCTCCCAGCGCCGTGAAAGCTTCAGCGCCGGGAGCATCGCGGCCGCGAATCGCTGGCGCCGGGGCGCTACAGCCGGGCCAGCGCCGCCTGGAGCGGGTCGAGGCCGAGGCTGCCGAGCGCGAGCGCCTGGCTGTGGAACTCCTTGAGGTCGAACGCCGCGCCCTTGCGCGCCTTCGCGTCCTCCCGGGCCTGAAGCCAGATCCGCTCGCCCAGCTTGTAGGAGGGCGCCTGGCCGGGCCAGCCGAGGTAGCGGTTGAGCTCGAAGCGCAGCATCTCGTCGCCGACGCGGACGTGGGCGCGCAGGAACTCCCAGGCCAGTTCGGCGTTCCAGGTCTCGCCCTCGTGCCAGCCGGTGCCCGCCGGGATCGGCAGCTGCAGGTGGACGCCGAGGTCGACGACGACCCGCGCGGCGCGCAGCATCTGCCCGTCGAGCATGCCGAGCAGGTCGGCCGGGTCCTCGAGGTATCCGAGTTCTTCCATGAGCCGCTCGGAGTACAGCGCCCAGCCCTCGCCGTGCCCGGAGACCCAGCACATCACCCGGCGCCAGCGGTTCAGCTTCTCGCGCTGGTAGACGGCCTGCGCGACCTGCAGGTGATGGCCGGGGACGCCCTCGTGGTAGACCGTGGTGACCTCGCGCCAGGTCGAGAACTCCTCGACGCCGTCGGCCACCGCCCACCACATCCGGCCGGGCCGGGTGAAGTCCTCGCTCGGCGCGGTGTAGTAGATCCCGCCCTCGCTGGTCGGGGCGATCATGCACTCGATGCGGCGGGCCGGCTCCGGGATGTCGAAGTGCCGGCCGTGCAGGTCGGCGATGGTGCGGTCGGCCAGCTCCTGCATCCAGTCGCGGAAGGCCGCCTTTCCGGCGATCTTGCGGCCGGGCTCGGTGTCGAGGGCGGCCACGGCGTCGTCCACGCTGCCGCCCGGCACGATGAGCCCGGCGACCCGGTTCATCTCCGCTTCCAGCCGCTTGACCTCGGACCAGCCCCAGGCGTACGCGTCGTCCAGGTCCACGGCCGCGCCGAGGAAGTAGCGGGAGGCGAGCGCGTAGCGGTCGCGGCCGACGGCGTCCTGCTCGGGAGCGAAGGGCAGCAGCTCGGTTTCGAGGAAGGTCCCGAACTCGGCGGTCGCGGCCCGCGCCGCCTGCGCCGCGCGGTCAAGCTCGGCGCGCAGCGCACCCTCGGCTCCGGTGCGTGCGACCAGTCCGGCGTAGAAGCCGGGGCCCGCGGCCTCGTCGTCCTGCGCGGCCGCGGCGGCGGACTGGCCGGACCACTCAGCACACTGCTTTGCGCACTCGATGACCTGACGCCGCGCCGCGACGTGCCCGCTCTTCGCCGACTCCAGCAGCGTGCGCCGCAGTCCCGCGTACGCGTCCGGCACGGCCGCCATCCGTCGCGCGAGGTTGCGCTGCGCCTCTTCGCCCTCGACCGGCATGAGGTCGAAGACCTGGCGCACCGCCTGCAGCGGGCTTGCCAGCACATTGAGATCGCTGGTGGCCTCGCCGGCGTCGTAGAACTCGACGGCCAGGCCGAGGCGTTCCAGCATCGCGTCCTTGGCGACCTGCTCGCCCTCGCCGTCAGCGGTCTGCGCGCTCAGCGCGGCGATCGTCGTGCGATCCAGCTCGACCCGGGCGCGGAAGCCGTCGGGGCTCAGGTCGGACATGCGGTCGTCGTACCCGGGGATGCCGGCGTAGGTGGCCTCCAGCGGGTTGAGCGCCGCGGCGCGCTCGACGTACCCGTCCGCGATCTCGTCGATGTTGCTCATGTGACCGCACGCTAGCGCCGACAGCCCGGGAGAGGCTGCCCAATTTCCCGGACAGTCGGCGACGGCGAGGGAAAACCCTACGGTCAGATCAGGCCGAGCTCGCGGACCGCGTCGCGCTCGTCGGACAGCTCCTTGACGGAGGCGTCGATGCGGCCGCGGGAGAACTCGTTGATCTCCAGGCCCTGGACGATCTCGAAGTCACCGCCCCGGGTGGTCACCGGGAAGGAGGAGACCAAGCCTTCGGGCACGCCGTAGGAGCCGTCGGAGACGACGCCCATCGAGGTCCAGTCGCCCTCGGCGGTGCCGTTGAACCAGGTGAAGACGTGGTCGAGGGCGGCGGAGGCGGCGGAGGCCGCGGAGGAGGAGCCGCGCGCCTCGATGATCGCGGCGCCGCGCTTGGCCACGGTCGGGATGAAGGAGCTCTCCAGCCACTGCTGGTCGCTGATGTACTCGGCGGCGTTCTTGCCGGAGATCTTGGCGTTGAACAGGTCCGGGTACTGCGTCGCCGAGTGGTTGCCCCAGATCGTCACGTTGCTGATCTCGGTGACCGGCACGCCGGCCTTCTTCGCGATCTGCGCGATGGCGCGGTTGTGGTCGAGCCGGGTCATCGCGGTGAACCGGGACTTGGGCACGTCCGGCGCGTGGCTCGCGGCGATCAGCGCGTTCGTGTTCGCCGGGTTGCCGACGACCAGGACCCTGATGTCGTCGGCGGCGCCGGCGTTGATCGCCTCGCCCTGCGGCTTGAAGATGCCGCCGTTGGCGGAGAGCAGGTCGCCGCGCTCCATGCCGGCGGTGCGCGGCCGCGCGCCGACCAGCAGCGCGACGTTCGCCCCGGCGAAGCCCTCGGTGGGGTTGTCGAAGATGTCGATCCCGGCCAGCAGCGGGAAGGCGCTGTCGTCCAGTTCCATGGCGACGCCCTCGGCCGCCTTAACGGCCTGCGGGATCTCCAGCAACCGCAGCTTGACCGGGACGTCCGGCCCGAGCAGGTCGCCGGCGGCGATCCGGAACAGCAGCGAGTAGCCGATCTGCCCGGCGGCGCCGGTGACCGTGACGTTGACGGGGGTGCGGGTCATTGCGTTCTCCTGCGCCGCGGTGCCGGAGACGCCGACACCGAAGACGACGTTGTCTGGGCCGATAGGAAGGGTCTAACGGTTCTGGATACCTGCGAGAAACGCTACTCCTGCGGCCGGGCCGACCCGCGCGGCAGCGGGCCGACCCGGCTGTGAGAAGCACTACATGCGCACGGACGCGCCGTGCGTCTGCCCAGCTCAGGCGGCGAGGGCCTTCTTCAGGTTCTCGTCCAGCGCGCCGAGGAAGTCCTGCGTGGTCAGCCACGGGGCGTCCGAGGAGATCAGCAGCGCGAGGTCCTTGGTCATCTGGCCGCCCTCGACGGTGGCGACGCAGACCCGCTCGAGCGCCTCGGCGAAGGCGGTGACCTCGGGGGTGTTGTCCAGCTTGCCGCGGTGCGCGAGGCCGCGGGTCCAGGCGTAGATGGAGGCGATCGGGTTGGTGGAGGTCGCCTTGCCCTGCTGGTGCTGGCGGAAGTGGCGGGTGACGGTGCCGTGCGCGGCCTCGGCCTCCACCGTGCGGCCGTCCGGGGTCATCAGCACGCTGGTCATCAGTCCGAGCGAGCCGAAGCCCTGGGCCACGGTGTCGGACTGCACGTCGCCGTCGTAGTTCTTGCACGCCCAGACGTAGCCGCCCTCCCACTTGAGCGCGGCGGCCACCATGTCGTCGATCAGCCGGTGCTCGTAGGTGATCCCGGCGGCCTCGAAGTCGGCCTTGAACTCGGACTCGAACACCTCCTGGAAGATGTCCTTGAACCGGCCGTCGTAGCCCTTGAGGATCGTGTTCTTCGTCGACAGGTACACCGGGTAGTTGCGGTTCAGGCCGTAGCGCATCGAGGCGCGGGCGAAGTCGCGGATGGACTCGTCGAGGTTGTACATGGCCAGCGCTACGCCGGGGCCGGGGAAGTCGAAGACGTTCAGCTCGATGGGCTCCGAGCCGTCCTGCGGGGTGAAGGTCAGGGTGAGGGTGCCCGCGCCGGGGACCTTCAGGTCGGTGGCCCGGTACTGGTCGCCGAAGGCGTGGCGGCCGATCACGATCGGCTTGGTCCAGCTGGGCACCAGACGCGGCACGTTGCTCATGATGATCGGCTCGCGGAAGATGACGCCGCCGAGGATGTTGCGGATGGTGCCGTTCGGCGACTTCCACATCTTCTTCAGGCCGAACTCCTCGACCCGCGCCTCGTCCGGGGTGATGGTGGCGCACTTGACGCCCACGCCGTACTGCTTGATCGCGTTCGCGGCGTCGATGGTGACCTGGTCGTCGGTGGCGTCGCGGTGCTCGATGCCCAGGTCGTAGTACTTCAGGTCGACGTCGAGGTACGGCAGGATCAGCGAGTCCTTGATGAACTGCCAGATGATCCGGGTCATCTCGTCGCCGTCGAGTTCGACGACCGGGTTGGCTACCTTGATCTTGGACATGGTGACGGTCCTTCTCGCACGACGGTGATTATCTTGGCGTCAAGATAGTTTGTCGGGGCTGAGCCTACCCCGGTCGTGCGGTGTGGGCGAAACCAGGTCGTAACCGGGGCCGAAAGGACCGCGCGGGCGCCGCCGCGGCCCAGCTCAGACGGTGTCCGCGAACAGCGCGGCCACCAGCAGCAGCACTCCGAGCAGCGCCATCGTCACCACGTCCACGCCGCGGCGGCGCACCGCGAGCAGGCCGGCGCGGGCCGGGGAGAGCACGAAGCGCAGCGCGGAGCCGAGCAGCAGGGCCGCGGCGAGCAGGGTCAGCCCGTGCTTGAGCGCGCCGAGCGAGACCACGATGACCGCGATCGCCGCGGTGGTGAAGACGACGGCGAACGGCCACTCGACCGCGACGGCGCGCAACGTGCGGCCGATCGAGGCGCCGTCGCGACGGGAGGCGACTTCCATGCAGACCACTAAACCATGGCGGGCCGCTCCACACAGCAGCTGACCGGCAGGCGTGCGGGGACGTGACAGGGCTCGGCGACGCCCGTCGGGGCGCGGGGCGGCGGGCGGCGCGCGGCCGAAACGGGCGCGGCGCGGCGGGCCGGATCACCCCCGGCGTGGTGAAGGAGCAGCGGCGGAGCGCGCGGAAGCACCCGAATGATCGAAAACGCCCCGATTGGCCCGTAGCTGTGGGGTTGTCCTGACTTTAGGCTCCAAACTGGCCACGGATCGCTGTTCCCCAAGACCGATTTTCCGTTCATACAGCGCGAGGCGATGATGATCGAACCGACTGCTTCCCCGGCTACGCCCTCCGTCCCCTCCTCCCCCGTTCTGGAGTCCGTGGCCGTCTTCTGCGGCAACTGCAGCTGCGGCTGCCCGGAGCTGTTCCTCGACCACGGCGCCGACGACGATCGGCGGGTCGTGCTCGCCGACGACTTCGGCCAGCGGGTGCAGATGTCGCTGGCTCAGCTGGCCGCGCTGGTCGCGGACGTCAAGAGCGGAGCGCTCGACCGCCTGGTCGCCTGACCGGCGGCGCCACCGCCCGACCACTCGATCGCTCGAACACTCGACGCACGATTCCCCGTGACTGTGCCGGACCGCTGCGCCAAACTCCTGATGAGGAGCGGCCGGGTAGCGCGTCGCACCTCACCCGACTGCCGTGCATGGCATCGTGGAAAACGGAGAAACGGGCCTTGAGGGACCGCTCGAACGAGACAGGGACGTGGGCGCTTTGACCGTGCGGGACGACCAGCGGATCGCGGGCCGGGCAGGCGACGGCGGCGGCAAGGACCGCTCCTCAGACGGGACCGGCGGCACTTCTTCATCCTCCGCCGCCCGCGGTGCGACCCCAGCGGCGCCGATGGCGGACGAGGAACGCAGGGCCCTGCTTGACGGAGCCGTGCACGATCCGCACCGGCTGCTCGGCGCGCATCCACAGGCGGAGGGAGCACAGCCCGAGGGCACGCTGGTACGCGTGCTGCGACCGTTCGCCGAGACCGTGGCGGTGCTGACCGCCGGGGGCGAGCGGTACGAACTGATCGCCGAGGGCGAGGGGCTGTTCGCCGCGGTGCTGCCGCTCGCCTTGGGCGACTACCGCCTCGAAGTCGGGTACGGCGACGCGACCGTCACGCTCGACGATCCGTACCGCTTCCTGCCGACGCTCGGCGAGATCGACCTGCATCTGATCGGCGAGGGCCGGCACGAGCAGCTCTGGGAGGTGCTCGGCTCGCGGGTGCGCCGGTTCGAGTCGCCGGCCGACTCGCCGTTCGACCCGCCGACCGGAACCTCGTTCGCCGTCTGGGCGCCGAACGCCCGCGGCGTGCGCGTGGTGGGCGACTTCAACTACTGGAACGGCACGAGCCACCCGATGCGCTCGATGGGGTCGAGCGGGGTGTGGGAGCTGTTCGTGCCCGGCGTGGAAGTCGGCGCCAGGTACAAGTACGAGATCCTCGGCCGCGACGGGGTGTGGCGGCAGAAGGCGGACCCGCTGGCCCGCCGCTGCGAGATGCCGCCGGCGAACGCCTCGATCGTGGACGAGTCGCACTTCGAGTGGACCGACGGCGAGTGGCTGGAGCAGCGCGCGAAGTGGGATCCGTACCGCTCCCCCATGTCGGTCTACGAGCTGCACCTGGCCTCGTGGCGGCCGGGCCTCGACTACCGCGGCCTCGCCGAGCAGCTGCCTGAGTATCTCAATGAGCTCGGATTCACCCATGTCGAGTTCCTGCCGCCGACCGAGCACCCCTTCGGCGGCTCGTGGGGCTACCAGGTCTCCTCGTATTTCGCGCCGACCGCGCGGCTCGGCGGCCCGGACGAGTTCAGGTTCCTGATCGACGCGCTGCACCGGGCCGGGATCGGCGTCATCATCGACTGGGTTCCGGCGCACTTCCCCAAGGACGCCTGGGCGCTGGCCGAGTTCGACGGCACCCCGCTCTACGAGCACCCGGACCCCTGGCGCGGCGAGCACCCGGACTGGGGCACCCTGGTCTTCGACTTCGGCCGCCGCGAGGTGCGCAACTTCCTGGTCGCCTCGGCGCTGTTCTGGTGCGAGGAGATGCACATCGACGGGTTGCGCGTGGACGCGGTCGCGTCAATGCTCTACCTCGACTACTCCCGCGAAGAGGGACAGTGGCACCCGAACGCCTACGGCGGCCGGGAGAACCTGGAGGCGGTCTCCTTCCTGCAGGAGCTGACCGCGACCGTGTACAAGCGGGTGCCCGGCGTCACGGTGAGCGCCGAGGAGTCCACCGCCTGGCCCGGAGTGACCCGGCCGACCGACCAGGACGGCCTCGGCTTCGGCTTCAAGTGGAACATGGGCTGGATGCACGACTCGCTCGGCTACATGGCCGAGGCGCCGATCAACCGCAGCTGGCACCACAACCGGATGACCTTCTCGCTGGTCTACGCGTTCACCGAGAACTTCATCCTGCCGATCAGCCACGACGAGGTGGTGCACGGCAAGGGCTCGCTGCTGCGCAAGATGCCGGGCGACCGCTGGCAGCAGCTGGCGAACGTGCGCGCCTATCTGGCGTTCATGTGGTCCCATCCGGGCAAGCAGCTGATCTTCTCCGGCTGCGAGTTCGCCCAGGACGCGGAGTGGTCCGAGCAGGCCGGGCTGGACTGGTGGCTGCTGGACAACCCGGCGCACCGCGGCGTCTTCCGACTGGTTCAGGACCTCAACGCGGCCTATCGGGCGCGTCCGGCGCTGTGGGAGCAGGACACCTCGGGCAACGGCTTCTCCTGGCTGGCCGCGAACGACGCGGAACACAACGTGTTCGCGTTCGTCCGCTGGGCCTACGACGGGCGGCCGCTGGTGTGCGTGGTGAACTTCGCCGGCGTGCCCTGGGAGGGCTACTCGCTGCCGCTGCCGCTGAGCACCGACCGGGCGCAGGTCTGGTCCGAGGTGCTCAACACCGACGCCGAGCAGTACGGCGGCTCGGGCGTAGGCAACTTCGGCCAGGTCTACGCGATCGACGAGGGCCAGGACGGCTGGCCGGCGCGCGCGGTGCTGCGGGTTCCCCCGCTCGGCGCGCTGTGGCTGGAGCCGCGGCCGATCGAGGAGCCGGCGGCGCTGCAGGATGTGGCGGAGGAGGACGTAGCGCAGGCGGAGACCGAAGTGGTCGCCGAGGCCGAGGCCATCGCCGAGACTGAAACGGCCGCGGAGACCGAAACGGTAGCGGTCGCCGAGGCGGCGGAACCGATGAGCGCCAAGCAGGAGAAGAAGAGAGCAGCGCAGTAAGGCGACAAAGACGGTGAGGCGCGGCGGAGCGATCCGCCGCGCCTCTCGCGTAAGTGCGTTACAGCGTGCGCTCGGCGGCCTCGACGACGTTCGTGAGCAGCTGCGCGCGGGTCATCGGGCCGACGCCGCCGGGGTTCGGCGAGACGAAGCCGGCGACCTGCTCGACGCCCGGGGCTACGTCCCCGGTGAGCTTGCCGTCCACGTGCGAGACGCCGACGTCGAGGACCGCCGCGCCCGGCTTGACCATGTCCGGCTTGATGATGCCGGGCACCCCTGCGGCGGCGACGATGATGTCGGCGCGGCGGGTGTGCGCGGCCAGGTCGCGGGTGCCGGTGTGGCACAGCGTGACGGTCGAGTTCTCCGATTTGCGGGTCAGGATCAGGCCGAGCGGGCGGCCGACCGTGATGCCGCGGCCGACGACCACGACCTCCGCGCCGTCGAGCTCCACCCCGAAGCGGCGCAGCAGCACCACGATCCCGTAGGGCGTGCAGGGCAGCGGGGTCGGCTCGCCGAGCACCAGCTTGCCGAGGCTGAGCGGGTGCAGGCCGTCCGCGTCCTTGGCCTGATCGACCCGCTCCAGCACGCGGAACTCGTCGAGCCCCTTGGGCAGCGGCAGCTGCACGAGGTAGGCGTGGCAGGCGGGGTCGGCGTTGAGCTCGGCGACAGCGGCCTCGACGTCTTCCTGCGTGGCGTTGGCCGGAAGGCGCCGGTCGATCGAGTGGATGCCGACCTTCGCGCAGTCGCGGTGCTTCATGGTCACGTAGGCGTGCGATCCGGGGTCGTCGCCGACCAGGAGCGTGCCGAGGCCGGGCACGATGCCGCGCTCGGCCAGCACTTGCACCCGCTTGGCCAGGTCCTGGCGGATCTCCTCCGCGGTCAGCCAGCCGTCCAGAATCGTCGCCGTCATGATGACCATTCTCGCAGATGCGGGCGGTAGACTCGCGCGCCGAGTACGTGTGCGTACTACCAGCCGCAGCCAGCAGGGGGAACCGTGTCCGAGTCGTCCGAATCGATGCCCCCGCCGCCTTTCGGGGCGCCGCCGTCGATGGACGCGCCCTATCAGGCCGGTTCAGGCTATCCGCCGCCGAATGCCGGGTTTGCGCCGTACGGGTATCCATATCCATACCCGATGATGCCTATGGCCCCCGGGCTGCCCACCGGCCTGGCGATCACCGGCATGGTGCTCGGCATCGTGGGTCTGTGCACGTCGCTCTTCTACGTCGGCGGCGTCATCGGGATCGTCGGCCTTGTCTTCTCGATCATCGCGCTGCGCAGGGTCAAGCGGGGTCTCGGCGGCGGCAAGGGCATGGCGATCGCCGGGCTGGTCACCTCGATTGTGAGCATCGTCGTCAACCTCGTCGAGGTCGTCTTCCTGGTATGGCTGTTCAGCACCGCGGCGCACTGCTCGCAGCAGGACTCGACGCCCGATCCCAACACCGGCCTCTCCCAGGTGGACCGGTGCATGGACAACAGCTTCTTCAACTGAGCCGCGATCCGAAGACGCGACCGCGGCGGCGAGCCGGAAAGCTCGCCGCCGCGGTTTCGTTCGGTCCCTTTGTCAGTGCGCGAAGTGGCGGGTGCCGGTCAGGTACATCGTCACTCCGGCCGCCTCGGCGACCGCGAGCGATTCGGCGTCACGCACCGAACCCCCGGGCTGCACCACGGCCTTGACCCCGGCCTGGATCAGGATCTCCAGGCCGTCTGAGAACGGGAAGAAGGCATCCGACGCCGCCACCGAACCGGCCGCGCGCTCCCCGGCCCTTGAGACCGCGAGCCTGGCCGAGTCCACCCGGTTGACCTGGCCCATGCCGACGCCGACCGCCGCGCCGCCGGAGGCCAGCAGGATCGCGTTCGACTTGACCGAGCGCACGGCGCGCCAGGCGAAGGCCAGGTCGGCCAGGGTCTCCGGGTCGGCGGCGGGACCGGCGGCCAGCTTCCAGCCGGCCGGGTCGTCGCCCGGGCCCTGGAAGTTGTCCCCGGCCTGCAGCAGCATGCCGCCGCAGATCTGGCGGAAGTCGGTGGCCCGCCGGGCGCTGGCCGAGGTGCGCAGCAGCCTGATGTTCTTCTTCGCGGACAGGATCGCCACGGCGCCGTCCTCGTAGTCCGGGGCGACGATGACCTCGGTGAACACCTCGGCGACCTGGCGGGCCATCTCGGCGGAGACCGGCCGGTTGGCCGCGATCACGCCGCCGAACGCGGAGACCGGGTCGCAGGCGTGCGCCTTGCGGTGCGCTTCGGCGATGTCGCCCCCGGCGCCGTTTCGAGTCACCGGGGACACCGCGATGCCGCAGGGGTTGGCGTGCTTGATGATCGCGACACAGGGCTCTGCGAAGTCGTAGGCCGCGCGCAGGGCCGCGTCGGTGTCCACGTAGTTGTTGAAGGACATCTCCTTGCCGTGCAGCTGCTCCGCGTTGGCGAGGCTGTCGCTGTCCGCCGCGCCGCCGCCGGTGTAGAGCGCGGCGGCCTGGTGCGGGTTCTCGCCGTAGCGCAGCAGCGCGGAGCGCTTGTAGGTCGCGGCGACGAAGTCAGGGAACGGAGACTCGTCGGCGGGGGCGTAGTCGGAGGCGAACCAGGACGCCACGGCGGCGTCGTACGCGGCGGTGTGCGCGAACGCCTCGGCGGCCAGCCGCTTGCGCTGTTCGAGGGTGAAGCCGCCGCCCTCAACCGCGGCCAGCACGTCCGGATAACGCGCCGGGTCCACCACGATCGCGACGCTCGGGTGGTTCTTCGCGGCGGCGCGCACCATCGACGGTCCGCCGATGTCGATCTGCTCGACGCACTCGTCCGGCTGCGCGCCCGAGGCCACGGTCTGGGTGAACGGGTAGAGGTTCGACACGACCAGGTCGAAGGGCTCGATGCCGAGCTCGTCGAGCTGCCGCACGTGCTCGGGCAGGCGGCGGTCGGCCAGGATGCCGGCGTGCACCTTCGGGTGCAGGGTCTTGACCCGGCCGTCGAGGCACTCGGGGAAGCCGGTCAGCTCGGCGACCTCGGTCACCGGGACGCCGGCGGCGGCGATCCGGGCCGCGGTGCTGCCGGTGGAGACGAGGGAGACCCCGGCGGCGTGCAGCCCCCGCGCGAGCTCCTCGAGTCCGGTCTTGTCGTACACGCTGACCAGCGCGCGACGGATGGGGAGCTGGGTGCTCACGGGATCGTCACCTTCCGGTTGCCGAGCGGGCCAAGAGAGGGAGCAGCGGTGCTGCCAGGGGTGGTGAGGGAGGAAGAGGGAGCGGAGGCCGGGGCCGGCGCGGCGGCCGGCGCGGGCAGGATGGTCCAGCCCTCGCGCGCCATCCGGCCGACCTGCTCGACGAGCAGCCGCCGCTCGGCGACCTTGATCCGCTCGTGCAGGCTCTCCTCGTCATCGCCGTCCTCGACCGGGACCGCGGCCTGGGCGATGATCGGCCCGTCGTCGACGCCCGCGGCGACGACGAAGAGCGTGCAGCCGGTGACCTTCACGCCATAGGCGAGGGCGTCGCGGGCGCCGTGCATGCCCGGAAACGAGGGCAGCAGGGCGGGATGGGTGTTGACGATCCGGCCGTCGAACTCGGCCAGGAAGTCGGGGCCGACCAGCTTCATGAAGCCGGCCAAGACGACCAGGTCGGGGGCGTGCCGCCGGACCTCGTCACGCAAAGCGCGGTCCCAGGCCGCCCGGTCCGGGTGGTCCTTCACCCGGCACACGAAGGTAGGCACGCCCGCGTCCTCGGCGCGCTTGAGGGCCAGGATGCCGTCCCGGTCCGCGCCGACCGCGACGACCGTCGCGCCGTACGCCGGATCCGCCGCGGCGTCGAGCAGGGCTTGAAGGTTGGTGCCGCTGCCGGAAACCAGCACGACGAGGCGCGCCGCACGAGAGTGCGGGGGCGGATAATGGGAGGGAGCGATTGACTGCTGAGTTGGGGAAGCCACGACCGCGGCGTCCTTTCAGGTCAGTGTTGAGTTGAGTCGCCCGGCGGCCGGGCCGTGGGCCGGACCAGCGGGATGTGGCCAACGATAGCTAGCGGTACGGTGAGGAGACCAATTCAAGCCATGCGCTACCTCGGCCAGCGATACGGTAGCGGCGCACCGCACATTCTCCCGTCACTACGGAGCCGAACACTGTGACCGACGCCCCTGCCCGTCAGGACAAGCCCGACAACGAGAGCGGCGGACCGTCGTCGGACAGCGGTCGCGACGCCGCGCAGGCGGCGCAAGGGACACAGGTCCAAGCGGGTCAGCAGGCGCGACCCGAGGGATCGCCCGAGCAGCAGGAGCGCGGTACTCAAGAGCACAGCGCCCAACGAGAGCGCGATGCCCGGCAAGGCGGAGCTCAACAAGGCAGTGCTCAACAAGGCGAGGCCCAAGAGCACGGCCAGAACCTCCCGGTGCCGCAGTGGTCGGCGCAGCAGCCGGCGCCCGCGCCGTGGTTCCTCGGCCAGCCCGGGCCGGTGCCGCCGAACTTCGCGCCGCCCTCCCCGGCACCGTTCCCGCCGGCCGCCATGCCGCCGCTGCCGCCGCCCACTCCGGATCAGGCGAACTGGCCGAACCACGCTCCGGGGATGCGGCCTCCGCAGCAGCAGCCGGGGCAGCCTGCGCCGGACGGGCAATCCGGTCAGCCGGGCGATCAGGGCCAGGCCGACGCCGGCCAAGTGCCTGGCGCCCCGCAGCAGCAGCCACAGCCCGGCAACGTGCCCGCGAACGGTCCGGCGCGCAAGCCGGGCCAGAGTCCCGGTCCCGCGCTCGGCCCGTACGGCAGCCCGCAGCAGCCGGCCCCGTGGCTCGACCCCGACCGGTACAACCAGCCAGGTCAGCGCCCTCCGCAGTTCGATCCGCGGTCGCCTTATCGGCCCCCGCAGCCGCCCCGCCAGCCGCAGCAGCCGCGCGGGGAGGAACCCGCCAAGCGCCCACCGCTGAGCCTGCGCACCCGCTGGGCTCGCGGCCTGGCCGTCGGCGGCGCGGTATGCACGCTGATCACGCTGCTCAACGGCTACCGCAACTTCCCGGACTGGCTGATCGGCGCGTGCGCGGGCCTGGTGATGTCGCTCGGCGGCCTGTGGTTCGGGACGTTCGCGCAGCGCGACGCCCTGCGCAAGTCGCAGCGCGCGCCGGAGGCCGTCGCGTCGGTCGTGTGGAGCAGCATCTCCTCGCTGATCGCGCTGGCCATCGTGTCTTATTCGCTGATCTTCTTCCCGCAGCTGCGGCAGTACTCGGACTGCATGCGCGCGGCGAACACGATCGCCGGGCAGAGCGTCTGCCAGGAGGAGTTCAAGAACTCGCTGGCCGCGTTGCCGTGAGCGGCGCGGCCGGTCCCGAACCCGCCGCCGGCACTGGCACCTTCGTCGGCCGGGGCGGGGCGGCGGTGAGCGCGTTCGCCCCGCTGCGGCGCAGTCCGCGGACCTTCGCGTTGCGGTTCGGCGCGGTCGCGGTGGCGTCGGTCGCGGCGGCCTGGGTGCATCAGAACCACGATCCGGGAGCGCTTTGCCCGTTGCGGCGCGTAACCGGCGTGCCGTGTCCGTTCTGCGGCTCGACGACGGTGTTCATGGAGGCGGGCGCGGGGCATTGGGGCGCGGCTCTCGCGGCGAACCCGGTGACCGTCGTCGCCACGCTGGTGTTCCTCGCCGCGCCGCTGCTGGCCTTCGATCCGTTCGGGACGCTGAACCGGCTGCCCTCCCGGCTGCGGTGGTTCGGCGGCACGGTGCTCGTGGCCGGATCCTGGCTGTGGCAGCTGCACCGCTTCGGCTTTCTGGGTTAATACCCGTTCAGAGCACTGGAGAATGTGCCGGATCCGGCAAAGCCTGACGATGGAGAGAGGGAACCCGTCAGGAGGAGCGGATGAGCACCACACCGGATCAGCCGCAGCAGCCGGAGCGCAAGCCGGAGCCGTCCGAGCAGGAGGCCACCGCGGCCCGTGACGCCCTGCGCGACCTGCCGAACCAGCCGCAGAGCGACGAGGTCGGCGAGACCGCGTACTCGGCGGTCCCTCCCCCGCTGCCGCCGATCGAGGACCCGGCGCAGGGACCGGTGCAGGACCAGATCCCTGGCATGGCCGAGCAGCCGCAGACCGGTTTCGCGGCGCCGACCGCGCAGGAAGCCGCGCAGCAGAGCCCTTATCAGCATCAGCCGCCGCCGCAGCAGCAGGCCTATCAGCAGCCGCAGGATCAGCCCGGCTATGGGCGACAGCCGTACGACCAGCCCCAGTACGGCCAACCGCAATACGGCCAGCAGCAGCCCTCGTACGGCGGCACTCAGTCTGGCGGCACTCAGTACGCGGGCGGCGGAACCTACGGCGCCTACCAGGCCGCTCCTCCCCCGCCGCCCTACGAGCAGGGTTACGGCTATCCCGGCAGCGGCCTACCCGTCGGAATGCCCCCGCTCGCCGACTGGGGACAGCGCGCCGGCGCCTTCGCCCTCGACAACGGGCCCACCATCGTCGCCGGCTGGATCGCCGGCGCCACCCGCAGCGTCACCCTCGACGTCATCTTCGGCCTCCTCAGCTTCCTCGGGCTGATCTGGGCCGTCGTCAACGCCGTCCGGGCCGGGCGCAGCGGCCAGTCCTACGGCAAGCGGGTCCTCGGCATCCGGCTCGCCCGCCTCGCCGACGGGCAGCCGGTCGGGGCCGGCTTCGGCTTCCTGCGGCTCTTCCTCAACTGGCTGTTCTGGGTCGCCTGCATCCTGCCCGGCGTCCTCAACCTGCTCTGGCCGCTCTGGGACGGCAAGCGGCAGACCTGGTCCGACAAGATCGCCCGCTCCGTCGTCGTGCGCACCCAATAGCGGCCGCCTCCTGGCGCGGAAGTAGTCGAGCAGGTACCAGAACCCGAAGCCGACGACCGCCACGGAGCCGAGTTCCGCCACCACCGCGAGCCCGACCTCCCACGGCATCGGGCCGACGACCGCCATGGCGCCCGCCGCGACGGGCCCTCCGGAGAGCACCGCGCCGACCGCGGCCAGGGCGCCGACCGTGGGAAGCGCCGCGCCGAGCGCGGCGGCCCGGTCCGTGAATCCGCGCAGCGAGCGGCCGATGATCAGCACCGCGGCGGCGCCGGCCAGCAGCGGGACGGCGAAGACCAGGTAGAGCCACGGCGAGGCGGCACCGGGATGCGGCACGGCCTGCAGCAGCGGCAGCCCCGGCAGCGCCCCGTGCGTTGATCCGCGCACCGAGACCGAGCTGCCCGCGCCCACCGCGAACCCCGGTCCGGCGAGGTAGCTCAACGCCCAGACCACCAGGTTCGGCACGAGCGCGAGGTCGATCAGGAACAGGCCGAAGTCGCCCGCGGCGCCCTGTCCGATCGTCGTACCGAGCTGCGCCACCTCGGTGAAGCGCAGGCCGACCGCGAGCGCGGCGAGCAACGCGGCACCGCACCCGAACACGGCCAGCGCCGCCGCGCCGGCGCGCACGGCCGTAGCGGCCCATCGCTCAAGGCTCGGGGTGTGAACGCTGAGCAATCCCGCGCCGAACGCGCAGCAGGCGATGATGCAGGAATAGCCGGCGGCCGCACCGACCGCGGCGTGCAGCGAACCCGAGGCGGCGCTCCAGGCGATGGCGAGCGCGGCGAGCGGGTAGCAGGCGGCGACGGCGACCAGCGACCAGAGGCCCGCGCCGAAGCGGTGTGCGGCGTACCTTCCCGCGAGCAGCAGCGAGGTGGCGGGCAGGATGGTGAATCCGAGCGGGGAAAGCCCGAACGGGCCGTCAGGGGTCTGCAACAGCACGTGGTGCGCGGCCAGCCAAAGCTGCCCGGCGACGTGCAGCGGCGCCGCGTACGACCCGTCCGTGGGCGCCGCCATCGCCCATACCGCGAGCGTCAGCGCGGCCGCGACCAGCCAGCCGCCGGCCGCGATGACCACGGCGGTCGCGGCGCCGACCACGAGTTCGGACGCGTGCTCGACCACGGCCCGCGCTGCGCGGTCCAGCAGGTGCGCGGCCTTGGCCCGGAGCGCGGCGGCACGACCGGACAGCCCGGTGGGCGGGAAGTCGTCGTAGCCGGGATCAAGGTCCAGCCATACGCAGTCTTCTGGCTCTGATCCGGGCTCTGATCCCGGTTCTGATCCAGACTCGGGCGCGGTCTCGGGCGGCGCCGGGGAGTCGACTGGCGGCTGCGGGCTGTCGGCCATGGCACCCATGCTGGGCGCCGAGACTTGCGCAAACAGCGCAGGCGCGCCCGTTCTTCACCCGAGTGAAGGACGAGCGCGCCCGCGATCGCTACAGCGTCAAGGCGTTACCGCGCCCGGTACACGCAGAGCGTGCCGTCGTGCTGCTCAGAGCGCTTCGACGATCTCGCGCATCAGCCGCGCGGTCTCGGACGGCGTCTTGCCGACCTTCACGCCCGCGGCCTCCAGCGCTTCCTTCTTGGCCTGCGCGGTGCCGGAGGACCCGGACACGATCGCGCCGGCGTGGCCCATGGTCTTGCCCTCGGGGGCGGTGAAGCCCGCGACGTAGCCGACCACCGGCTTGGTGATGTGCTCCTGGATGTACGCCGCGGCCCGCTCCTCGGCGTCGCCGCCGATCTCGCCG
>NZ_DASRGV010000127.1:0-4270 GCF_035650855.1 Actinocrinis sp. | reverse complement strand
TGGCGCTCGCGCTCGGGCTGCCGGTCGACGAACCGCTGGGGTCGCCGTACATGATGCCGCGGCCGTTGGTGCCCACGTATACGCGCCCGTAGATGCGCGGGTCGCCGGTGATCGCGGCGCCGGCGTTGCCCCACTGGTGCGCGTTGTCATTGATCCGGGTCCAGGTCGCGCCGGTGTCGTCGGAGCGGAAGATGCCCTGCACGCCGTTCACGGTCGCGATCGCGTACAGCGCCGGGTAGCCGCCGGAGACCGCCGACTTGCCGAAGCCGAGGTTGATCGCCGCCGACACGGTGGTCAGCTTGGTGAAGCTGGCGCCGGAGTTGGTCGAGTGCCAGATCCCTGACACGCCGGAGGAGTCGCCGCCGGTCACCCAGACGTCCCCGGCCGTGCCCGCGACCGCCTTGATGTACACGGTGCCGGTGGCCGGCAGCCCGGTGGCCGCGGAAGCGGTAAAGCTCACGCCGCCGTTGGTGCTGACATAGAAGGTCCCGGCCGAGTAGCCGTAGTACACCTTCGGATTCACCCGGTCCGAGGCGATCACGGCGCCGGCCGGAATGCCCGTGGAGGCGGTCCAGGAACTGCCGTAGGTGGTGGTGTAGTAGACGCCGGCGCCCTTCGGGCTCCACAGCGCCGAACTGGCGTCCGCCGCGATCGCACCCTGGCCACCGCCGGTGACTCCAGGCGGCTCCGCCGACGCCTGGAACCAGCTGCTGCCGCCGTTGGTGCTGAACGCGAACCGATACACGTTCGCGTTGCTGCTCTGCGTCTTGTCGACGTCACCGGTCCGGATGATCGTGGCCGGCTGCAGCTCGGCGTAATCGACGCTGTCACCGCTGGACAGGTTCGGCGAGGTGAACATCGAGGACGGCACCGAGGTCAGCGAGGTGTGCACGAAGCCGTCCAGGTCGCCGAGGGCTGAGATCAACGGCGCCGAACCGGTGGGCGGGCTGATCAGACCGTTGACGGCGGTCTCCTCGAGGCCGCTGACGAAGGGTTTGATGGTGAAGCTGGTGCCCGAATCCCAGTTGGTCAGGTTCGTGGTGCCGAACAGCGTCGCGCCGGTGCCGTAGAACATCCGGTTGGAGTTGAACGGGTCGATCGCCAGGCCCTCGGTCATCCAGCCCAGCTTCGGCGACTCGACCGGCTCCTGCGTCGTCGTGCCGAAAGAGAGCCAGGGTGTCGCGGAGGCGTCGAGCGTGTACGCGTCGGCGCGGTTCGGGTAGCTGGTGTAGCTCCAGGCCTGCTTCCACGTCGTGCCGCCGTCGGTACTACGCCAGATATACGTGTCCGGCCACCATGAGCTGTACCCGGTGACCATGATCGTGCCCGGATGCTGTGCGTCGATCGACAGGCCGCTGTAACCGAAGTAGTCGTTGCTGGTGTCCGAGGACTTCACCGGGCTGATCTGCGTCCAGGTGCCGGTGGCCAGCGCGTACTTCCACACATCTCCCGACGAGCCGTCATACGGCCCGCCCTTGTTGCTGGTCGCGATGTAGAGGATCCCGTTGGTCGCGTCCACCACGCCGTTGTGCGCCATGAATCCGGTGGGCTGCCCGGCCACCCGTGACCAGGTCGCGCCGCCGTCAGTGCTCTCATACACGGTGTTCTGCAGGTCGGCGACCCCGACGAAGATGGTCTTGGTCGGGCTGCCGGACGTTCCGGTCGCCTTGTCGAACGCGACCCAGGTGACGCCCTGGTTGTCGCTGAGGTAGCCGGTGGTGTCGGTGGAGTCCTGCGCGTAGTTGCCCACGTTCGGGAAGTTGGCGACCTGCGACCAGGTCACCCCGGAGTCAGTGGACTTCCACAGCCCCTTGCCGCTGGGCGCGCCGAAGTACAGCACGTTGTCGTCGTTCGGGTCCACGGCGAGCCGCTCGCCCATGCCGCGGCCGGGCATGTTGCCGCCGAGCTTGAACGGCAGCGCGGTCGCGGTCCAGGTGTTGCCCTGGTCCGCGGAGCGCAGGATGGAGCCGTTGTTCGGGTCCCAGGAGTTGGTGTACATCCCGACCGCGGCCCAGACCTTGTTGGTGTTGATCGGGTCGGCCGCCACGGACACCGCGCCCATTTCGCCCCAGTTGGATTGGCCTACCCAGTCCATCAGCGGGGTCCACGAGCTCGAACTCTGATTCCACCGGTACACGCCGCCGATGTCGGTGCGGGCGTAGACGATGTTCGCGGCCCCGGTGTTGAACACGATGTCCGGGATGAAGCCGCCGCCGCCGATCGCCACACTGTTCCAGTTGTACGCGGTGGTGGCCGGGGTGGCCGCCATCGCGGGCGCGGCCGCGGCCTGCACCAGGATCGGGCTGATCGCCGCGGCGGCCGCCGTGGCCGCGGCCAGCGCGGCTTGGACGAACCTTCTTCGCATGGGTGTTGAAGCCTCCGCCTTCTCGGTTCGAGCGCGCTTGGGCGGAGGGCCGTGCGGGAGGAGAGTCACCTCCGGTCTGCGGGCTGGTCCGTCGAAGCGCTTCGATTGCTGTAGCGCCCGGGAGCGTAGAAGCGAAGCAGTCCGGTGGCAATATCGTCGAAGCGCTTGCCAGGCTCGGTAGCGCCCCATGTCGCAGGCCCGGCCCCGGCCTGCGGCCCCGCCGCGGCGGCGGTGACCTGAAACTTTCGCTCCGGGCCTCGCCCCACGCCGTCGCCGTCAGCCGCCGTATAACAACGAAGCGCCCTGCGAACCGGTGCCGCAACCGGTCCGCAGAGCGCTCGAGCGATCTACCCGCGTCAGTGCGCGGACACGCCCGCTAGCTCACCCGCGGGCGTGCTGGAGCAGCCGCTCCACCGGCTTGAGCTCGAACGGTACGTCCGAGCCGACGATGAGGTGCGTCGCCCCGGCGTCGAGGTACTCCTCGAAGTTGTCGACCTCGTTCGGGTCGATCATCACGGTGCGGTCGATCTGCGCGGGGTCGCGGCCCAGCTTCTCGCACCACTCGTTGAGCACCGAGTTCTTGTGCGCGAAGTTGGCCGCGGGCCCGAAGGAGTTCCACAGGTCGGCACGCTCGGCCACGATCCGCAGCGTCACCTTCTCGCCCGACCCGCCGATCATCAGCGGGATGTTCTCGCCGGAAGGGTTGAGCTTTGCCAGGCGCGCCTCGATCCGCGGCAGCGTCTCACGCAGCGCCCGCAGCCGCTCCGGCGCGGTGCCGAACTCGTACCCGTACTCGTTGTAGTCGCGCTCGAACCAGCCGGAGCCGAGGCCGAGGATGAGCCGCCCGCCGCTGATCTGGTCCACGGTGCGGGCCATGTCGGCGAGCAGGTCGGGGTTGCGGTAGCTGTTGCAGGTCACCAGCGCGCCGAACTGTGCGTGCGAGGTGTCCGCGGCGATCGCGGCGAGCATGGTCCAGCACTCGTAGTGCGCGCCGGCCGGGTCGCCGTAGAGCGGATAGAAGTGGTCCCAGGTCCAGATCGTGTCGACGCCGAGCGCGTCGGCTTCCTTCCACGCCGCGCGCAGCTGCGCCATCTCGCAGTGCTGCGGCCGCAGCTGCACGCCTACTTTGAACCGTGCCATGAATGAACGCCTCCAGGGCGGTTGCTCGATGATCTGATCCTCATCCCATCACGCTTCGGATCGTCCCCGCCACCCGGCCGTCCCGCCCGGCTCGGTCCCACGCGGTCTTGGTCCGATATGGTCTTAGTCCCACACCGGCTCGGGCACCTCGGCCACCTTCCCGTCGCCGCTCAGGTGCAGGAACCGGTCGAAGGAGCGGGTGAACCAGCGGTCGTGCGTGACCGCGATCACCGTTCCTTCGAACCCTGACAGCCCGGCCTCCAGCGCCTGCGCGCTGGCCAGGTCGAGGTTGTCGGTGGGCTCGTCGAGCAGCAGCAGCGTGGCCCCGGACAGCTCGAGCAGGAGGATCAGGAACCGGGCCTGCTGGCCGCCGGAGAGGGTGTCGAACCGCTGGTCGCCCTGCGCCGCCAGCTCGTAGCGGTTCAGCGTGCTCATCGCGGCGTCGCGCGGCAGGCTCGGCCGGCGCGCGTCGCCCTGCCAGAGGATCTCGACGAGCGTGAGCCCGGTCAGCTCCGGCCGGTCGTGCGTCTGAGAGAAGTGCCCCGGCACGACGCGGGCCCCGAGCCGCGCACTCCCGTGATGCGCCACCGCCGCCAGCCCGGCGCCCGGTTGCGCGACGTCCTCGTCGTGACTGTCGTCCGACGCGTCGAGCCGCAGCATCGCAGGGTCCGGATCCGTCCCGCCGCGCCCGAGCAGCCGCAGCAGATGCGACTTGCCGGTGCCGTTCGCGCCGAGCACCGCGACCCGGTCGCCGTACCAGACCTC
>NZ_DASRGV010000126.1:0-3649 GCF_035650855.1 Actinocrinis sp. | reverse complement strand
TCGCTGCTGACGCCCGCGCTGAGCATCGTCTTCCAGAGCAAGGCGATCATGATGACCCCCGACGTGCTGCAGGGCCGCGTCGGCACCGCGCTCGGGCTGCTCGGCGAAGGCACCGGAGCGCTCGCGCCGCTCGCCGCCGGCGCGCTCGTCGCCGCACTGCGGCCGGCCCCTCAGGCACTGCTCTACGCCGCCTGCCTGGCGCTGCTCGCCGTCTACGCCACAGTCAACGCCGGACGCCTGCGCCGCGAGGCCCCGCCGCAACCCGAGGCGCAAGCAGCCGCGACGGAGGCCAAGCCGCCGTATCTGCCGTCACAGCCGCAGCTTCGAGCCGAGGGGTGAGCGCGATGGAAGTCAGCGTTCGAGTCTTCTTCCCCGAGCCCCCGGCCTTTGCGGAGCTCGACCCGGGCCGCGCGGTCTACATCGGAGACGCGGAAGGCCGCTGCGAAGTCTTCGCCTGGGACGTTGCCCGCGGCACCCGGCGGCGGCTCACCGACCGCGAGCAGGGAACGGTGGCCTGCGCCATCAACCCGGCCGGCACCGAGGTCTGGTGGTTCGACGACGACGTGGACGGCGTCGGCGAGTGGCGGGTGCTGCCCTTCGGCGGCGGACCGGCACGCCCGGCCGGTCTGCCGCGCGGCCGCTCCGCCGGGCTGGCGATGGCCCTGGACGGCACCGCCGCGGTAGGCGTCGGCGGCGAGCGGGGCACGGCCGTCTACCAGGTCACTCCGGACGGATCAGTGCACTTGGTCACCCGGACCACGGACCACGCACAGCTCGTTGATATCTCCGGCTCCGCCCAGATGGTCGCGCTGGCGGCGGAGCCGGACGCACCCGACGCGGTGACGGTCATCTCGCTGCGAACAGGCAAGCGCACGGTCCTGTCAGGCGCGGCGAACCCGTTGTGGGCGGCGGGATTCGCGCCCAGCGAAGCAGGATCCGGGCATACGCCCGAGCGCCTGCTGCTGACGGTGCTGCGCGCGGGGGAGTACCGCCTGGCGCTGTGGACCGCCGGGGAAGGCGTGACAGTGCTCGACTGGTGCGGGTTCGACACCGAGATCTCGCCGAGCTGGTACCCCGACGGAAACCGCATCCTGATCCGCCAGGACCGGCACGCCCGCAGCGCCCTGCACGAGCTCGACCTGCGCGCCCGCAGCGTGGAGCGCCTGGACACCCCCGCGGGCGCCATCCTCGCCGCCGCCGCGCAGCCGGACGGCGACCTGCACTACGTGTGGACCGACAGCCGGCATCCGCCCCGCCTGTGCACCGTCTCCGGTCGGCGCCCGCCCGAACCCGAACCGGACGCGCCGCACCCCGGCCGCCGCGACGAACTGTGGGTGTCCACCCCCGCCGGCCCGGTCCACACGCTGCTCACGCTGCCCGAAACCGCCGGGCCGCATCCCGCGGTCTTCCTGCTGCACGGCGGACCCTACGACGCGGCGCGCGACGCCTACGACCCGCTGGTCTCCGTGTTCGCGGCGATCGGATGCGCCGTGGTGCGCCCCAACTACCGCGGCTCGACCGGCTACGGCGCGGCGTGGCGGGACCGCTTCGAGGAAGGCGTGGGGCTGACCCAGCTCAACGACGTCGCCGCAGTACGCACCCACCTGATCGAATCAGGCCTCATCGACCCCGAGCGCACCGCCGTGTGCGGCCAGTCCTGGGGCGGCTACCTCGCGCTGCTGGCGGCCGGCGTGCAGCCGGAGTCGTGGCAGGCCGTGGCCGCCGTCAATCCGATCGCGGACTACCCGGCGGCGTTCCACGAGGCCACCGCCGCCGTGCGCGCCCTCGACCTGCGGCTCTTCGGCGGAAATCCACGCCAGAAGCCCGACGAATACGCACGCAGCAGCCCGGCAACGTACGCCGCCGAGGTACGCGCCCCGGTGCTCATCCTCTCCGGAACCGACGATCCGAAGTGCCCGCCGGGACAGATCCGCAGTTACGCCGCCGTGCTCAGGAACCACGGCCGCCCGCCGCGGCTCGAATGGACCGCCTCGGGCCACGAGGGCTACCGGATCGGCGTGCACGTGCAGGTCATCAGCGCGGTCGTCCGCTTCCTGGCGCTCGCCATGGGAGGAAAGCCGGTGCCGGCCTGAGCCGCCCGGCCCCAGTCCACCGGCCGCACACGGCCGGGCAGCGATCCGACCCGGTGGAGGGAGGTGTTCACATGCGTAAGAGCGTCGTGCACAACGACCCGCTCGGTGGAAACCGCGACCAGGCTCGTTCGGTCTCGGTCAGCGTGTCCGTCACGGTGAAGTGGTGACGTCCTGAGCCAGCCGCGGGCCGGGTCTCGCCCCGTGCGGTCCCGGCCCGCCGCCACCGCCGCCCTCTGCACTGCACACAAGTGAACTGAACCGATCACCCCGTCCCGCCGACCCCGCAGGAAGAGAAGCGAGGAGCACCGTGCGGATTCTCCTGGTCAACATGCCCTGGGCACTGATCGACGTGCCCTCTCTCGCACTGGGCATCCTGCGGCGGGCCGCCCGGGACGCCGTGCCGGACACCGAGATCGAGGTCGTCCACGCCAACCTCGACTACGTGGACTGGATCACCAAGCGCCTCGACTTCACCGTCGAGGACTACCACTACTACTCGCTCTCGACCTATTTCAGCGGAGCCGGCGACTGGGTGTTCTCCTCGGCCCTCTACGACGACCCGCACTGGCGCGAGGCCGAGCTGCTCGAGCAGGTGCCGATGTCCGAGGCGCACCGGCGCACCTCGCTGGAGCTGCACCGCTGCGCCGGCGAGTTCATCAGGGACTTCGCCGAGCGCATCGCCGGGCTCGAACCCGACCTGGTCGGCTTCACCTCGACCTTCCAGCAGAACATGCCCGCCCTCGCCGCGGCCCGCGCGATCAAGCGGCTGGCGCCGCGGACCCTGATCGCGATGGGCGGCGCCAACTGCGACGGGGCGCAGGGCGAGGCGCTGCACCGCAATTTCCAGTTCATCGACTTCGTCGTGCGCGGCGAGGGCGAGGCCGCCTTCCCACAGCTGCTGCGCAGGCTGCGCGCCGGCGACCCGCCCGCGGACGTGCCCGGCCTGTGCTGGCGCGACCAGGACGGCGCGGCGGTCGCGAATCCGATGAGCACCCGGCCGCTCGCCCCCGCCGAGATCATCTCGCCGGACTACGACGGCTACTTCGAGCGGCTGGACAGCTCGGCGGCCCGCGAATGGGTCGAGCCGAAGCTGATCGTGGAGGGCGCGCGCGGCTGCTGGTGGGGGGAGAAGCACCACTGCACCTTCTGCGGGCTCAACGGCTCCTTCATGCAGTTCCGCAGCAAGAGCCCGGCCTCGTTCCGGGACGAGATCCTGGACCTGGTTCGCCGGCACCAGGTGCTGGACATGTTCGTGGTCGACAACATCCTCGACATGGGCTACCTGGGATCGCTGCTGCCCTCGATCATCGAGTCCGGATACGACCTGCGGATGCAGTACGAGATCAAGTCGAACATGCGCCGCGAGCAGCTGGAGACGCTGTCCGCGGCCGGACTGGTGAACGTGCAGCCGGGCATCGAGAGCCTCAGCGGCAGGGTGCTGAAACTGATGGACAAGGGCGTGACCGGCCACCAGAACGTCAGGATGCTGCGAGACGCCTCCAGCACCGGCCTTTCCGTCGCCTGGAACTACCTCTACGGCTTCCCGGGAGAGGGCG
>NZ_DASRGV010000125.1:0-16106 GCF_035650855.1 Actinocrinis sp. | reverse complement strand
ACCAGGATGGACGTCATATGTGCCTCCACGCACTGTGGATACCTGCTGCTGTCAGGCAATGCCGGGAATTGACGCGAGTGGGGCCGGAAACCGGTGGGACGGCCCGCCGGGTGGGGGGTTCCGGCCCCCTACGCACTGACTCAACGACCGTCACCCGAAAGCGTTACGCACAATCGGGTGGCGATTTCGGGACAGTCGCAGCTCAAGATCGAGTTTTCGGCGAAAGTCCGTTCACCCGCTCGGCGCAGGCCACGCCGGACGGCGGGCGACCGGCGGATCGAGACCGGCCGCGCGGGGCGGCGCACGGACGTTTTGTGACGATATCGTGACGGGCTGTTATTGCAGACCCAGTTTGGACCCGGGCGTCGGAATTTGGGAAGCCCTGACCGGCTCAAACCGCGGCGGACACCCGGCTCTCCGCCGCTCGCACCAGCGCGGCGGCGCGCGCCACCGGCACGCCAGAGCGCACGAGGCGGTCGACCACGGCGAGGCGCACGACGTCGATGGCGGCGTAGGGCCGGTGCTGCCCGACGCCGTTCGGATCGCCGTCCGGATCGCGCAGCGCGGCGTGCGGGACACCGGTGCGCAGCACGAGCTCCTCACGGGTGTACCGGCCGGTGTGCCGTGACCCGGTGTTAAGGCCTTTGGCACCTTCTCGCCACAACGGGGTGATTCCATCGAAATCGCAGGTCGGGGCAGCGGGGCATCGGCCGTTCAGGGGCTCGGCACTGGGCCGTTCGTAGGTCGAGAACACACTGCTCCCTTACCTAACAAATAGGTGGGTATAGGCGTCAGTACCGGCAACTCCACCCTTACCGGGGAATGCCTTGTCATGACACGTCCAATCACTGGATGACCTGCGGTTTACAACGGACACGCTGAGCGAGCGCACTGTCACTGAACGCGCCGCCGGCGACAAGGAGGGACAGCGGCGATGGCCGATTTCTCACGGCTCCCCGGCCCGAACGCCGATCTGTGGGACTGGCAGCTGCGCGGTCTGTGCCGAGGCAAGGACAGCTCGCTCTTCTTCCACCCCGAGGGCGAGCGCGGTGCGGCGCGATCGAGCCGAGAAATGGCGGCGAAGGAGATCTGCATGAACTGCCCCGTGCAGATACCGTGCGCGGACCACGCGCTGAAGGTGCGCGAGCCGTACGGCGTCTGGGGCGGCATGACGGAGGAGGAACGCGAGGAGCATCACGCGCGGCAGAAGGCGCTCGCACGGGCACAGGCGGCCCGGCAGAAGGAGGCGCGGGCGCGGCAGGAGAAGCTGAAGGAGAAGCTGCTGCGCGAGAAGGCGATGCAGGACCAGGTCCAGGCGAAGGAGCCGGCGGCGAACGGCGCCGGCGACGAGGCCGCTGCATTCGAGTCGACACCGCGGCGCAAGCGAATGGCCGGCGGGGTCGTGGCAGCCGCGGCTCCCAAGACCAAGGCCGCCGCCACGAACGCACCGAAGAAGTCGCCGAGCAAGCCGGCCCCGCGTAAGAAGACCAAGCCGCTCGTTAAGGCGTAACGGAATAGCAGCGCGGAAACGACGGGACTCCCGTAGCCACCAGGTTCAGTGGCTACGGGAGTCCCGTCGTGCTCAGTTACTGTCGCGGGGAGCCGTGACTGGTAACTGTGACTAATGACTGTGACTGGTCACTGCGACTAGTGGCTGTGCCCGTGGCCGTGCGAGTGACCCTCGTCTTCCTTCGGCGCCGGCTTGTCCACGACCAGCGTCTCGGTGGTCAGCAGCATCGAGGCGATCGACGCGGCGTTGGCCAGCGCGGAGCGGGTGACCTTGACCGGGTCGATGACGCCGGCCGCGATCAGGTCCACGTACTCGCCGGTGGCCGCGTTCAGGCCCTTGGCGTCGTCGAGGTTGGAGACCTTGTCGGTGACGACGTAGCCCTCGTGCCCGGCGTTCTCGGCGATCCAGCGCAGCGGCTCGACCAGGGCCTTGCGCACCACGGCGACACCGGTCGCCTCGTCGCCGCTCAGGCCGAGACGCTCGGTCAGCACCGCGGTGGCGTGCACGAGCGCCGCGCCGCCACCGGCCACGATGCCCTCCTCGACCGCGGCGCGGGTGGCCGAGATCGCGTCCTCGAGACGGTGCTTCTTCTCCTTGAGCTCGACCTCGGTGGCCGCGCCGACCCGGATCACGCACACGCCGCCGGCCAGCTTGGCCAGCCGCTCCTGCAGCTTCTCCCGGTCCCAGTCGGAGTCGGAGGCCTCGATCTCGGCCTTGATCTGGCGCACCCGGTCCTGCACCGCGCCGGAGTCGCCGGCGCCGTCCACGATCGTGGTGTTGTCCTTGTCGACGGTCACCCGGCGGGCGGTGCCGAGCACCTCGATGCCGACCTGGTCCAGCTTGAGGCCGACCTCGGGGCTGACCACCTGGGCGCCGGTGAGGGTCGCGATGTCCTGCAGGATCGCCTTGCGGCGGTCGCCGAAGCCGGGGGCCTTGACCGCGACCGAGTTGAAGGTGCCGCGGATCTTGTTGACCACGAGGGTGGAGAGCGCCTCGCCGTCCACGTCCTCGGCGATGATCAGCAGCGGCTTGCGGGACTGGGCGACCTTCTCCAGCACCGGCAGCAGCTCGGAGATCGAGGAGATCTTGCCCTGGTTGATCAGGATGTACGGGTCCTCAAGGACGGCCTCCTGGCGCTCCTGGTCGGTGACCATGTACGGCGAGAGGTAGCCCTTGTCGAACTGCATGCCCTCGGTGAACTCGAGGGCCAGGCCGAAGGTGTTGTTCTCCTCGACCGTGATGACGCCGTCCTTGCCGACCTTGTCCATCGCCTCGGCGATCAGGTCGCCGATCGCCTGGTCCTGCGCGGAGATCGCGCCGACCTGGGCGATGGACTCCTTGGTCTCAACCGGCTTGGCGGTGGACAGCAGGTGGTCGGAGACCGCCTTGACCGCCGCGTCGATGCCGCGCTTGAGCGCGATCGGCTGCGCGCCGGCCGCGACGTTGCGCAGGCCCTCGCGCACCAGCGCCTGGGCCAGCACGGTCGCGGTGGTGGTGCCGTCGCCCGCGATGTCGTTGGTCTTGGTCGCGACCTCCTTGGCGAGCTGGGCGCCGAGGTTCTCGTACGGGTCCTCGAGCTCGACCTCGCGGGCGATGGTCACGCCGTCGTTGGTGATCGTCGGCGCGCCGAACTTCTTGTCGATGACGACGTTGCGGCCCTTCGGGCCGATCGTCACCTTGACCGCGTCGGCGAGCGCGTTGACGCCGCGCTCCAGCTTGCGGCGGGCGTCCTCGTCGAATTGCAGCATCTTGGCCATGAGTGCCAAGCGTCCCTTCTAAGCCTGGGTTGGTGGAACAGCGAACCTGGTCGCTCCGCCGGGCCTGGTGGCCGGCCGGTCGGACGTGCGCGCGTCAGGCGCGGAAGGCCGCGCCCCGCCGCCCGTCCGAGCGGGGCTTGCGGAACGCGGCCTTCACGGCTGGCTGCGCGGGCGCCTGCTACTTGTTGACGACGGCGAGCAGGTCGCGCGCCGACAGGACGAGGTACTCCTCGCCGTTGTACTTGACCTCGGTACCGCCGTACTTGGAGTACAGGACGACGTCGCCTTCCTTGACGTCGAGCGGGAGGCGCTGGCCGTCCTCGAAGCGGCCCGGGCCCACGGCCAGGACGACGCCCTCCTGCGGCTTCTCCTTCGCGGTGTCCGGGATGACCAGGCCGGAGGCGGTGGTCTGCTCGGCGTCCAGCGGCTTGACGACGACGCGGTCCTCAAGCGGCTTGATGGCAACGGTAGCCACGGTCGTGACCTCTCCTTCGGAGACATTCACTGACGGCGGGAACACCGCCCCGCCGGTCGACTTAGGGCCACCGTCCACGCCTGTCGTCGCGGGTGCCAGGGGGACGGGGTGGCATTGGCACACTCACGGCGAGAGTGCCAATCGGCAGGTTATGACTCCCGCTGGCACTCGGTCAACCCGAGTGCCAAAACCGGGACACGCCGACTGCGCCTCGGCGGCGGACCGGCCGCTGATCTTGGCGAACGTGAGCCCGCGTCATAGAACAGCTTCGGCGGCGGATAATCATGGACGCACAAAGACACGCGAGGTAGACGCATCCGCGCCGCCAAATCGGGCACGGATCATGCAGACCTGCTGACGAGGGGATAGACGGTGTTCGGCATACTCGGCCTCGATCCGACGGCGGAGCGTGTCTACCAGGATCTGGTGACTGCGGGGTCCGGCAGTACTGCCGGGCTTGTCGAGCGGACCGGGCTGCCGCGGGCCGAGGTGCGTAAGGCGCTCACGCAGCTGGCCGAGCTGGGACTGGTGACGAAGCAGACCGGGCCGCGGGAGCGCTATGTGGCCGCTCCGCCAGCTGTGGCTCTGGGGGCGCTGCTGGCTGAGCAGCGGCACGCGTTGTACCGCGCCGAGCTCGGCCTGGCATCGCTGGCCGAGGCGTACCGCAGCGCGAGCGCGGACAGCTCCGCGCGCGATCTGGTGGAAGTGGTGATTGGCGCGCACGCGGTGCGGCATCGCTTCGAGCAAGTCCAAATGGCCGCGACCGCCGAGTTGCACGTCATGTCAGAGGCCAGCCACGAGGTGGTCGCGCCGGGCGAGAGCGCGGCCGAGGAGCAGGCCATCAACCGCGGCGTGCGGTACCACGTCATCGTCGAGCACGCGATGCTGGATCGCCCGGGCGCCTTCGAGGGCCTGATGGCGCATATGAAGCACCAGCAGCTGTGCCGGGTGGTGGAGCGGGTGCCCACGAAACTGGTGATCGCGGACCGCGCGGTCGCGCTGGTGCCGCTGAGCGACGGCACGAACCCGGACGGCGGCGAGCCCTCCGCGATGTTCGTGCGCGCCCCCGGCCTGATCAGGCTGCTGATGGGGCTGTACGAATCGGTGTGGGACCGCGCGGTGCCGGTACGCCTCGTGGAGCCCAGCGGGATCGAGCTCGACGTCCCCGAGACCGAGCCGACCGGCCTGGATCTGCGGATCCTCTCGCTGCTCATGGTCGGCGCGACGGACGCGGCGATCGCCAAGCAGCTCGGCCTCGGCCTGCGCACCGTGCAGCGGCGGGTGGCGCACATGATGGACCTGGCGCGCGTGAGCACGCGGTTGCAGCTCGGCTGGCAGGCCTGCCATCGCGGCTGGCTGAGTTAAAGGACTGAGCCGCTCAAGGCTGGGGTTGCTGGGGTTTTCGCGGAGGACCGGCCGGGCTGCCGCGCCGAAGATCACGGCGTGGCGCGGCATTAGGATGGTCGGGTGACGCAGGTGAGCATTCCGCGCGGAGAACCGGAGCCGTTTTACTCCAGGGTCGGCGGCGAGCCGACCTTCCGGGCGCTGGTGCACCGCTTCTACGAGGGCGTCGCCGAGGACCAGGAGCTTCGGGCGCTGTACCCGGAGGAGGATCTGGGCCCGGCCGAGGAGCGGCTGACCCTGTTCCTGATCCAGTACTGGGGCGGCCCGTCGACGTACAGCGAGACGCGTGGGCACCCGCGCTTGCGGATGCGCCACGCGCCGTTCCGGGTCGACGCCCGGGCCCGGGATCTGTGGCTGCATCACATGGCCGAGGCGGTGCGCTCGCTGAAGCTGCCCGGGGCGGACGAGACCGAGCTCTGGCAGTACTTGGAGCGGGCCGCGCACTTCATGGTCAACGCCGAGTAGCGGCACCCGGACTTCGCTGAGACTGGCTCTCGTGCGGGTTCGGCGGGGCCGGATTCGCCGAGCTCGGCTACGGACGTCCCAGGGCGCGGTACTCCCAGCCCGCGGCGCGGTACGCAACCGGATCGAGCGCGTGGCGACCGTCCACCACCTTCCGCTGAGCGACGACGTCGCCGAGCGCGGCCGGGTCGATCTCGCGGAACTCGGTCCACTCCGTCAGCAGCACCACCACGTCGGCGTCGCGCGCCGCCTCAAGCGTGCTGTGCGCGTATTCCAGGTTCGGGTAGGCGCGGCGGGCGTTCTCCAGCGCCTCCGGGTCGTAGACGCGCACCTTCGCGCCGCCTTCTTGGAGCATGCGGGCGACGTCGAGGGCCGGTGCGTCCCGGATGTCGTCCGAGTCCGGCTTGAACGCGGCGCCGAGCGCGGCGATCCTGGCGCCGCGTAGCGAGCCTCCGGCCAGTTCGCGGACCAGGTCGACGGTGCGGGAGCGGCGGCGCCGGTTGATGGCGTCCACCTCGTGCAGGAAGGCCACGGCCTGGCCGACGCCCAGTTCCTCGGCGCGGTGGGCGAAGGCGCGGATGTCCTTGGGCAGGCAGCCGCCGCCGAAGCCGAGTCCGGGGCGCAGGAAGCGGCCGCCGATCCGGGAGTCGTAGGACAGCGCCTCGGCCAGCTGGTGCACGTCCGCGCCGGTGGCCTCGCAGACCTCCGCCATCGCGTTGATGTAGGAGATCTTGGTGGCCAGGAAGGAGTTCGCGGCCACCTTCACCAGCTCGGCGGTGCTCAGGTCGGTGATCACGACCGGGCTGCCCTGCTCGATGATCGGCGCGAAGACGGTGTGCAGCTGGTCCTGGGCCCACTGCGACTCGACGCCGAAGACGAGCCGGTCGGGCCGCAGCGTGTCCTCCACGGCGAAGCCCTCGCGCAGGAATTCCGGGTTCCACGCCAGCTCGACCTGCTCCCCCGCCGGCGCGAGCGCGCGCAGCAGGCCGGTCAGCCGGCCCGCGGTGCCGACCGGCACGGTGGACTTGCCGACGACGAGCACGCGGCGGTCCAGGTGCGGCGCGAGCGCGGTGACGGCGCTCTCCACATAACGAAGGTCGGCCGCGTTGGAGCCGGCGAGCTGCGGCGTGCCGACGCACACGAAGTGCACGTCGCCGAACGCGCCGGCCTCGGCGTAGTCGGTGGTGAAGCGCAGCTTGCCGGACTCGAGGGCCTTGACCAGCAGCTCGGGCAGTCCCGGCTCGAAGAACGGCACCTGCCCGGCGTTGAGCCGGTCCACCTTGTCCTGCGCCACGTCGACGCCGAGCACGTCGAAACCGAGCACAGCCATGCAGATCGCGTGCGTGGCGCCCAGGTAGCCCGTGCCGATGACGGTGATCTTCGGTGCACTCATCGATCTCTCCCCTCAACCAGTGAGTGCGTACAGAAGCGACACCCTAGCTTGTGCCACTGGCCGATGTTGCTGGTACCCCGGAACTGGACCGGGCCGGGCCTCACAGGCCGGCGTTGATGCGCTCCAGCGCGGTGCCGTAGGGGGTGTCCAGGCGCAGCCACCGCGTGTGTGCGGCCACTCGCGCGGACTGCGCGGAGCTTTCCGGCTGCGGGCCGAGGAATCCCATCGCGGACGCGGCGTGGGCGGCGCGCCAGCGCAGGCCGTGCGGAAGCTCGCGGGTCCAGATCTCCTCGGCGAGATTGTCCAGCGCCGCGCGGTCGCGCCCGAGCGCGGCGAATCTGAAGTCGGCGTTGCCCTGCGTGACGGCTTCGGCGAGTTGCCGCAGCGGTATCTCGCCGAGCGGGCGCCAGCCGGTGCGCGGCGGCAGCAGGCCGGCCCAGGACGGGCCGCCGGTGAGCTGCGCGGGCAGCGCGAATCCGGCGGTGCCGTCCTCGTCGGTGTGGATCGATTCGAGCAGTTGACCGGCGGACACGGTGCGGTCGAAGGGCTGCGCGCCTTCGGCGAGGCTTACCGTACGCACCGTCAGAACGCTGGCGCGGGTTGTGGATCCGTGCAGTGGCGGAGCGGCGTACGCGGCGGCCACCGGCCCTATGCCGACTAACCGCACTGCGGCTGTCTTGTCCATGCCGAGCAGGCGTTGCAGGTAGACGCCCAGGGCAGCCGCGTCCTCCAGGCTGGCGAATACGTGCTCGTCGTTCATCGGTCTACCAGCGGGTCGGTGGTTCAGCGGTTCGGACGTTGAGCGGCGGCGGTTCGGCGGTGACGCTCAACGGTGCCGCGACTCGGGTGGCGCGGGGGCGAGGTAGGGCTTGAGATAGTCGCGCTCCTCCGCGGTCATCCGCCGCGGCCGCTCGGCGCCCAGGTCGTACGGCACCAGGACCGTCTTGGCGACGGCGTATACGAAGTCGTCGTCCTTGACCTCGTAGGCCACGGTGAAGGAGGCGTTCCCGACCCGGGTCACCCAGGTCTCCACGCGCACCGGCTCCGAGCGGTAGACCAGGGGGCGCTTGTACTCGATCTCGTGCCGGGCCACCACGGTGCCGAGGGAGAACTCCTCGATCCCCGCCTGCTTGGCGGTCATGAACATCCACTCCACGCGTGCCTGTTCCAGGTAGCGCAGGTAGACCACGTTGTTCACGTGCCCGAAGGAGTCCATGTCCGCCCACCGCAAGGGGCAGAGGTAGACGTACCTCAGCCCCTTGTCGGTGATCTCCGCGGGCACCCGGCTAGCCCCGGGTCAGCTTGCGATAGGTGACCCGGTGCGGGCGGGCCGCCTCGGGACCGAGCCGCTCGACCTTGTTCTTCTCGTAGGACTCGAAGTTGCCCTCGAACCAGAACCACTTGGAGTCGCCCTCGTAGGCCAGGATGTGCGTGGCCACCCGGTCGAGGAACCAGCGGTCGTGGGAGACCACCACGGCGCAGCCGGGGAAGTCGAGCAGTGCGTTCTCCAGCGAGGAGAGGGTCTCGACGTCCAGGTCGTTGGTCGGCTCGTCGAGCAGCAGCAGGTTGCCACCCTGCTTGAGGGTGAGCGCGAGGTTGAGCCGGTTGCGCTCGCCTCCGGAGAGCACCCCGGCCGGCTTCTGCTGGTCCGGGCCCTTGAAGCCGAACGCGGAGACGTACGCGCGCGAGGGCATCTCGACCTGGCCGACCTGGATGTAGTCGAGCCCGTCGGAGACCACCTCCCACAGCGTCTTCTTCGGGTCGATGCCGGCCCGGTTCTGGTCCACGTAGGAGATCTTCACCGTCTCGCCGACCTTGACCTCGCCGGAGTCCGGCTGCTCGAAGCCGACGATGGTCTTGAACAGGGTGGTCTTGCCGGCGCCGTTCGGGCCGACCACGCCGACGATGCCGTTGCGCGGCAGGGTGAAGGACAGGTCGTCGATCAGCAGCCGCTCGCCGAAGCCCTTGCTCAGCTTGGCGACGTCGACCACCACGCTGCCCAGGCGCGGGCCCGGCGGGATCTGGATCTCCTCGAAGTCGAGCTTGCGGGTCTTCTCCGCCTCGGCCGCCATCTCCTCGTAGCGGGCCAGGCGCGCCTTCTGCTTGGCCTGGCGGCCCTTGGCGTTGGAGCGCACCCACTCGAGCTCGTCCTTGAGCCGCTTGGCCCGCTTGGCGTCCTTCTGGCCCTCGACCTTCATGCGGGAGGCCTTGGTCTCCAGGTAGGTGGAGTAGTTGCCCTCGTAGGGGTAGGCGCGGCCGCGGTCGAGCTCGAGGATCCACTGCGCGACGTTGTCGAGGAAGTACCGGTCGTGGGTGATCGCGACCACGGTGCCGGCGTACTTGGCCAGGTGCTGCTCGAGCCAGAGCACCGACTCGGCGTCCAGGTGGTTGGTGGGCTCGTCGAGCAGCAGCAGGTCGGGGGCTTCGAGCAGCAGCTTGCACAGCGCCACCCGGCGCTTCTCGCCGCCGGAGAGCACCTTGACGTCGGCGTCGCCGGGCGGGCAGCGCAGCGCGTCCATGGCCTGCTCGAGCTGGGCGTCCAGGTCCCAGGCGTTGCGGTGGTCCAGCTGCTCCTGCAGCGTGCCCATCTCGGCCAGCAGCTCGTCGGAGTAGTCGGTGGCCATCAGCTCGGCGATCTGGTTGAAGCGGTCCAGCATCGCCTTGGTGTCGGCCACCCCCTCCTGCACGTTGGCCAGCACGTCCTTGCTCTCGTCGAGCTCGGGTTCCTGCAGCAGGATGCCGACGGAGTAGCCGGGGGTCAGGTTCGCGTCGCCGTTGGACGGCTGCTCGAGACCGGCCATGATCTTCAGCACGGTCGATTTGCCCGCCCCGTTCGGGCCGACCACGCCGATCTTCGCGCCCGGCAGGAACGAGAGGGTCACGTCGTCGAGGATGACCTTGTCGCCGTGGGCCTTCCGGGCCTTGCGCAGGGTGTAGATGAACTCCGCCATGCCTACAAGCTTAGTGGCCCTACGGAGCCGGTCCGGACCGGCTTTCAGCGCTCTGTGGATAACTCGGCGGCGGGAACGGTGCGGCGGGTGACGCCGCCGGAGCCGCGATCAGCCCTCGCGCACCGTCTTGAAGTCGGCCAGGGCGCTGCGATATCGGGACAGCTCCTCGCCGATCGGGCCGAACAGCTCGTCCTGCGCGACCGCGGCCAGTTCCACGGAAAGCCGCCCGACCGCGACCTGCCCGGCGGCCACCGCGGCTTCCCTGGCCTTGCGGCGCGCGGTCAGGTCAAGGGTGATCGAGCCGAGCAGGCACAGGGCGGCGAGCACGATGGCGAGGGCCTCGGGGAAGCCGGGGACGAAGCAGAGCACCACCCACAGCGCGGTGAGCGTGAGCAGGGCGGCGTGGCCGGTCTGCACGACCAGGCGCCGGGACGGCGGCCTGGCCTCGATCTCGCTGGCGGCCAGCGCGGCGTCGATCCGGTCGGCCACCTTGCGCCTGCTGCCGGTGATCTGGTTGCGCAGCGCGCGGGCCCAGTCCGGCGGGAGCTGCGCCGTGGCCGCGTCGGAGAGCCGGGAGAGCACGGTTTCCAGCGCCGCCCGGTCCACCGGCACGGGAGCCGGGGCGTCGTCCTCCGCGTCGGTCGCCGCGCGGACCAGGTCGCGCAGGCTGCCGCCGCCTGACGGGCCGTCAGCGCCGCGATCGGCGCCCGACCGCCCGGAGCCGGCCGAGCCCGCGGTGCCCGGTGCGGCGGCCGTGCCCGGGTCCACGAGCTCGCGCAAAAGGCGCAGCGGCGTGGAGACGGCCGCCTGGCCGCGGACCGCGATCCGCTCGCTGACGGCGTCGGCGAGGCTGGCGACGCCCGCAGCCGCGCGCAGGCCGTCCATCGCCTCGGCGCGCGCCTCGTCGGAAACCGTTGCCTCACCGTCGTCCTGCTGCGGCGTCGCCGTGTCCGTGACCAGCATCGGGGCCAGCCGTTCGGCGACCCTGTCGACGTCGGCGGCCAGCCGGTCCGCGGCGGCCCTGCGGCCGGAGACCCGTTCGGTCAGCCGGCGGCGCAGCTCGTCGAGGCCCTCGCGGGTGCGTGCGGAGACCGGGATCACCGCGACGCCGGTCAGCCCGTCCTCCTCGACCAGCCTGGCCAGGTCCGCGGCGCACTCGGTCACCGCCTCAGGGGGCAGCCGGTCGATCTGGTTGAGCACGATCAGCATGACGTCCGCGTGGTGCGCCAGCGCCTTGAGGTAGCGGTCGTGCCAGGAGGCGTCGGCGTACTTCTGCGGGTCGGTGACCCAGACCACGACGTCGGCCAGGCTCACCGCCTGGTCCACCTCGATCTGGTGCTCGCGCACCGCCGAGTCGTGGTCGGGCAGGTCGACCAGCACCAGCCCGGCGAGCGCGTCGCGCACCGAGGAGCGGTCGAGGGCCGAGTCGCGGGTCAGCTGGCGGCGCGACTCCACGCCGAGCCGGTCGAGCAGCGGCCTGGCCTCGGCGAGCCGGTCCGCCTCCCAGACGCAGGCGATGGCCTGCGTGGTGGTCGGGCGGCGCACCGCGACCGGGGAAAGGCCGATCCCGACCAGGGCGTTGAACAGGGAGGACTTCCCGACGCCGGTGGCGCCGCCGAGGATGACCACGGTGTGCTCCGCGGACATGCCGAAGCGGGCGGCGGCGCGGCGCAGCACCTCGCGCGCCGGGTCGAGCGCCTGCTGCGGCAGCCGGTCCTCGGCGGTGGCGACCAGCCGGGCCAGCGCGTCGAGTCGAGTACCGACTCCGAGGGTGCGTTGACTGCCGCGGATGACTCTCATCGGGCCCGCTGCACCGCCTGCCCGGCTTCGAGCAGCGCCTTCGCCGCGCCGGGCTCGACGCCGAGGTCGGACAGCGCGCGGTGGTGGCGGAAGGCGAGCCGGTCGAACAGCGCGCCGAGGGCGGTGTCCAGCGAGGTGGCGGCGAGTTCGGCGAGCCGGTCGGTCTCGTCCGCGCCGAAGACCGCGTCGGCCAGCCGGCGGGTCGCGGCGGCGACCGGGTGCACGGTCCGGTCGCTGGAGGAACCTGAGCGCAAGGCGCGGCGGCGTCTGGGTGGCGCGGTGGCGCCGCGGCGGCCGGTGAAGACGACGGCGGCCAGCAGCGCGGCGGGTCCATTGCGGCCGGCCGCGAAGAACTGGGCGTCGGAGCGCTTGCGGTGCGGTTCCCTGGCCAGCAGGTCGACCAGGCCGTCGGCCCATTCGTCCAGTTCGGGGGGCACGGCTCCGGCGCGGGTTCCGGCCGAGACCACGGCTTCGGCGCTGTCCTGCTCGGCCAGCGCTTCTCGCCAGGCCCCGGCGACCTGCTCGGCGGCCCGCGACGCGGCGGCGGCCACCTGGTCGGCCGCGGCGCCGAGCAGCAGGCGGCGGGCGGTTTCCGCGGCCGGATCGCCGGCCGAGAACAGCGAGGTAGCGCGGTCTGGCGCGATCATCGCCTGCCACTCCAGCAGCGGCGTACCGCGCAGCAGTTCGCCCTGAGCGACGGCGTCATGCAGCGAGATGCGCTCGGCGGCGTATGCGAGATCCGCCTGGCTGCGCAGCCGGTCGGCTGCCTCGACTTGCGCCGCCAGACCCTCTGCTACCGCACCGAGGCGACGGGGTAAGTCATCGAACATGCCGTTGACCGTCGCGGCGATCGTTGCCTGACGCATCGTCGGATCGTGCGCGGTGGAACGCAGCCAGGTCATCAGCGGGTCGAGCAGGTACTCGGGCAGCAGGCCGCCGGTGAGAACGGATTCCGGAACGGTGAACAGCGGCAGATCGCCGAGTCCGTTGACGGCGAGCAGCGCCTGTCCGGCCTCGCGCACCTCGCGCAGGCTCTCCGGCGGCACCCGGTTCAGCACGATCGCGATGGTCACCCGCCGCTCGCGGGCCGCCTGAAGCAGCCGCCACGGCACCGCGTCGGCGTAGCGCTCGGCGGTGGTGACCAGCAGCCAGGCGTCGGCCGCGCCGAGCAGCCGCTCCCCCGCGTCCCGGTTGTCGGCGACCACCGAGTTGACGTCCGGGGCGTCGATCAGCGCGATTCCCGCCGGGATGGCCGGATGCGGGGCGAGGGTCAGGGCATCGGCCCGATCGGTCGGGCCCGGGGCGCGCAGGAAGGCCGGCAGCAGCCGTTCCGGGCCGGTGACCGCGGCGACCTCGGCGGGGTTCACGCACAGCACCGCGGAACGGGTGGTCGGGCGCAGCACCCCGGCCTTGCTGACTTCCTGCCGGACCAGCGAGTTGACCAGGGTGGACTTGCCGACGCCGGTCGAGCCGCCGACCACGATGTGCACCGGGCCCTCGGGCCGGCGCAGCCTGGGTATCAGATAGTCGTCCAGGCGTCTGATCAGTTCGGCCTGGATTCTGCGCGTGGCGACGACACCGTCCGCGGCCAGTGGGAGCCGTGGCGCGGCCACGCTGTCGCGGAGCGCGCCCACCGCGCCCAGCAGGTCAGCGTCCGGGCCTGTGATCGTCACAGCCGTGAGCATGCCGCAGCCCCTGGGGACATGGGAACACCGGGGTCAGGTTTGTTTATAACTTCTCTGTTGCGGCTTCGTCCTGGGCGAACCGGGGCGAGCCTGCCCCCGACCGTACCAAGCGCGCCCCGGCTGTGGGACCTTTTGCGGTCGATTTGGCTTGAGGATCAGCTTCATCCCCGGCTCGCGCGGTGGCGCGAAGGCCGGCCGAGCGCGCTGTCCCCGGCTCCGGAGCGCGTGCCCGACCGCCCCTGGCCGCGACCGGCGGACCGGAATGGCGCCGCGTAGTGACGGCGGCTTCTACTACCCTGGTTCCGCGCGCCGCCGCCCCCATAGCTCAGCGGATAGAGCAGGTGCCTTCTAAGCACTTGGTCGCAGGTTCGAGTCCTGCTGGGGGCACCGTTCCAGCCGGGCTGATCGCCGTTCGACGCGGCGCTGGGGGAGATCTTGACCGAGAACGGCAACAGCACGCCTGAACCCACTGACGGCGTTGCGTCGCCACCGCCACCGCGCTTGAGCGGCCGCGCTCGCAACGCACTGATCGGCGCAGCGACCACGGCAGTAGTAGCGGCCGTGGTCCTGCTCATCGTTTTCACCGGGCACCGCGGAAGCGATACGGGGCAGGGGCAGACGTTGACTGTGCCGCCGATGACGTTCAGATTGCAGGCCACGGTCACGGCCGCGCTGGACGGCAGTGATGTGGTCGGCTGCACCCTCGCCCAGGACGCGCTTCTGACAGTGACCGATGTCTTCACGAAAGACATCGACCACCAGTCAGCCGCAGTCGCCGATGCGCAGAAGGCGATCGTCCAAGCGGAGCAAGCCGCCGAGACGGCTCGGACCACGGCGCTGCGAGGGGCGGTCGCGACGATGAAGGTCCACCTGACCGCGCTGCGCGACTCGGCCCAGGCAAACGACTCGGCCTCAGAAGCAACCGCGGTCAAGTCCATGCAAGGCGACATAACTGCTGTTTTCAGCGCGTGCGGCGCGTAGGGGTCAGCTAGAGGGCGGTGCAGACCTTACGTCGCGAGGGTCCGCTACGCTGATGCAGCGCAGGTCGTGACGGTCGGCCAGGCAACCGCGTGGTGCTTTCAAGGGTGGCCGCCGGTCGCGTCCTGCCGGGACACGGGTCGGCCGGCAGGCGGGCGAGTGCGGCGGAGAATACGGGACCGCCGGCCCGCAGGGGGAAGAGACCGGGTGCCTGGACGGCATCCGTTCTTGAGACGGCGAGAGGGACGACGATGGGCAAGCGGGCGGTCGCGTCGGCGGTCGCGGTGCTCCTGAGCTGCGCGCTCGTATCGTCCTGCCATTCCGGGCCGGCCGCGACGCACACCACAGAGCCGGCCGCGCGGACCTCCGACACGGACACCGCGGGGGCGGCGGAGGCCAAGGCGGTCGAGGCGCTGCGGGCCTGGCTGGCCGCGCCGAAAGCGGGGGCGCTCACGGTGAGCAGCGTCGAGACGGACAGCGCGAAGAAGATCGCCGCCAGCCGCCAGCTGACCGGCCGGCTGGATCCGACGCTCGGCACCGCCTCGCTGACCGGGACGCTGAACGTGCTCGGCAGCAGCAGCGTGGTGCAGGACCCGCTGAACGTGGTCGTGGTGGGCGGAAAGCTTTACTCCTCGATCCCGGCCAAGGAGAAGCACCTGTATCCGGGGCGCACCTGGTTCGTGGACGACCTGTCCGCCGCGCGCGCGGCCGGATCGACGCACTCGATCTGGTGGCTGGCGCTCGGGGCGCTGGACAAGGTGCACGTGGACGGGGCGAGCGAGGTGGACACCAAGTCGGCGGTCGAGTACACCGGCACCGTCGACCTGGCGAAGATCCCGGCGGTCGCGGATCAGCTCCCGAAGTCGGTGATCGTGCAGAAGGCCGGCACCACCAAGGTTTCCATCGACCTCTACACCGACCTCGGCACCGGCTCGCTGGTGCGCCTCACCTACCGGTTGGGGCTTCAGGTGTCCGTGGACGCGACGCCGACCGGGCGCAGCACCGCCGGGTACGAGGTCGACTTCAGCGGGTTCAGCACCCCGGTGAAGCCCTCGCCGACTCCAGTCGTGGCTCCCGAAGCGCACCTGGTGGCGACGCGCTCCGGGAGCAGCGACCTGTGTCAGTTGATGCTGTTCTGATCGGCTACGCGACCGAGAAGTCGTCCGCGTAGTACGAGCCCTGTCCGTACCAGCCGTGCACCCAGATCGTCACGCTGCTCGTCGACGCGCCGGTGGTGAAGGTGACGGACAGCTGCTGGTACGCGCCGCCGGTTCCGGGCGTCCACGTGCTCGTGTCGCTCGTGCCCGTGCCGGTGTCGCCGATGAACACGTATGAACCGTTCACCCACGCGCTGAGCGTGTACTTGGTGTTCGGACTCACGCTGATCGTCTGCGAGCACTGCGCGTCATCCGAGCTGGACGCGGCCCCCAGGAGCGCATGGCTGCCGCCGTGCGCAGGGCTGGAGACCACCGAGCCGAGGTTGCCGGTGCAGCTCCACGGGGAGAGCGCGCCGGACTCGAAGCCGGGGTTGCTCACCTTGTTGCCGCCGGTGCCGCCGGTCGGCGAGGAGCTGGGCGAGGAGGACGGCGACTGGGAGGGCGAGCTGCTCGGGGACGAGGACGGTGAGGACGAAGGCGAACCGCTGGGTGAGGTGGTCGGCGTCGGCGATCCGCTCGGCGTGGTGCAGCTGG
>NZ_DASRGV010000124.1:0-4765 GCF_035650855.1 Actinocrinis sp. | reverse complement strand
CGAACTCATTCGAGTCCTGCGGGACGGCCACCGGCTCCTCGGCCCAGTGCACCAGGTCCGTGCTGACCGCATGGCCCCACTCGATGTTGCCCCAGGTCGTGCCGGACGGGTTGTACTGGAAGAACAGGTTGTACTTGCCGTGGTAGTAGATCAGGCCATTGGGATCGTTCATCCAGTTCTGCGCGGGCGTGTAGTGGTACTGCGGCCGGTAAGGCTCCTGGTAGGAAGCGGCGGTGGAATCGGCCCCCGCCGCTGAGGCGGTCGCCGGCAGCAGCAGCGCGGCCAATGCGAACGCCGCGGCGGCGACACGGCGGCGGCGCTTGGGACGCGCCGGTCTCGCCTGCGCTGGGGAAAAAGGACGCGAACGCACGCGGTTCCTCCTCGGTCAGCCCCACAAGACCCACGGCAGCCGGTCGTCCGCCACAGTGAGACAACGTTGTCTCGGCTCGCCGTGGGAATGAGACAACGTTGTCTCGGGGTGGCCGCCACTCTACCCGCGAGCCTTGAGCGCATCAAGGGATGAGCCTCGGAAAGCCCCGGTAAGCCCGGAACGGCCGATCGTCTCGTCGGCGTGCGGCCGCTATCTGAAACACGTGAAAGCCGCGGTGGCTATTACGGAACCTTCCTTACTAATGTGGGGCCATGCGCTTAGGACTCTTCGTACCGCAAGGCTGGCGGCTCGACCTGACCGGGATCGACCCCGCCGCACAGTGGAACGCAATGCTGGAAGTCGCCCGCGCGGCCGACAGCGGACCGTTCGAGTCGATCTGGGTTTACGACCACTTCCACACCGTGCCCGTCCCCACCGACGAGGCCACGCACGAGGCGTGGACGCTGATGGCCGCGTTCGCCGCCGCGACCAGCCGGGTGCGGCTCGGTCAGATGTGCACGTGCATGGCGTACCGCAATCCGGCGTACCTGGCGAAGGTCGCCGCCACCGTCGACGTGATCTCCGGCGGTCGTACCGAAATGGGTATCGGCGGCGGCTGGTACGAGCACGAGTGGCGCGCGTACGGCTACGGCTTCCCGTCCGCGGGCGACCGGCTCGGCATGCTCGACGAGGGCGTGCAGATCATGCGGCAGCTGTGGACTGAGGGCACTGCGACGCTCAATGGCAAGCACTACCAGGTGGACGGCGCGATCTCCCGGCCGGTGCCGCTGCAGGAGGGCGGCATCCCGCTGTGGATCGCCGGCGGCGGGGAGAAGAAGACGCTGCGCACCGCCGCCAAGTACGCCAAATACACCAACTTCGACGCGACGCCCGAGGTGTTCAAGCGCAAGTCGGAGATCCTGGCGGAGCACTGCCGCGAGGTGGGCACCGACTTCGACGCGATCGTGCGCTCGGGCAACTACAACGTGGTGATCGGCGAGACCGAGAAGGACGTGCAGGACCGTCTCGCCTGGATCCGGGAGCACTACGCGCCGCACCTGTCCCCGGCGAAGCTGGAGGAGACGGTCAACAACTTCGCCAACGGTCCGCTGGTCGGCACGCCCGAGCAGATCGTGGAGAAGCTGAACGAGGCCCGCGGCTTCGGCATGACGTACGCGATCTTGTACTTCAGCGAGGCCGCGTACGACAAGTCCGGGATCGAGCTGTTCGTCAAGCAGGTCGCCCCCGCCCTCGAGGGCTGACCTCGGCGTTCTCCGGCGCCCCCACGGCTGACTGCGCGTCAGCGGTGGGGGCGCCGTGCGTTGTGCCGCGCGGTCCTTGCTATTTCGTGTTAGACCGAAATAGGCTGTCGGCGTGCCTCCCGAAGACGATCCCGGTGAACTTCACGAGCCTGACGAGCCCGACGGACCCGACGATCTGCACGAACCCGGTGAACTCGACGAGCTCTTGCGGGCGCTCGCCAGCCGCCACCGCAGGGACATCCTGCGGCAGGTCTGGAACCGGGAGCGCGGCGCCGGCGAGCTGGTGAGCCATCTGGGACTGGCCGCGGCGAGCGTGTCCGAACACCTCAAAGTCCTGCGCAAGACCGGCCTGGTCGAGATGCGGGTCGTGGGCACCTACCGGCTGTACCGGGCGTCCGCGCACCGCATGGGCCACCTCGTCCGGCTGCTGGAGCACGAGTTCCCGGTCAGCGGGACAGGCGAGGATCCCCCAACCCGTGAGGAGCCATCATGAACCAACCGGCCGGCCCCGGCCCGAACGCGATCGTCCACTTCGACATCTGCGGACCGGGGGAGCAGGACCTCCACCGCTTCTACGGCGCCTTGCTCGGCTGGAAGGTCCAGCCGCAGGGGCCTGGATACGCGCTGGTCGACACGCCGAGCGGCCTGCGCGGGGCCATCACCGACGCCGATCAGGCCACGGTCACCCTCGGCGTCGCGGTATCGGACCTCGCCACCGCTCTCCGAGACGCCGAGGAGCTCGGCGGGAGCGTGATCATGCCACCCACCGACAACGGCTGGGTCGTCAAGGCCCAGGTGAAAGACCCCGCAGGCAACCTGTTGACGCTGATCCAGATGCGGACGCTGCAGGAAGCAGAGAACTGATGGTGCTCGCGGCGCTGGTCGTGCTCGGCGTGCTGGTCATGCTCATCGCGGTCGTCCTGGTGACCGGCAGACTGCTGCCGGTGAAGCACCAAGCCAGCCGCCGCGTGCAACTCGGGCAATCCCCGCAGGCGGTGTGGGACACCATCACCGATGTGGAGGGGCTGCCTGCCTGGAGGCCCGGCCTGATGCGGGTCGAACTGCTCCCCGAGCAGGCAGGGCGGACGCGCTGGCGTGAGTACGACCGCCACAACAAGATCACGTTCGAGGTGGCGGAAGCGATCGCCCCGACCCGCCTGGTCACCCGCATCGTCGATCCGGACCTGCCGTTCGGCGGCACCTGGACCTACGAGATCGCGCCCGCGCCGGACGGCTGCATCGTCACCGTCACCGAGGACGGCGAGGTCTACAGCCCCCTTTTCCGCTTCGTGTCCCGCTACGTGATGGGCCACACCGCGACGCTCGATCGCAATCTCAAGGCACTCACTCGGCGCTTTGGTGAGAATGCTGCGATTCGCGGCGTCTGAGGGGCGCTCGGCTTACCACCGCTACTCACGTGCGACCGTCAGCCGGTGAGGGCGAGCGCGGTGGTCGAGGCGAAAACCGCGACCACCGCGAGGATCGTTCCGTTCACCAGCATCCGGCGCTTCGGGATCGTCAGGCCGAACGCGGCGCAGCGCTCGTACCACAGCAGCGTCGCCAGCGAGGCCCACGCGGTGATCACCGGGCCGGCGTTCGTGCCGATCAGCAGCGCGAGCAGCTGGCTGTGGTTCGCCACCGGCACCGCGCTTTCCCCCGCGACGTACGCCGGCAGGTTGTTGAGCAGGTTCGCCAGCAGCGCGCCCGTTCCGGCGGTGCGCAGCTGGCCGGTATACGAGTTCGAGCTGCCGGCCAGGTGCGTGATGAGCGTGCCGAGGCCGTGCACGGTGATCGTCTGCACGACGAGGAACATGCCGGTGACCGTGGCCAGCAGCCGCCACGGCAGCAGCGACCAGCGCAGCGCCTCGCGCTCGCGGACCGCGAACGCGAGCACCGTGACCGCCGCGGCCACCGCCGACGCGACGCCGAGCGTGACGCCCAGCAGGATCGCGGCGACGAACAGCACACACGCCACCCCGGCGATCGCGCACAGCGCTCGGTCCCGCGGCCGGAACGGCTCCGGCAGCTCGTAGCGGTCCGCGCCGCCGCGCCGCGACTTGCGCCAGTAGCCGAGCCAGAGCACTGCCATGGTCACGGCGACGCTGGCGGCCTCCGGGGCGGCCATCCGCGCCGCGAAGTCGACCGGGCCGAGCGCGACCCGGCCGGCCGCCAGCAGGTTGGTCAGGTTGCCGACCGGCAGCAGCAGGCTCGCGGTGTTCGCCAGCAGGGCCGTGGTCATCGCCAGCGGCAGCAGCGGCAGCCCGACGCGCGCGGCCATGGCCAGCATGATCGGGGTCAGCAGCACGGCCGTGGTGTCGAGGTTGAGGCCGACCGTCGTGACGACGGCCATCAGCACACACAGCGCGAACAGCAGGCTGTAGCGGCCTCGGGCGGTGATGGCCAACCGCGTCGCGACCACGTCGAAGGTCTGCGCGCGCCCGGTCAGCTCGGCCAGGATGATCACGGTGCCGAGGAACAGCAACAGCGGCAGGATCCGGTTCAGGATCGAGGAGGTCTCGGTCCTGGAGAGCCCGCCGGTGACCACGCACAGCACGCCGGCGGTCAGCAGAGTCAGGGCCAGCACATCAAGCGGATGCAGACCGAACAGCCGGCGGTGCTGCTTCTCGCCAGGAGAGTCCCGGCGGACGTCCGAATCGACTGACAACGCCCGTGGCTCCCCTCCGGCGGCTACATGATCGTCTGCCAGTTTACGGTTGGACGTTCACACTGCCCGGGGGTGGGTGGTCATGCGTGCCATCGTGGTGCGCCGTCAGGCCGCCTGCACCGCGGCGACCAGGGCGTCAAGGCGCTCCATGCTCTCGGTCATCCCGCTCTCCATGCCGTTGGCCAGGTGCATGTCGCGGGCCATCAGCGTGTCGTGCACGGAGCGGCCGTGCACGATCGTGCCGCCCTCCACCTCCTCGAACACCGCCGTCTCCACCGCGTAGTGGTCCGGCACGGGATCGAACACGAAGGTCTGCTCCAGCTTGTGCGGCGGATCGATCACCCGGTACTCGCCGTGGAAGGCGAACTCCTGCCCGTCGGGGGCGCGCGAAACGAAGCGATAGCCGCCGCCGACCCGCAGGTCCACCTCGCAGACCACCAGTTCGAGGCGGGCGGGTCCCCACCAGTG
>NZ_DASRGV010000123.1:0-16952 GCF_035650855.1 Actinocrinis sp. | reverse complement strand
CGGGTCCGGGTTGACGTCCGGATGCAGCTCGCGGGCGAGACGGCGGTACGCCTTCTTGATCTCCTCCTGGGTGGCGTCACGCCGTACCCCCAGGACCGCGTAGTAGTCGGTCGCCACTCGTGTAACTCCAGCCGGATTCGGACACTGCCTGCGTTATGCGATTGCGTGTGCCTGTTGTGCTACTTACAGCTTTCGCCGACGGACCAGGCTACGCCTGATCGAGGATTCGCCCGACGTAACGAGCAACGGCTGAGACCGCGCCCATAGTGCCCGGATAGTCCATACGCGTCGGACCGAGCACGCCGAGCTGCGCCACCGTATCCCCATCGCGACCGTAACCGCTGGTGACGACGGAGGTCGCGGACAGCCCCTCGTATCCGGTCTCGTGCCCGATGCGCACGGTGAGCGTGGACGGTCCGGTGGTCTCGCCGAGCAGCTTGAGCAGCACCATCTGCTCCTCGAGGGCTTCGAGCACCGGGCCGATGGTGTCCGGGAAGTCCTGGCGGAACCTGGTGAGGTTGGCCGTGCCGCCGAGCACGACCCGCTCCTCGCGCTGTTCCACGATCACCTCGAGCAGCGCCGCGACCAGCGAGTCGATCGCCGGGCGGTCCTCGTGCGGGAACTGGTCGGCGAAGTCGTCGACCCGGCCCGGCACCTCGGAGAGCCGGTGCCCGACGATCAGGGCGTTGAGCCGGGCGCGCAGGTCGGCCACGGTGGTCTCGCTGACCGGGATGGTCTCGACGAAGCGCTGCTCGACCCGGCCGGTGTCGGTGATCAGGACGAGCATGATCCGGCTCGGCGTGATCGCGACGAGTTCGACGTGCCGCACCGCGGAGCGGGACAGCGACGGGTACTGCACGACCGCGACCTGCCGGGTGATCTGAGCGAGCAGCCGGACTGTGCGCGAGATCACGTCGTCGAGGTCCACCGCGCCGCCGAGGAAGGCGTGAATGGCGCTGCGCTCGGCCGAGGACAGCGGCTTCACGCTGGAGAGCCGGTCCACGAACAGCCGGTAGCCCTTGTCGGTGGGCACCCGGCCGGCGCTGGTGTGCGGCTGGTGGATGTAGCCCTCCTCCTCCAGCGCGGCCATGTCGTTTCGTATGGTCGCCGGGGAGACGCCGAGGTTGTGCCGCTCCACCAAGGCCTTCGAGCCGATCGGCTCCTGGGTGGAGACGTAGTCCTGGACGATCGCGCGCAGCACTTCGAGGCGTCTGCGATCGAGCCTCGGGTCCTCGACCCTGGAGTCCGCGAGCCGCGGCTCGCCGAGTCTCGGTTCACCGAAGACCGTGTCTCCCGGCCTTGGATCCTCGCGCATGCCCACCACCTCCCGCTCTTGTAGCGGCCTGATCACCGAGCGCTCCTGGCACTCGGGGCGAGTGAGTGCCAATGGAGGTGAGTCCAGTGTACGGCGCGGGACCGGGATCAGTCTTCAGCCGCAGGCGGCCGATCGCATCGAGAGCCTGTTCACGACGCCGACGCGCCCGCGACGGCGAAGGCGGGCGCTACGCTCGACCGCGTGGACCCCCGCGATCGCGGCCCCAGGCCGAAGCAGTACGGACCCGACGACCTGCTGTCGCGCACTGCCCAGTTCAGCCGCGCGAACCGCCCGTTACCCGAGGTCGAGGCGGTAGCGGACCTGGTGGTCGAGGAGGTGACCACCGGATTCTGCGGCGCGGTGGTGCGGGTCGAGAAGACCCCGGGCGGCTTCACGGTCACCCTGGAGGACCGCTTCCGCAAGCACCGCGTGTTCCCGCTCGGCCCCGGCTTTCTGTTAGAAGGAAAGCCGGTCAGCCTGGTGCGACCTAAATCAAAATCCGAGCAAACAAGTCCGGCCACCCGCACCGCTTCCGGCTCGCGCGCGGTCCACGGATTGCGCGCGAGAGTGGCGCGCGAAGGCCGCATCTACGTCGAAGGCAAGCACGACGCGGAGCTGGTCGAGCGGGTCTGGGGCGACGACCTGCGGATCGAGGGCGTGGTCGTGGAACTGCTGGACGGGATCGACTACCTGCCCGGCATCGTCGGCGAATTCCAGCCGGGCGAAGGAAGAAGGCTCGGCGTCCTGGTGGACCACATGGTGGCGGGCTCGAAGGAGACCAGGATCGCAAGCCAGGTCCAGGAGGGCCGCGAGGACAGCGTCCTGGTTCTCGGCCATCCGTACGTGGACATCTGGCAGGCCGTCAAGCCGCAGGTGCTGGGCTTCGAAGCGTGGCCCAGAGTGCCGCGATCCGAGGAGTGGAAGGAAGGAGTCTGCGAGCGCCTGCGCCGCAAGGATCCCTCCTGGCCGCTCGACCCGCGCCAGGCATGGCCGCGCATCCTGGGCGCCGTGACGTCGTACAAGGACCTCGAGCCGACCCTGCTGGGAAGAGTCGAGGCCCTGATCGACTTCGTCACCGCGCCCTAAGGCATCGCGGCGGCCTCACGAACTCGGCTCCGGCACGCGCCGGACAAGGAGGAGCGCCACGATGACGGCGCTCAGGCCGACGAGGCCGCAGACCCACAGGGCCCGGTGGAATCCGTCGGTGAGCGCGACGGCGGCGGCACGGCCGTGGCCGAGCAGCGCGGTGGTGCGCGCGGCCGCGACAGTTGAGGCCACGGCGATTCCGATCGCCCCGCCGAGTTGCTGGGAGGAGTCGATCAGTCCGGAGGCCACGCCCGCGTCGCGCTCGGTGACGCCGACCAGAGCCCCGATCGACACCGGGATGAACACCCAGGTCACGCTCCCGGTCAGGAAGAAGGGGCCGGCCAGGTTCGACCAGAAGCCCCCGTGCACCGGCGCCTGGGTCGCCCACAGGATCCCGGCACCGGTCAGGACCAGCCCGCTCGCCATCACGAGCTTGACCGACAACCGGGTGACCAGGACCTGGGCCGGGCCGGCGAACAGCACTCCGGTCAGGCCGACGGTGAGCCAAGCCAGGCCGGTCGTCATGGCGGAGTACCGCAGCACCTGTTGCATGTAGAGGGTGCCGATGAAGATGTAGCCGTAGAAGCTGGCGCCGAGCAGGAACCCGACCGCATTGGACCCGGCGAGGGTCTTGAGCCGGAACAGCCGCAGCGGCAGCAGCGGTGACCGCGTTCCGGCCTCGATGATCACGAACGCGATCAGCAGCGCCGCCGCGGATGCGAGCAGGGCAACGGTCCGCGTGGCGGTCCACCCGACGACCGGCGCCTGCGAGATCGCGTAGACCGCGAGGACGAGGGAGCCGGTCACGCTGACGGCGCCGGGCACGTCGTAGCGGCGGCGCCCGGCCGGCCCGCTCCCGACCGGCGCACTGCTCCGCGGCAGTACCTGACGGGTCAACAGCAGGGCGGCGCTGCCGATGGCTACGTTCAGGTAGAAGATGTACTGCCAGCCGGCGTACCGGGTCAGGACGCCGCCGGCGAGCACGCCGAACGTCGCCCCGCTGGCGCCGACCGCGCCCCAGATGCCGAGTGCCTTGTTGCGCTCGGCGCCCTCCGGGAACAGGTTCATCACGATCGAGAGCGCCGCGGGCAGCACCACGGCGGCGCCCAGGCCCTGTAGCCCGCGCATGACGATCAGGAACGTGCCACTGGTCGCGAGGGCGCACGCGAGCGAGGCCGCGGTGAAGAGCGCGAGCCCGGCCGCGAACATCCGCCGGCGTCCGAGCAGGTCGGCGGTCCGGCCGCCGAGCAGCAGGAAACCACCGAAGGTGATCGCGTACGCGGTCACCACCCACTGCAGATCCGACCGGGCGAAGTGCAGCTTGGCGCCGATCGTCGGCAGCGCCACGTTGACGATCAGCATGTCGACCACCGTCATGAAACACGCCACGGCGAGCAGCGCGAACGCCCGCCATCGGTGTACTGCGACGGGCGCCGCCGGCTCCGCGGGCGCCCGGTCTCGGATGTCGTCGATGCTGCGGTCCAGCGAAGTCATGCGGGCCTCCGGCCGTCACGGGTGACAGTTCTCACCGGTTCAAGCACCGGGCGCCCCGGGGATTCGCCGCCGCGCGGCGATGAATTCCGCGCGCCGCCGGTGTTGCATAGCCAGGAGCCGTTTTCGGGGCGACCGCCGGATGAGAGGACAGGCCTGCCATGACCCAGACCACCCTCGCGCTTGCCCAGGCCGGGGACGGTGAGGCCTTCCGCGAGCTCGTCGATCCCCACCGCCGCGAACTGCAGGCCCACTGCTACCGGATCCTCGGCTCAGTGCAGGACGCCGAGGACGTACTTCAGGAGGCCCTGTTGGCGGCATGGCGTTCGATCGGCCGGTTCGACGGCCGGTCGCTGCGGGCGTGGCTGTACCGGATCGCCACCAACCAGTGCCTCAACTACCTGCGCGGCGAGTCCCGCCGCCCGCGGCCGGCCGGCCCGTCCGATCGCGGCGCGGGCTGGACGGGGTCGGGACAGTCCGCCGACCCGTGGTGGCTCGAGCCCTTCCCCGGCGATCCGGACGACCTGACTCCCGGCCCCGAGGCCCGGTACGACGCCCGGGAGTCGATCGCCCTCTCGTTCGTGGCGGGCCTGCAGCACCTGCCGCCGCAGCAGCGTGCGGTGCTGGTGCTCCGGGACGTGCTCGGTTTCCCGGCGGCCGAGACCGCGGGCATGCTCGGCACCACCCAGGCCGCCGTCAACAGCGCGCTCATCCGGGCCCGTGCCGCTCTCCCACCCGGCCGGCACCCGCACGAGGTGCCCATCCCCAGGTCACCGGCCGAAGCCGCCGCCGTCGACCGGTTCGTCAGCGCATTTCAGCGCTTCGACCTCGAAGAGCTGGTGAGCCTGCTGACCGACGACGCCAGGCTGACGATGCCGCCGGAGCCGGTCGAGCACCGCGGGCCCGGGCCGATCGCCCGTTTCCTGCTGCAGTCCCATGCGGGCCACGAGCTGAAGCTCCTCCCCACCCGGGCCAACGGCCAGCCCGCCCTGGTGCTCTACCTTCCCGATCCGCACGCGCCGATCTGGCGGGCCTGCGGCCTCATCGTCATCTCGCTTCGGGGAGACCAGGTCCAGGAGCTCACCCGCTTCGCGGGCGCGAATCTCCTGACGCGCTTCGGCTACCCCCGCACCCTGCCACGCACGTAGCCGGCTCCGTCACCCGCTCGTAGGCGGATCGCCCGCTCTTAGTCCGTGAGGTCGCGCACCAAGGCGTCTGCGAGCAGGCGGCCGCGCAGGGTCAGCACTGCGTGTCCGTCGGCGAACGGCAGCGGCTCCAGCAGCTCGTCCCCCAGCGCCCTCCCCGCCGCGGCACGGGCTTGCGGCGAAAGCAGGGCGAGGTCGAGGCCGTCGATCAGCCGCAGCTCCAGCAGAATGCGCTCGATTCGGCGATCTTCTCCGGCGAGCAGTTCCCGCGCATGGCCCGGTGACTGCCCCGCCGCGATGCGCTGTGCGTAGGCGGCCGGGTGCTTCACGTTCCACCAGCGCGTGCCTGCGACATGGCTGTGTGCCCCCGGTCCGACGCCCCACCAGTCCGCGCCGTTCCAGTACAGCAGGTTGTGTCGGCATCGCGCGTCCTCAGACACCGCCCAGTTCGATACCTCATACCAGCCATAACCGGCCGCTGTGAGCATCTCGTCGGCGATCACGTAGCGGTCCGCGTGTACGTCATCGTCGATGTTCGGCAGCTCGCCGCGCCTTATCCGCGCCGCGAGCCGCGTGCCCTCCTCCACGATGAGCGAGTAGGCCGAGACGTGGTCCGGATACGCGCCGATCACCGCTTCGAGTGAAGCGCGCCAGTCGTCATCGGTCTCCCCCGGCGTGCCGTAGATCAGGTCGAGATTGACCTGCTCGAATCCCGCGTCGTACGCCCAGCGCACGCATTGCTCCGGCCGGCCAGGGGTATGCCCGCGTTCCAGTACCTCGAGGACGTGCTTGCGCGCCGACTGCATGCCGAACGAGATCCGGTTGAAGCCGCCCTCGGCCAGTTCGACCAGATATTTCTCGTCGACCGATTCCGGATTCGCCTCGGTGGTGATCTCGGCTGCGGCGTCCAGGCCGAACTCGTCGCGAATTGTTTTGAGGATCGCCTTCAGGTCCCGCGCGGGGAGCAGTGTGGGCGTACCGCCGCCGAAGAACACCGTCTCTACGGGCACGTAACGGTCGCCGAGTACCTGCCTGGCCAGCCGGATCTCCGCGATGGCCGTTTCGGCGTAAGACGCCTGGGACGCGCCGCCGCCGAGTTCCTTAGCGGTATAGGTGTTGAAGTCGCAGTAACCGCAGCGGGTCGCGCAGTAAGGCACGTGCACGTAGAAACCGAACGGCCGCTCTCCGAACGCGGCGACGGACGCGGCAGGCAGCGCCCCGTCGTCCGGGACCGGTACTCCGTCGGGTGGAACTGATGGCATGAATCGATTGTCCGCCTGCCGCCGCGCTGTTTCCTACTTCTTCTTCGCTTCGACGGGTGCGTCCGAGTCGGTGGAAAGCGCCGCGATGAACGCCTCCTGCGGCACCTCGACCCGGCCGACCATCTTCATCCGCTTCTTGCCTTCCTTCTGCTTCTCCAGCAGCTTGCGCTTACGCGTGATGTCGCCGCCGTAGCACTTGGCCAGCACGTCCTTGCGCATCGCGCGGACCGTCTCGCGGGCGATCACCCGGGCGCCGATCGCGGCCTGGATCGGGACCTCGAACTGCTGACGCGGGATCAGGTCCTTCAGCCGTTCGGCCATCTTCACGCCGTAGTTGTAGGCGCGGTCCTTGTGCACGATGGAGGAGAACGCGTCCACCTTCTCGCCGTGCAGCAGGATGTCGACCTTCACCAGGTCGGCCTGCTGCTCGCCGGTCGCTTCGTAGTCCAGCGAGGCGTAGCCGCGGGTCTTGGACTTGAGCGCGTCGAAGAAGTCGAAGATGATCTCGCCGAGCGGCAGCGTGTACCGCAGCTCGACGCGGTCCTCGGACAGGTAGTCCATGCCGAGCAGGTTGCCGCGGCGGGACTGGCACAGCTCCATGATCGCGCCGATGTAGTCGGAGGGCGCCAGCACGGTCGCGCGCACCATAGGCTCGTACACCTCGGCGATCTTGCCGTCCGAGGGGAACTCGCTCGGGTTGGTGACCGTGTGCTCCTGGCCGTTCTCCATGACGACGCGGTAGACCACGTTCGGCGCGGTCGCGATCAGATCGAGGTTGAACTCGCGCTCGAGCCGCTCGCGGATGATCTCCAGGTGCAGCAGGCCGAGGAATCCGACGCGGAAGCCGAAGCCGAGCGCCGCCGAGGTCTCCGGCTCGTAGACGAGCGCGGCGTCGTTGAGGCGCAGCTTATCCAGGGCGTCGCGCAGGTCCGGGTAGTCCGATCCGTCGATCGGATAAAGCCCTGAGAAGACCATCGGCTTGGGGTCCTTGTAACCGCCGAGCGCGGTGGTCGCTCCCTTGACCTGCGCGGTGATCGTGTCGCCGACCTTGGACTGGCGCACGTCCTTCACGCCGGTGATCAGGTATCCGACCTCGCCGGCGCCGAGTCCGTCCGCGGGCATCGGCTCGGGCGAGATGACGCCGATCTCCAGGAGCTCGTGGGTCGCTCCGGTGGACATCATCAGGATGCGCTCACGCTTGGTGAGGTGGCCGTCCACGACGCGGACGTACGTGACCACGCCTCGATACGAGTCGTAGACCGAGTCGAAGATCATCGCGCGGGCCTTGCCGTCCGGCTCGCCGACCGGTCCTGGGATGGTGCGCACGACGTGGTCCAGCAGTTCGGGCACGCCCTGCCCGGTCTTGCCGGAGACCCGCAGCACCTCTTCCGGCGCGCAGCCGATCAGATGCGCCAGCTCGGCGGCGTACTTCTCCGGCTGCGCGGCCGGCAGGTCGATCTTGTTGAGCACCGGAATGATCGTCAGATCGTTCTCCAGCGCCATGTACAGGTTCGCCAGCGTCTGCGCCTCGATCCCCTGCGCCGCGTCGACCAGCAGGACCGCGCCCTCGCAGGCGGCGAGCGAGCGCGAGACCTCGTAGGTGAAGTCGACATGGCCCGGGGTGTCGATCAGGTTGAGGATGTGCGTGGTGCCCTCGACGCGCCACGGCAGCCGGACCGCCTGGGACTTGATGGTGATGCCGCGCTCGCGCTCGATGTCCATCCGGTCGAGGTACTGCGCGCGCATCTGCCGCTCGTCGACCACGCCGGTGAGCTGCAACATCCGGTCGGCCAGGGTGGACTTGCCGTGGTCGATGTGCGCGATGATGCAGAAGTTCCGGATCAGCGCGGGGTCCGTGCGGGACGGCTGCGGCACGTTGGGCGGAAGCGAGGGCAACGAAGTCAATCCATTCGACTTGTGGGAACCGGCTCCATGGTCCCATGAGGCGAGCACGTTCTCCGAATGACCGCCGACGTACACCGGCTCCATGCCATGCTGGAGCCTCGCGTCATCCCGATCTTCGGAAGGCCCTGAATGGTCCGGTTCGCGCACACGGCCGACTGGCAGCTCGGCATGACCAGGCATTTCCTCAGTCCCGGGACGCAGGGGCGCTACGACCAGGCGCGGCTTGAGGCGATCGAACGGATCGGGCGGATCGCGGCGGCCGAGGGCTGCGAGTTCATCGTGGTGTGCGGGGACGTGTTCGAGCATGTGCAGGTCGCGCGCAAGACGGCGGCTCCCGCGCTGCGTGCGCTTCGGGCCGTGTCCGCGCAGGTGCCGGTCTATCTGCTGCCGGGCAACCACGACCACCTCTCCTCGGCCTCGATCTATGCGTCGCACTGGTTCGGCCCGGAGCGACCGGCGAACGTCCACGTGCTGAACCAGCCCGGCGTGGTCGAGGTGCGAGCCGGCGTCGAACTGCTCGTCTCGCCCTGGGACGGAAAGCAGCCGCCGGCCGAACAGATCGATCGTTTGGCCGCGCGTGCCCCGATCATCGGACCGGACGCGGTCCGGATCGGCGTCGGCCACGGCGGTGTAGACACGTCGGCCTCGCAGCTGACCGAGGATCCGATCAGCGTGGCGACTCTCGAGAAGGCGCTGGCCGACCGGCGGATCGACTTCGTGGCGCTCGGCGACCGGCATTCGCGCACGCAGGTCGGCGCGACCGGCCGCATCTGGTACTCGGGCACGCCGGAGCCGACCGCCACGCGCGAGATCGATCCGGGACAGCTCCTTGTGGTCGACGTCGAGCCCGGTGCGGCAGTGAAAGTGACACCACATCAGGTCGCGACCTGGACGTTCGGGGAGCGGGAGTTCGTGCTGCGTGGCGCCGACTCGGCGGATGACGTGCTCGCGTGGCTTGACGGTTTTCCCGCGCCGGCGCGCACGGTCGCGAAGCCGATCCTGCGTGGCGAATTGACCATCGCGGAACATGCTCGGCTGACCGAGGCGATCGAGCACCGGCGCGACCTGTTCGCGGCGATCCCGGCGTCGGGACGCAGCGATGTGCGGGTGCGGTCGGATGATCAGGATTTCGTGGACCTGGAGCTGACCGGCTTCGCCGCCGAAGCGCTGGAGGAGCTGCGCGGCGTGGACAGCGACACGGCGCGCGACGCGCTCGGCCTGCTGCTGCGGCTGGCCGGCGGCAGCGATGCCAAGGCCGGCGGTGTCGCAATGGCGAGCGGAGCGGGCGCGCGATGAGGCTGCATCGGATCACGCTGACCGACTATCGGGGCGTGCGCGATCGGACCGTGCAATTCGCCGAGCAGGGCGTGACGATCGTGTCCGGGCCCAACGAAATCGGCAAGACCTCGCTGGTCGAGGCGCTGGATCTGCTGCTCGAGGAGAAGGCCAGCTCGACTCGCAGAGAGATCATGGCCGTGCAGCCGGCCGGGCGCGATGTCGGCCCGTGCGTTGAGGCGGAGCTGAGTTTCGGCCGGTACCGGGTCGTGTACCGCAAGCAATGGATCAAGGGGAAGACCACCGAGCTGCGGATTCTCAGCCCGACGCCGCAGCAGGTCAGCGGCAATCCGGCGCACGAACGGTTCGCCGAGTTGTTGGGCGAGGCGGGTATCGACCTGTTCTTGTGGCGGCAGCTGAGGATCAGTCAGGACTGGCAGCGCAGCCGTGCCCAGGGGCAGCGGCCGGATGGTCAGTCGGCGATCGCGGGACTGCCGGCGGTCAGCGGTGCGCTGGAGCGGCAGAACGCGCACGTGGTGCGTACCGGTCCGGAAGAGGCGCTGTACGAGCGGGCCTGCCAGCAGTACGAGCTCTACTACACCCCCAAGCGCGGCGAGCCGCGTGGCGAATACGCCGAGGCGCGCGCTGCGCTCGACGAAGCGAACAGCAGGGTCGAGGCGGCGAAGCAGGCGCTCGCCGACGCTGAGGGCGCGATCGCGGAGCAGACGCGGCTGCGCGGCGAGTCACACGAGGCGGCGCTCGAGCTGGACGAGGCGCGCGCGGATCTTGCGGCGCTCGAAAAGCAGAGCGCGGAACTGGCGCAGCTGCGTGGTCGGCTCGGCGAGATCGACGCGGCGCTCGCGCTGGCGCATCAGATCGAGGCCGCGGCGGCGGACGTTGAACGCTTCACCACCCGGTCTGCGCAGCTGGACGCGGAACTGGCCGCTGCGACGACGGAGCTCACCGCGGCGCAGGCTGATTATCAGGGCGCACAACAGCACGCCGCCGGTCTGCGCGCGGAGGCGGAACGGTTGCGCGAAGCGGCGCGACTGGCCGAAGAGGACGTCCGTTGGCACCGAGACCGGCAGGTGGCGGACCGGCTCGCGGCGCAGCTCGAACGCGCGGAGGGCGCGGTGAAGCGGGTGCGCGCCGCCGATCAGGTGTTGGCGGCCAATCCACTCACTGAGCAGATGCTCGACCGGATCGAAGCCGCGCATAAGCAGTGGGACAAGGCGGCGGCGCTCCTGCACGCGAACGCGGCGACGGTGGCCGTCACGCCCTTGGGAGACGCCCCAGTGAGCGTGGCCAGCGGCGAGGCGCCAGCCACCGATTCGACGGCCACCGGCGCAGTGAGCAGCGCGATTGGCGACACAGCTGGCCGCGCTTTGGGCTCCGGGCCGGAGGCGATGCCGGCCAGCTACCCCGCAGTCGAGTCGATCACTGTCGAGGCACCCGGCGTCGTGCGTGTCGTGGTCAGCCCAGGTGCGGGCGAGAGCCAGCGCCGGGAGGAGGAGCGCACGACGCGCGCGCGATACCGGGAGCTGTGCGCGGCGGCCGGTGTAGCGGACCTGGCTGCGGCCAAGGACGCCCACCGCAGGCGGCGCGCGGCCGAAGAGGAGCGCCGCGCTGCAGTTCAGGAGCGGGATGCCGCAGTTGCCGATGCGCGCCAGCACGGCGAGGAGCTGTCCGATCTACACGACCGACTCGCGGCGCTAAGGGACAGGATCGCCACGCACGAAACCGGCCGGCCCACCGATCAGCCCGCACCCGACACGCTCGAAGCAGCCCTGACGACGGAGACACACCTGCGCAGCGGTCAGGATGACGCGGAGGCGCGGCTGCATGTCGCCGATTCCGCAGCAGGACATGAAGAGTCGCGCGTCGTCGGCCTGCGGGAGAAGATCGCGTCGCTCCGGCGCGAGGTCGACAACGCGGCTGCGGACGCCGGACACGCGAAGGACAGGCTTGCCGAGTTGCCCGCCGCGCGCACGGAGTCGGAACTGGAGCAGCTGCGGGCGCAGCGCCAGACGGCGGCGGAGCGGGTCGAGCAGCTCAACCCGCAGCAGCTAGAGCTACGGCTCGACACGGCGCGTTCGCTGCCCGCGCGATTGGAGGAGGAGCAGGCCGCGCGCCGGGAGCGGCTGGCCACACTGGCCGAGCGGATCGCGACGTTCGCGGACAGCGGGCCGGAGGAGTCGCTCGATGCCGCGCTTTCGCATCAGGCGCGCGTCCAGCGGACCTACGAGCAGCTGCATCGGGAAGCGGCCGCCGCAAAGCTGCTATACGAGACGTTGGACCGGTTCCGCTCGCGGGCATGGCTGCGGTACGCCGAACCGTTCCGGGCGCTGGTGGAGAAGTACGCGGCGGGTGTGTTCGGGTCCGGTGTAGGCATCGCGGTGTCCGAGGATCTGACGATCAGCACGAAGACGGCGGATGGTGCGACGGTGCCGTTCGATCAGCTCTCGGCGGGTGCGCGCGAACAGTTGGCGCTGCTCGGCCGGATCGCCTGCGCGGAGCTGATCACGCCGCCGGGAGCGCAGGACGCAGGCGGCGTGCCGCTGATCCTCGACGACGCGCTCGGGCACACGGATCGCGCGCGGCTGAACCAGCTGGCCGCGATCCTGGACCGAGCGGGCACCCGCGTCCAGATCATCCTGCTGACGCACGCGCCGGAACGTTTCCGGATCGGCGGCGCCCACAGCGTGATCCTCTAACAGCGCCGTCCTCCTGCAGTGTGATCCGCTCGCAGCGCGCCCCTCCAGCAGCGTGATCACACTGGCCCAAGGCTCGCGGATCGCTTCGCGCGATTTCGGGGAAGCTCGCGGTGACTGCTAAAGTAGGCGGTCGCGTGGCCTGCGGCTCTGTCAGAAGCCTCCCAGCGAGACGGTGCGGAATCGCAGCGGCGCGGCGTTGCACAGCGTCCCCCTGGGACGCGCGGGCCGGACGGTCCGCCGGTGGTCACACCTTTAAGACGTCGCGCGACCGCATGGGACCGATCCCGGCGGCCCGCCGCGCTGTAACCACCACCAGGATCGTGAAGAGGCTTTTCGTGGCGAACATCAAGTCCCAGATCAAGCGGATCAAGACCAACGAGAAGGCGCGTCAGCGCAACCAGTCGATCAAGTCGTCGCTCAAGACGGCGATCCGCAAGACCCGCGAGGCGGTCGAGTCCGGCGACGAGGCGAAGGCCCAGGAGCTCGCGCGCGCGGCGTCCCGGGCGCTGGACAAGGCGGTGTCGAAGGGCGTCATCCACGCCAACCAGGCCGCCAACAAGAAGTCCGCGCTGGCCAAGAAGGTCAACAACATGGCTGGCTGATCAGCCGATCAGTTGGGCTGAAGCTGAATCGTTCGGCGGCCCGGTAAGCCTCTTGAGGAGGCTCACCGGGCCGCTGTTTTCTGCGCTCCGCTGTCGGCTGGGTCGGCCATCGGCTGTGCCAGCGCGTCGGCTCCCGGCTCCCGGCTCCCGGCTCCCGGCTCCCGGCTGGGTCAGCGTGTCGCGGACCGAGCGCCCACGACAGCGACAATGCACTTCTCCAGCGCATAAGCCGGATCCGCCGCCGCCCCCTTCACCGCCGCGTCCGCAGTGGCCACCGCTCGCAACGCGACCGTAAGACCGTCCGGCGTCCAGCCGCGGGCCTGGCGGCGGATCTTGTCGACCCGCCACGGCGGCATCCCGAGGTCACGCACGTTAGACCCCGCCGACGCCACCTTCCCTATCTGGCGCACCCCGGTCGCCAGCGCACTGGTGATCAACACCGAAGCCACGCCGGTGTCCAGCGCGAAGCGCAGCTGTTCCAACGCCTCGCCGAGGCGGCCCTCCACGGCCAGATCGGCCACCGTGAACCCGGAGACCTCCGCCTGTCCGCTGTAGTACTTCGCGACCACCGCCTCATCGACCGTGCCCTCCGTGTCGGAGAGTAGTTGGTCGGCCGCAGCCGCCAGTTCGCGCAGGTCCGACCCGATCGCGTCGGCCACGGCCTGCGCGGCCTCCTCGGTGATCGAGCGGCGCTGGCGGCGGAACTCTCCGCGCAGAAAGGTGATCCGCTCGGCGGGCTTTGTGAGCTTCGGGCAGTCGACCACCACCGGCTTGTGCTTCTTGACGGCGTCGAGCAGTGCTTTGCCCTTCACTCCGCCAGGGTGCGTCAGCACCAGAACGATTTGCTCGGCCGGGTCGGACAGGTACCGCTTGACCTCCTCCGCCTGGTCCGCGCCGAGGTCTTGGACACCGCGAAGCACCACGACCTTGGCCTCGCCGAACAGCGACGGCGAGACCAGTTCGGCGAAAGTGCCGGGCTGCAGGGCTCCGGGGGCAAGGTCGCAGATCTCGACAGCCGGGTCGGCTGCCCGGGCCGCGGCAACTACTTCCGCCACGGCCCGGTCTGCGAGCAACTCCTCCGGTCCGGTGACCAGGGTCAGCGGCGCGGGCGCGGCGGACGCCGCGCCGGATTTCACGGCAGGCGGGGCCATGGTGATCAGCTCCCTTGCAGACGCGGCTGACTCGCGGGAGGCGAGCCGGCGGGCATCGTGGCGGCAGGCACGATGATCAGCTGCCTGATTCTGCGTGGGCGTCAGAGGTCGCGGGAGCGGAGGCGAGCTCGCCACTGGACTCGGAGCCCGTTGCGGTCGCGGAAGCCGTCGCGAGCTCGTCGCCGGACTCGGAGCCGGTTGCGGTGGCGATGACCCAGGCGAGGGTCAGCGCCTCCTCGCGCCACGAGTCGTAGCGGCCGCTCCGGCCGCCGTGGCCCGCCTCCATCTCGGTCTTGAGCAGGAAGTCCCCGCCGGTGGCCGTGGCCCGCAGCCGCGCGATCCACTTGGCCGGCTCGTGGTAGTAGACCCGCGTGTCGTTGAGGCTGGTGGTGGCCAGGATCGACGGGTACTGCTTCGCCTCGACGTTCTCGTACGGGCTGTAGCCCTTCATGTACGCGTACACCTCGGGCGATTCCAGCGGGTTGCCCCACTCCTCCCACTCGATCACGGTGAGCGGAAGCGTCGGGTCCAGGATCGTGTTGAGCGCGTCCACGAACGGCACGTCGGCCACGATGCCGCGGAACGCCTCCGGCGCCAGGTTGGCGACCGCGCCCATCAGCAGGCCGCCGGCCGAGCCGCCGCGTGCGACGAGCCGGTCCGCCGAAGTCCAGCGCTCCTGCACCAGGCAGCGGGCGCACGCGACGAAATCGGTGAACGTGTTGCGCTTCGCCAGAAGCTTGCCGTCCTCGTACCAGGCGCGGCCCATCTCCCCGCCGCCGCGCACGTGCGCGATGGCGTAGACGAAGCCGCGGTCCAGCAGCGAGAGACGAGCCACCGAGAAGAACGGGTCGCGCGAATACTCGTATGAGCCGTAGCCGTAGATCAGCGCGGGCGCGGTGCCGTCACGCTCGACGCCCTTTCGGTGCACGACCGAGATCGGGACGCGGGTGCCATCCTCTGCCGTGGCCCAGACGCGGTGCTGCTCGTAGTCGTCCGCGTTGTAGCCGCCGAGCACCGGCTGACGCTTGAGCAGCTGCAACGTGCCGCTGGCGATGTCGTAGTCGTACACGGTCGACGGGGTGATCATCGAGGTGTAGCCGAGGCGCAGCTTGCCGGTGTTGAACTCGGGGTTGTCGCCGGCTCCAACGGTGTAGATGGGCTCGTCGAACTCGATCGGCGTGCCCTGCGCGGACGGCTGGCCGTCGACGACCGGGTGGATGGCGAGGCCGGTGAGCCCGTCGCGGCGATACTCCACGACCAGGTGGTCCGCGAAGGCCTCGGCCTCCAGCAGGCGGGTGTCCTCGCGGTGCGGAATCAGCGGGGTCCATTCGCCGGCAGCGTCGATGGGCGCGGTGGCGAGTTCGAAGTTCTGCTTGCCGTCGCGGTTGTGCAGCACGAGCAGCAGGTCGCGGGACCGGTCGGTGGGGTGCGCCCAGTGGTCGACGGAGTACTCGACCCCGGTCTCCCGCGCCACGACGAGCTGGAACTGCCCGGCCGGGTCCTCGGCGTCGAGCAAGTACATCTCGCTGGTGATCTTCGAGCCGAGGGAGATCAGCAGGTAGCGCTCGCTGCGGGTCAGGCCGACGCCGACCCAGAACCGCTCGTCGGGCTCTTCGAACACGACGACGTCCTGAGCGGCGGGTGTGCCGACCGCGTGCCGGTGCACCCGGTAAGGACGCCACGCCTCGTCGACGGTCAGGTAGAACAACGTGGAGCCGTCGCGGGACCAGGCGGTGCCGTACGAGGTCTCCGGGATCTCGTCGGACAGCAGCTCACCGGTTTCCAGGTCCTTGACGCGCAGCGTGAACCGCTCGTTGCCCGCGTAGTCCACCGAGTAGGCCAGCCGCTTGCCGTCCGGGGAGACGTCGAAGGTGCCCAGCGAGAAGAAGCCGTGGCCCTCGGCCAGCTCGTTGCCGTCGAGCAGGATCTGCTCTCCGGGGAGCGCCGAGCCGTCCTCGGGCAGTTCGGGCGGGGTGTCGCCGGTCGCGGCGAGCCGGCATTGGATGCCGTACTGCTTGCCCTCCTGCGTGCGGGCGTAGTACCACCAGTCGCCCTTGCGGCTCGGCACCGAGAGGTCGGTCTCCTGGGTGCGCCCCTTGATCTCCTGGAAGATCTGCTCGCGCAACCCGGCCTGACCGGCCAGGCGCTCCTGCGTGTACGCGTTCTCGGCCTCGAGATACGCGATGACGTCCTTGTTCTCCTTGTCGGCGAGCCAGAAATAGGGGTCGTTCACGGTGTCGCCGTGGTGGACTCGTTCGTGCGCAATGGTCTTCGCGACTGGTGGCTGCATGGTTACCGATCCTACGGTCTCGTCCTGACGGACTCATGGGAACGCGGGCTCGTGGTCGTTGTCGTGGTCGTGGTTGTAGCTGTGGTTGCTTCCCTGACCGCGGCCATGGCTGTTGCCGTGCCGGCGGTTTGGTGTATCGCCGGGCTGTGGGGCGCCGGTCCCAGCCGCCTGGTCGCCGGGGATCCCGCCGCCATGCTGACCGGTCACCGCGACCTGGCCGCTTTCCGCGGTCTGCCCGATCACCACGTCGCCGTCGAGATCGGTGCGGTACACCCGCGCTCCGTCCGAGCCGACCAGTCGTAGCGTGCGGGGCGCCGGATGCCCGTACGGATTCCCTCGCCCCACGGAGATGACCGAGACAGTGGGGTCCACGGCCGCCGTAAAGCCAGGAGCCTGATTCGCCGAGCCGTGATGGGGCACCTTGAGCACCGTCGCGCGTAACTCGTCGCGATGGCTCCCAGTGAGCAGCAACTGCTGGACCGGAGCCTCGATATCGCCGGTGAGCAGCGCGGTCAGCGGAGTCGTGGACAAGCCTGGCAGCGCGGCGATGGCGACGGAGAGGACGATCGACGAGTTGTTAGGGCCGGAACCCTCGCCACCGTGCCCACTCGTCGGGTCCTCGCTGCCGCTCCCGTCGTCCGGAGGCTCCACGGCGGACAGCTCGTCAGGGTCAGGCCACAGCGCGTGCCAAGAGACCCGGCCGAGGGTGGCGTGTT
>NZ_DASRGV010000122.1:0-50321 GCF_035650855.1 Actinocrinis sp. | reverse complement strand
GTGCTCCATGCCGATCTCGGCCGCGTTCTCCACCTGCTCGGGGCTCGCGCCCAATACCTCGGCCAGGCCGCCGGCGGCCATCGAGCAGGCCGAGCCGACCTCGCCCTGGCAGCCGACCTCGGCGCCGGAGATGCTCGCGTTCTCCTTGTAGAGCATGCCGATCGCGCCCGCCGCGAGCAGGAAGCGGATGATGCCCTCGTCGTCCGCGCCGGGGATGAACGTCGTGTAGTAGTGCAGGACCGCCGGGATGATGCCGGCCGCTCCGTTCGTCGGGGCGGTGACCACGCGGCCGCCCGCCGCGTTCTCCTCGTTGACCGCCATCGCGTAGAGCGTCACCCACTCCATCGCGTTCGCCGGGGTCGTGCCCTCGGCCCTTAGCGCCCTGGCCGCGATCGCCGCCCTGCGGCGCACCTTGAGGCCGCCCGGCAGGATGCCCTCGCGCGACATGCCGCGCTCGACGCACTCGCGCATGACCCGCCAGATCTCCAGCAGCCCGGCCCGGATCTGCTCCTCGCTGCGCCAGGCCAGCTCGTTCTCCAGCATCAGCGCGGAGATCGACAGACCGGTCTCCCGGGTCAGCCGCAGCAGTTCCTCGCCGGTGCGGAAGGGGTGACGCAGGACGGTGTCGTCCGGGACGACACGGTCGGCTCCGATCTTGTCCTCGTCGACGACGAAGCCGCCGCCCACCGAGTAGTACGTCTTCTCCAGCAGCGGAAGCCCGGCTGCGTCGTACGCGCAGAGCGTCATGCCGTTCGCGTGATAGGGCAGCGCGCGCCTGCGATGCAGGATCAGCTGCTCCTGCTCGTCGAACCCGATCTCGTGCGCGGCGCCGAGTTCGTGGCCGAGGAGCCGCAGCCGGCCGGTCTGCCTGATCCGCGCGGTGTCCGCATCGGCCTGCTCCAGATCGACCGTGCGCGGCGAATTGCCCTCCAGGCCGAGCAGCACCGCACGCGGCGTGCCGTGCCCGTGACCGGTCGCGCCGAGCGACCCGAACAGCTCCGCGCGCACCGCCGCGGCTTGGGCGAGCAGCCCCTCGGACTTGAGCCGGCGCGCGAACATGCGCGCGGCCCGCATCGGTCCGACCGTGTGTGAACTCGACGGCCCGATGCCGATCGAGAACAGGTCGAACACGCTGATCGCCATTGATCACTCCCTGGTTGAGACGTCGTTCAGGGTAACTCGCCAGGGCGAGCCACACCCAAAGCCGCAGGAGCCGGGTGTACCCGGCTGATCATGCAGTCGACGAGACAGGGAAGGATAGGAGCCGTGCCCCGGTTCGCATGAGGGTCAGGGCAAGGGCACGGCACGGGCCGCACGGGCACGGGCGGCGGGCGCGAGCGTGGAGGCGCGGATGGTTGAGCAGCGGCACGTACCGACGCAAACGGGGATGCGGCGGGCGCTGCACCGCGCCGAGCAAGGAGTGGCCCTGGATCTGGCTGAGGCTGAGGTACTGCTTCAAGCACGTGGAGACGATCTGACGGCGCTATCAACCGTCGCGGCACGCTTGCGTGACGCGGGGCTTGAGCAGGCGGGGCGTCCGGGCATCATCACGTACTCGCGCAAGGTGTTCATACCGCTTACCCGGCTGTGTCGCGATCGCTGCGGTTACTGCACCTTCGTCACCATCCCCGGCAAGCTGCGGCGTGAAGGCCACGGCATGTACCTGTCGCCGGACGAGGTGCTGGACATCGCGCGTAAAGGCGCAGCACTCGGCTGTAAGGAGGCGCTCTTCACGTTGGGCGACCGGCCGGAAGACCGCTGGCCGGAAGCACGCGAGTGGCTTGACGCCCACGGCTACGACGACACGCTCGCCTACGTGCGCGCCATGGCCGTGCGGGTGCTCGAGGAGACGGGACTGCTGCCACACCTGAATCCCGGCGTGCTGACCTGGACGGACTTCCAGCGACTCAAGCCGGTAGCTCCCTCGATGGGCATGATGCTGGAGACGACCGCGACGCGGCTGTGGTCCGAGCCCGGCGGCCCGCACTACGGCTCGCCGGACAAGGAACCGGCGGTGCGGCTGCGGGTGCTGGAGGATGCGGGACGGTCGAACGTGCCGTTCACGACCGGTCTGCTGATCGGGATCGGGGAGACGTACGCCGAGCGAGCCGATGCGCTGTTCGCGATCCGGCGCGTGCAGCGGCAGTACCAGGGCATTCAAGAGATCATCATTCAGAACTTCCGCGCGAAGCCGGACACGGCGATGCGGCGGGCCGCCGACGCCGATCTGGACGAGTTGGCGGCGACGATCGCCACCGCCCGGCTGATCCTCGGCCCGGCCGCGCGCATCCAGGCCCCGCCGAACCTCGTCGGCGAACAATACGCTCAGATGATCAACGCCGGGATCGACGACTGGGGCGGCGTATCCCCGCTGACCCCGGATCACGTCAACCCGGAACGCCCATGGCCGCACATCGAGGAACTCGCGGCGAGGACGGCCGACCTCGGATTCACCCTCCGCGAACGGCTGACGATCTACCCGGAGTTCGTCAAGCGCGGCGAGCCGTGGCTCGATCCGCGTCTGGTACCGCACGTGCGCGCGCTCGTCGATCCCGCGACCGGGCTCGCCGACGAGGATGCGGTTGTCGAGGGGCGCCCGTGGCAGGAGCCCGAGGCGGTACTCAGCGCGAATGGCCGGACGGACCTGCACACGGCGATCGACACGGAGGGACGCACCGGAGACCGGCGCGGCGACTTCGACGCGGTGTACGGGGACTGGGAGGAACTGCGCGAGACGGTAAGGCGCGGAAGCGGGAGCGGCGGGGGTAAGGACGGCGGGAAGTTCGAAGGCGCGCCGATTCGGTTGGACGGTGAGGTGCGTGCGGCGCTGTCCGTCGCGGCCGACGACCCGACTCGCCTGACGGACGATCAGGCGCTCGCGTTGTTCGACACCGCTCAGCACGCCACGCCGGAACATGCGGCCGCGCTCGACGAACTGTGCCGCATCGCGGACCAGCTGCGCCGCGCGACGGTGGGAGAGGAGGTCACCTTCCTTGTCACGCGGAACATCAACTTCACCAATGTCTGCTACACCGGCTGCCGGTTCTGCGCCTTCGCTCAGCGCCGCACCGACGCCGACGCGTACACCCTCTCCCTCGACCAGGTCGCCGACCGCGCGCAGCAGGCGTGGGATGTAGGCGCTACCGAGGTGTGTATGCAGGGCGGTATCCATCCCGACCTGCCCGGTACCGCGTACTTCGACATCGCGCGCGCGGTGAAGGAACGCGTCCCCGGCATGCATGTACACGCCTTCTCGCCTATGGAGATCGCGAACGGTGCGACCAGGACGGGGATGTCGATCCGGGACTGGCTTACCGCAGCGCGGGACGCCGGGCTCGACACGATTCCGGGTACCGCAGCCGAGATCCTCGATGACGAAGTCCGCTGGGTCCTGACCAAGGGCAAGCTGCCGGCTGCCGCCTGGGTCGAGATCGTGGAGACCGCGCACAGCCTCGGCGTGCGCTCCTCCTCCACGATGATGTACGGCCACGTGGACGAGCCGCGGCACTGGGTCGGCCACCTGCGCCTGCTCGCCGAGATGCAGCGCCGAAACCTCGAGCGCGGCCACGCCGGCTTCACCGAGTTCGTGACGCTTCCGTTCATCCACACCAACGCCCCGGTGTACCTCGCCGGCATCGCCCGCCCCGGGCCGACCCTGGCCGAGAACCGGGCCGTCACCGCGATGGCCCGGCTGCTGCTGCACCCGCTGATCCCCAACATCCAGACCAGCTGGGTCAAGCTCGGCCCCGACGGCGCGGCCGAGATGCTGCGCAGCGGCGCCAACGACCTCGGCGGCACGCTCATGGAGGAGACCATCTCGCGGATGGCCGGCTCCTCCTACGGCAGCTATAAGTCAGTACACGAAATCAAGGAGATTGCCGCCGCGGCCGGCCGGCCCACCCGCCAGCGCGGCACGACCTACGGCGACGTGCCCGCGGAGCGGGTCGCGACCGGGGAACGATTCGACGGCCATCTTCCGGAATTGCTGCCGGTCTTGGAAAACTGAGCGCATGACCTTCTCCATAGTCGCCCGCAGCGCAGACGGCCGGCACTTCGGCGTCGCGGTGGCCTCCAAGTTCCTCGCCGTCGGCGCCATGGTCCCGGCCGCCGCGGTCACCCGCGAAGGCCGGCCGGGCGGCGCCCTGGCCACCCAGGCCCTGGCGAACCTGCGCTACAAGGGCGAGGGGCTGCGGCTGCTGGCGGAGGGCAGAAGCGCGAAGGAGACCGTCGAGGCGCTGACCGGCGCGGACGAACTGGCCGCGGAACGCCAGCTCGGCGTCGTGGACGCGGAAGGCCAGGCCGCGACGTACACCGGCCCCGGCTGCCTGCCCTGGGCGGGCGGCGCGACCGGATACGGCTACGCGATCCAGGGCAACATCCTGGCCGGCTCGCGGGTGGTGGCGCTGATGGAGGAGGCGTGGCTGGCCTCCGACCCGCGCGGGCCGCTGGCGCGCAGGCTGCTGGCGGCGCTGACCGCCGGGGACAAGGTCGGCGGCGACAGCCGCGGCAAGCAGAGCGCGGCGCTGTACGTAGTGGCCGCGGGGGAGGGGTACGACGGCAGCGACGTGCTGGTCGATCTGCGCGTCGACGACCACGAGGAGCCGGTGGCCGAGCTAGCCCGGCTGCTCGACGTGCACGACCTGCTGTTCGGCAAGCCCGACCCCGAGGAACTGCTCGCGCTGGAAGGTGAGCTGGCCGCCGAGGTCTCCGGCCTGCTGTCCGAGCGGGGCTTCACCGGCGAGCTGGGCAAGGCGCTGGGCAACTGGGGCGGCCGGGAGAACCTGGAGATGCGCCTGGTCGACGGCAAGATCGACCCGGTCGTGCTGGACTACCTGCGCAACAGCCCGACCGGCGGATGACCGGAAGCATCAGGGCACCGCGCCACGACGCGAAAGCGCCTGAACGCGGTGCCCTGCTCCTGTTGTTGTTCCGACTGCTGCCTTTCCGGCCGTTGCCGTTCCGGCCGTTCAAAGCTCTTACAGCCGCTGCGGCTGCGCGCCGTCCGACTGCGCCTCAGCCCGGTTGAGCTCGTCCTCGATCGGGTCGGGCGTGCTCGCGTTCTGCGGAACCGACGCCACCTCGGGCAGCTCCGGGACGTCCGCGGCCTCGATCTCCTCCGGCTTGACGGCCTCGGTCAGACCCGCCGCCTCTTCCTCCTCGACGACGGCGCGGTTGCGGCCCTTGTTCGCGGCCCGGGTCTCGGCGGCCCGCTCGGCGTGCGGCAGCGACGAGTGCTCCAGGAAGCGCAGCAGCTCCACCGGGAACGGAAGGATGACCGTCGAGGACTTCTCCGAGGCCACCTCGACCATCGTCTGCAGCAGCCGCAGCTGCAACGCCGCCGGGCTGTCCGACATCACGTCGGCCGCCTGCGCCAGCTTCTTCGACGCCTGAAGCTCGCCGTCCGCGGTGATGATGCGGGCGCGCCGCTCCCGGTCGGCCTCCGCCTGCCGCGCCATCGTGCGCTTCATCGACTCGGGCAGCGCGACGTCCTTGATCTCCACCCGGTCGATGTGGATGCCCCAGCCGACCGCCGGCGAGTCCAGCATCAGCGCCAGGCCCTGGTTCAGCGGCTCGCGGTTGGTCAGCAGGTCGTCGAGCTCGGACTTGCCGATGATCGACCGCAGCGAGGTCTGCGCGACCTGCCCGATCGCGAACTGGTAGTCCTGCACCTCGACCAGCGCCCGCACCGGGTCGATCACCCGGAAGTACACCACCGCGTCGACCCGCACCGTCACGTTGTCCCGGGTGATGCCCTCCTGCGCGGGCACCGGCATCGTCACGATCTGCGTGTTGACCCGGATCAGCTTGTCGGAGAAGGGCACCAGCATGGCGATTCCGGCCTCGCGCGGCCGGCCCAGCACCTTTCCCCAGCGGAACACCACGCCCCGCTCGAACTGCCGCACGATCCGGAACCGCGGACGACCGATCAGCGCCGCCACGGCCACCACGGCGATCGCGATCTCGACACCCACCGTGCGTCACCCCAATCCAGGATGATCAAATTGGTATTTTCCCCGTTTGGCCATCGTTTCGTAGCCCATCGTAAGCCTGTGTATCCGTCTACGTACACGGCCCTGTGGCACTTGTGGGTTCAGCGGCGATCGGGCCGGGCCGGGTGGGGCGCACGGCCCTATCGGTACTCGCCGAAGCGCGGCCACACGCCGAATCCGAGCGCGAGCAACGCCGCCGCGACCAGCGACCACGGCAGCCACGACCACCCGGCCAGGTCCGAGCGCGCGGAGGCCATCGCGGTGTCGAAGGCGGCGTGCCGCTCATCCGACAGCTTCACCAGCGCCGCGTCGTAGTAATAGAAATCGAAGGCCTCATCGCCGCGGGCCGTCCCGGTGTCGCGGGCCAGTGCGTTGGAAATATCCGCGGTGGAAATATCCGATCGGCCGATGATCGCGGGAATGTCGCCCTGCGGGGCCTGGACGATCGGCTTCCAGCGTGCGGCCGCCTCCGTGCCCGCCGAGCCGAGACCGGTCAGCTCTCCGTTCGCAGTCGACAGCGCCTTCGTCAGCTGCTGATCCGTGGTGTCCGGCATCAGCAAATAGCGCGTTACCGCACCGTCGACGTCGTAACTCGCCGCGCGCGCCCGCGTCACCGCGAGGTAGTCCGCGAAGCGCGCTCCAGCGGCCGAAGCGTCCCGCGCGGTGGCGATCAGCGCGAACAGGCTCCCGATCGCCAACCCGAGCGCGACCAGCAGCGCCACGAGCATGCCGGGATTGAGCGTGCGACGGAACCACAGCCGCAGCCGCCGGTGCATCCGCGACGCCAGCACCAGCGCCAGCAATCCCATGGCGCCGACCGCGCTCGCGCCGATGATTCCGGCCAGATGCGCGGAGGCCGCAGCATCTGAAAGTGCGTTCGAGGTCTCGTCGCGCAGCGCGCGGGCCTCGGGCAGCAGCCGACTCTGCATCAACGTCGTGGCCCGCGCGTAGTAACCGATCGCGGCTGCGGCAGGCTGCCCGGACGGCGCGCCCATCGTGTCGGCCAGCGTGCTCGGCGCCGTCTGGTCGAGCGCGATCGCCGCGTCGGCGACCTGGTGATACTCCGTCACGCCGCCGGTCAGCGCGGTCACCGGGGCGGCGTTCGGGTCCTCGCCGGCCAGCTGCCGAAGGTCCGCGTCAACCTGCGCCGTGCGCTGGTTGTACGCGTCCAGCGCCGCGATCTGGTCACCGGCATGATCCAACGCGCCCGTGCCAGGATCGGCGCCGTTGCCCAGCAGCACCAGCCGAGCCGCCTCGGCGTCGAGGTCGGAGAGGCTGAAGTAGAGATCCGAGGCGTCCGAGGCGATTCGCGCGTGCTGCGCCACGCTCTCCGTACCATCCCGCGCTGCGGTAAACGCGCTGACCGTCGCTCCAAGCAGAGCACCCAGCGCCAGCCCGACCGCCACCGTCCACGCCGCCAGGCGGAAAGGGGTACTGCGGCGATTCCGCTGCCCGCCGTTCCCAACCCCACCAGTCGCCAGCTCCGTGCCTACACGTGCCCCCACCGTCACGGCCACGCCCCGAACATAGCCCCGGCCGGTGAACGCGAGGTGGCCTGCGGTTGGCTGCCAGGTGCCGCGCGCCGACCCGAAATGCGGTCATGCCCGGGCCACCGCGGTCGGTACGATCGTGCAGAGCAGCGCACGTCCGCGCCGCGCCTGAAGCCGACGTAGTTCAGCAGACGAACAAGGAGACCACGGTGTCCGAGATCCGGGTGACCATCGACCGCCAAGCCGAACGGGCCGAGCGGACGGTCACTACGGGCACGACCGTCGGCGACCTTTTCGCCGCGGAGTTCGCCGGGGACCGCTCCAACATCGCCGCGCGCCTTTACGCGCCGGGCTCGGGCTCGGGATCAGGCGCCGCGGACGGCGTGCTGGTCGACCTCGCCAGGCCGCTGGCCGACGGCGACGTGATCACCCCGGTCGCCATCGACTCCGAGGACGGGCGCGCGATCCTGCGCCACTCCACCGCGCACGTGATGGCGCAGGCGGTGCAGGAGGTCTTCCCGGAGGCCAAGCTCGGCATCGGCCCGCCGATCAAGGACGGCTTCTACTACGACTTCCAGGTCGAGCGGCCCTTCACCCCGGAGGACCTGAAGACCATCGAGCAGCGCATGCAGGCGATCGTCAAGCAGGGCCAGCGCTTCTCCCGCCGCGCCGTCACCGACGACGAGGCGCGCGCCGAGCTGTCCGGCGAGCCGTTCAAGCTGGAGCTGATCGGCCTCAAGGGCTCCGCGGCCAACGCCGCCGAGGGGGCCTCCGCCGAGGTGGGCGCGGGCGAGCTGACCATCTACGACAACCTCGACCCGAAGTCCGGCGAGCTGTGCTGGAAGGACCTGTGCCGGGGCCCGCACCTGCCGACCACCCGCAACATCCCGGCGTTCAAGCTGATGCGCTCGGCCGCCGCGTACTGGCGCGGCAGCGAGAAGAACCCGCAGCTGCAGCGGATCTACGGCACCGCGTGGGAGTCGAAGGACGCCCTGAAGGCGCACCTGGACTTCCTCGCCGAGGCGGAGAAGCGCGACCACCGCAAGCTGGGCACCGAGCTCGACCTGTTCTCCATCCCGGACCAGATCGGCTCCGGCCTCGCGGTCTTCCACCCCAAGGGCGGCACCGTGCGCATGGCGATGGAGGAGTACTCCCGCCGCCGGCACGAGGAAGCGGGCTACGAGTTCGTCTACACCCCGCACACCACCAAGGGCACACTCTACGAGACCTCCGGCCACCTGGACTGGTACGCCGACGGCATGTACCCGCCCATGCAGCTGGACGAGGGCGTCAACTACTACATGAAGCCCATGAACTGCCCGATGCACAACCTGATCTTCGACGCGCGCGGCCGCTCCTACCGCGAGCTGCCGCTGCGGCTGTTCGAATTCGGGACCGTGTACCGGTACGAGAAGTCGGGCGTCGTGCACGGCCTTACCCGCGCCCGCGGCTTCACCCAGGACGACGCGCACATCTACTGCACCAAGGAGCAGATGCCCGGCGAGCTGGACAGCCTGCTCACCTTCGTGCTGAACCTGCTGCGCGACTACGGCCTGAACGACTTCTACCTGGAGCTGTCCACCCGCGACCCGGAGAAGTCGATCGGCACCGACGAGGCCTGGGCCGAGGCCACCGAGGCCCTGCGCCAGGCCGCGCTCAAGCAGGAGCTCGAGCTGGTCGACGACCCGGGTGGCGCCGCGTTCTACGGCCCGAAGATCTCGGTGCAGGCCAGGGACGCGATCGGGCGCACCTGGCAGCTGTCCACCATCCAGGTCGACTTCAACCAGCCCGAGCGCTTCGGCCTTGAGTACACCGGCGCGGACGGCGCCAGGCACCGGCCGGTGATGATCCACCGCGCGCTGTTCGGCTCGATCGAGCGTTTCTTCGCGATCCTGCTTGAGCACTACGCGGGCGCGTTCCCGGCCTGGCTCGCCCCGGTACAGGTGACCGGCATCCCGATCACCGACACACACGTGGCCTACCTCGACGAGATCGCCGCCAAGCTGCGCGCTCAAGGCATTCGGGTCGAGGTGGACGCGTCCGACGACCGGATGCAGAAGAAGATCCGCAACGCGCAGAAGGCCAAGGTGCCGTACATGCTGCTGGCCGGAGACGAGGACGCCGCTAAGGGCGCCGTCTCGTTCCGTTACCGCAGCGGCGAGCAGAAGAACGGCGTCCCGGTTGACGAGGCCGTCGCCGAGATCGTGGCGGCGGTGCGCGAGCGGCGCTAGTCCGCGTCGCTCACTACCGGGTCGGCGCCTTGAGGGCCGGTCACAACCCGTCGCGGTCGTGACCGGCCACCAGGCGCACCGAATATGCTGGCCGCTATGGACGCGCGGATGCAGACCGAGCAACAGTCAGGCGTTCGGGACGGCGCAGACAGCATCGGTGCGGGCGCTGGCGCCGGGCAGCCCGACGGTCCCGGCGTCCCCGACGACGTCGAGCGGCTGTGGATGCCGCACCGCATGGCCTACATCAAGGGCGAGAACAAGCCGGAGAGCGCCGAGGCCGGCGATGGCTGCCCGTTCTGCCGGGTGCCCACCCTCAGCGACGCGGCCGGATTGATCGTCGAACGCGGCAAGCTCGTCTACGCCGTCCTCAATCTGTATCCATACAGCCCCGGCCACCTGCTCATCTGCCCGTACCGGCACGTCGCGGACTACACGGACCTGACGCTGGACGAGACGGCGGAGCTCGCCGCGTTCACCAAGCAGGGCATGGCCGCGCTGCGCGCCGCCTCCAACCCGCACGGCTTCAACCTGGGCATGAACCAGGGCACCGTCGCCGGCGCCGGAATCGCCGCGCACCTGCACCAGCACATCGTGCCGCGCTGGGGCGGCGACGCGAACTTCATGCCGGTGATCGGCCGCACCCGGGTGCTGCCGCAACTGCTCGCGGACACCCGCGAGCTGCTGGCGCGGCATTGGCCCGCGAACTCGGACGCCTCCTAAGATCGATCTCCATGCACGCCACGCTCGCGCTGCCCACCGGCCGACTGATCGTCGGCGATCCGAGCGCGCTGTTCGGTGACGCGAAGCCGCTCGATCTCGTGCTGCCGCCCGGCGAGTATCAGGTATCCGCAGACGGGTCAGGGCTCGAACTGCGCCTCGCCGACGCCGAACCGGAGCGTTGGGAGACGCTGGCGCCCGGCTTCGACGCGCCGTCAGGCTACGTATGCCTGCTCGACGAATCCGCGCTGACCGACTTCACCGACCTCGGCGACGAACCGGTCGACGAATACGAACTGCTCACCGAGCGCCTGCGCGAACACCCCGACGAACCGGTCGAGTTCTCCGGACTGGTCGTGTTCCCGCTCGCCGACGCGGACCGGGTGCGCGCTCTGCGGGCCGGGTGCGACCGGAACGGCCGGTGCACCCGGATCACCGCAGAGTTCTGACAATCAGTACGGACGATCAGTACTGACGATCAGACCTGAGGATCAGGACGACGCCTCGGCCAGGATCTTCGCGGCGACCTGCGGCGGCATCGCCTCGTGCCGCAGGTAGTCGCGCGTGAAGACGCCGGTGCCGTGCGACAGCGAGCGCAGCTCCACCGGGTAGCGCGACAGCTCGGTCTCCGGCACCTCCGCGCGCACCAGCGTCCGCCCGGCCGAATCGGGCTCCGTGCCCAGCACCCGGCCGCGCCGCCCGGACAGGTCGCCCATCACCGCGCCGAGGAACTCGTCCGCGACGCTGATCTCCACCGCGTCCACCGGCTCCAGCAGCGCGCCGGTGATCTTCGCCGCCGCCTCCTTGAGCGCCAGCGCGCCGGCCGTCTGGAACGCCATGTCGGAGGAGTCCACCGAGTGCGCCTTGCCGTCGAACAACGTCACCCGCACGTCGACCAGCGGGTAACCGGCGAACACGCCGCGCTCCAGCTGGGTGCGCACGCCCTTTTCCACCGACGGGATGAACTGGCGCGGCACCGCGCCGCCGACCACCTTGTCCACGAACTCGAAACCCCCGCCGTTCGGCAGCGGCTCGACCTCGATGTCGCAGATCGCGTACTGGCCGTGGCCGCCGGACTGCTTCACATGCCGTCCGTGCCCGGTCGCCTTCGCGGTGAACGTCTCCCGCAGCGAGATGCGGTACGGCACCGTGTCCACCGCGACGCTGTACCGCGTCGACAGCCGGTCGAGCACGACGTCGCGGTGCGCCTCGCCCATGCACCACAGCACCAGCTGATGCGTCTCCGGGTTGATCTCCAGGCGCAGCGTCGGGTCTTCGGCCACCAGCCGGCCCAGCGCCTGCCCGAGCTTGTCCTCGTCCGACTTCGCCTTGGCCAGCACCGCCACCGGCAGCAGCGGATCCGGCATCACCCACGGCTCCATCAGCGCCGGGTCGTCCTTCGCCGAGAGCGTGTCGCCGGTCTCCGCGTGCGCCAGCTTCGCCACCGCCACGATGTCCCCGGCCACCGCCTGCTGCACCGTGCGCTGCACCTTGCCCAGCGGGCAGGAGAGCGCGCCGACCTTCTCGTCCACGTCGTGGTCCGGGTGTCCCCGCTCGGCCCGGCCGTGCCCCGACACGTGCACCGGCTGCTCCGGGCGCAGCGTCCCGGAGAACACCCGCACCAGCGAGATCCGCCCGACGTACGGGTCCGAGGTCGTCTTGACCACCTCGGCCACCAGCGGCCCGTTCGGGTCGCACTCCAGCGGGGCCTTCGGCGCGCCGTCCGGCGTGGTCACCGCCGGGATCAGGTGCTCGCCGGGCGCCGGGAACGCCTTCGTCACCAGCTCGAGCAGCTCGATCGTGCCGACCCGTACCGCGCCTTCCTCCGCGTCGTGCGAGACCGCGCCCATCGGCAGCACGGGGTAGAAGTGCCCGCGCGCCACCGCGGTCTCCAAGTCATCGATCAGCACCTTGACGTCGATCTGCTCGCCGCCGAGGTAACGGTCCATCAGGGACTCGTCCTCGCTCTCCGCGATGATCCCCTCGATCAGCGCGTTACGCGGCCCCTCGATCAGCTCCAGGTGCTCCGGATCCGGCTCGTTCTCCGCGCGCTGCCCGCCGGTGTAGTCGTAAATCCGCTCGGAGAGCAGGCCCATCACCCCGCCGACCTGCTCGTGGTCGTCCAGCAGCGGCAGATACAGCGGCTGCACCCCGTCCCCGAAGACCCGCTGGCAGATCGCCACGGTCTCGTCGAAATCCGCCCGCGGGCTGTCCAGCTTCGTCACCACGACCGCGCGCGGCATGCCCACCGCCGCGCACTCCTCCCACAGCAGCTGCGTCGCGCCGTCCACGCCGTCCGCCGCCGACACCACGAACAGCGCGGCATCCGCGGCCCGCAACCCCGCGCGCAGGTCGCCGACGAAGTCCGCGTAACCCGGAGCGTCCAGCAGATTGACCTTGATCCCGCCGAACTCGAGCGGCGCGAGCCCCAGGCTCACCGAGCGGCCGAGCCGGTGCTCGATGTCGTCGCAGTCGGTGACCGTCGAACCGTCCTCCACCCGCCCGGGCCGCCCGATCGTCCCGGTCGCCGCGAGCAGCGACTCGACCAGGGTCGTCTTCCCGGCGCCGGTGTGCCCGACCAGGACCACGTTGCGGACGGACTCCGGCCGCTCGGCCACCGGCGCCTTCGCATCCCTGCCGCCGCGGTTCGCATCCTTCTTCTCGGACATCGGTATCCTCCCGGCGAGTACTGGCCCGCGTCCGCACTGATCAGGCGGGCCGGCGGCACCGGGCCGATCCGATCCCGTGATCCGTGCGTAACGCAGTGTTCAGGTTTTCCTTGCAGACAACTCCTCTTCGAAGCGCCCGACAAGTCCTCTTCAAGCCTTCCACTCGACGGGACGTCCCGCGATACGCCACACCCGGCCGCGTGCTATCGCATCCGTCACGGACTAGAGGCACTTGCGGGCCGGGCACGATCGCGGCCCGCGCACCCAATACGATGGGCGCCGCGGTCCGCGGCCCCGTGCCGTCACCTTGGGCCGCGCCGCCTGGAAACGTGCACCGTGCGCAGCGCCCCACGCGCTGCCGACGACGCTGGGACTTCGATGCTGAACCGCTACGCGCGGGCGTTCTTCACCCGCGTGCTCACCCCCACCGCGCAGTTCCTGCTGCGGCGCGGGGTCGGACCCGACACGGTCACCCTCGTCGGCACGCTCGGCGTGGTCTTCTCGGCGCTCGCGCTCTTCCCGCGCGGGCAGTTCTTCTGGGGCACCGTCGCGGTGACCTCCTTCATCTTCTCCGACCTGCTCGACGGCACCATGGCCAGGCTGGCCGGGCGGGTGTCCAAGTGGGGCGGCTTCCTCGACGCCACCATGGACCGCTTCGGCGACGCGGCGATCTTCGGCGGCCTGGCCTACTACTTCGCCGGGGTGCGCGACCGGTGGATGTTCGTGCTCGCCCTGGTCTGCCTGGTCTCCGGTGCGATCACCTCCTACGCGCGGGCCAAGGCCGAGTCGCTCGGCTACGACTGCTCGGTCGGCCTCGTCGAGCGCGGCGAGCGGCTGGTCGGCTCGCTGGTGGCCACCGGCCTTGCCGGGCTCGGCGTGCCGTTCATCCAGGCGATCGCGTTGTGGGGGCTGGCGATCGGGTCGACGGCCACCGTCGTGCAACGCATCCTGCACGTGCGCAAGCAGGCCATGGCCGTCAGCGCGGCCGGCCCCGCCAGTCCTCACAGTCCGGCCGCGCCGGGCGAGCCGATCGCGGAGGCGACGAGCGAATGAGCAACCTGAGGGACGAGGCGACTTACCGCCTCTACGCGTTCGGCTGGGGGGTGGTCAAGCGGCTGCCCGAGCGAACCGCGTACCGGCTGTTCGAGCGCGTGGCCGACCGCGTCTGGGCCAAACGGGGCAAGGGCGTCACCCAGTTGGAGCGCAACCTGGCCCGCGTGCTCGGGCCCGAGGCGAGCCCCGAACGCATCCGCCAGGTCTCCAAGCAGGCGATGCGCAACTACCTGCGGTACTGGTGCGACACCTTCCGCCTCGAAACCTGGTCGCAGGAGCGGATCGACGCCACCTTCCCGGTCGACGGCATGGAGGACCTGGACAAGGAGCACGCCGCCGGCAAGGGCGTGGTCCTGGCCCTGCCGCACATGGCCAACTGGGACCACGCGGGCGCCTGGGCCGCCCACCGCTACAACGGATTCACCACGGTTGCCGAACGCCTAAAGCCGGAGCGGCTGTTCGAGCGCTTCCTCGCCTACCGCGAGTCCATCGGCATGGAGGTGCTGCCGCTGACCGGCGGCCAGAACACCTTCCTCGGCCTGGTCCGGCGGCTCAGGGCCGGCGGCCTTGTCTGCCTGGTGGCCGAGCGCGACCTGACCGACCGGGGCGTGCCGGTTCAGTTCTTCGGCGAGACCACCAAGCTGCCGGCCGGGCCCGCCGCATTGGCCATCGCGACCGGGGCGGCGCTGATGCCGGTCACGCTCTGGTACGAGACCGGCCACCAGCAGGCCAGGGTGCACCCGAAGATCGAGGTCCCGGAGACGGGCAGCCGCGAGGAGAAGATCGCGGCGATGTGCCAGGCGCTGGTCGACGTCTTCGAGCAGGGCATCGCCGAGCACCCGGCCGACTGGCACATGCTGCAGAAGCTCTGGCTGGCGGACCTGGATCCGGCCAAGGCGCCGAAGCCCACGGGGCAAGCAGCCGGGCCAGCATGAGAATCGGGATCGTCTGCCCCTACGCCTGGGACGTGCCGGGCGGAGTGCAGTTCCACGTCCGCGACCTGGCCGCGCACCTCATCGGCCTCGGCCACGAGGTCTCCGTCCTCGCGCCCGCCGACGACGACACGCCGGTCCCGCCCTACGTCGTCTCGGCCGGGCGGGCCGTGCCGGTGCCCTACAACGGCTCGGTCGCGCGCCTCAACTTCGGGTTCCTGTCCGCCGCGCGCGTCCGCCGCTGGCTGCACGAGGGCGCATTCGACGTCGTGCACCTGCACGAGCCGGGCACGCCCTCGCTCTCGCTGCTGGCGTGCTGGGCCGCCACCGTGCCGATGGTCGCGACCTTCCACACCGCCAACCCGCGCTCCCGCGCCATGACCGCGGCCTACCCGATCCTCCAGCCGGCCCTGGAGAAGATCAACGCGCGCATCGCGGTCAGCGAGTACGCCCGCCGCACCCTCGTCGAGCACCTGGGCGGCGACGCGGTCGTGATCCCCAACGGCGTGGACGTCGCCTACTTCGCGGACGCGCTGTCCCGGCCCGACTGGACGACGCCGCACGGCGACGGCGGTCCGGACGGCAAGGGCGGCACGATCGGCTTCATCGGCCGGATCGACGAGCCGCGCAAGGGCCTGCCGGTGCTGCTCGAAGCGTTCCCCGCGATCGTCGCCGCCCGCCCCGCGACCAGGCTGCTGGTCGCCGGCCGCGGTGACACCGAGGAGGCGGCGGAGGCTCTGCCCGACGAGGTGCGCGACAACGTGACCTTCCTCGGCATGATCAGCGACGAGGAAAAGGCGCAGCTGCTGCGCTCGGTGGACATCTACTGCGCGCCGAACACCGGCGGCGAGTCCTTCGGCATCATCCTGGTCGAGGCGATGAGCGCCGGCGCTCCGGTGCTGGCCACCGATCTCGACGCGTTCTCGCTGGTACTCGAGGGCGGCTCGGCCGGGCAGATGTTCCCCAACAGCGACGCGGCGGCCCTCGCCAAGGCCGCACTCGGGCTGCTGGCAGACCCGGCCCGCCGCGACGCGCTGCGCGAGGAGGCGACCCGGTGCGTGCGCAAGTACGACTGGTCGGTGGTCGCCGCGGACATCCTGTCCGTCTACGAGATGGTCACCGAATCCACCGCACAGGTCAGCACGCGCACCAGCCAGGCCCGCGCCGCCGCCGCGCGCACCGGGACCGCCAGATTCGGCGCGCTCGGGAACCTCGGCGGCCTCGGCGGCTTCGGCCTCGGTGGCGGCGGCGGCGGCAGCAGTAGCAGCGGCGGTGGCAGTAACAGCGGCGCCAGCAGTGGCACGAGCGGCGACGGCGACCGAGCCGACGGCGGCCGGCGCGATGAACCGCAGGCCGACGCCGATCGGAGCCAGCGGTGAAGCTCGTCCTGACCCAGTACACCGAGATCGTCGTCCTGGTCGCGGTCCTCATCCTGCTGTTCGGTCTCTACCTCAGCTGGACCGCGACCCGGCTCGACCGGCTGCACGTGCGCCTCGACGCGGCCCGCGTGGCCCTCGACGCGCAACTGGTCCGCCGCTCCGCCGCGACCCTCGAGCTCGCCCGCTCCGGACTGCTCGACGTCGCCACCGCGGTCATCCTGGCCACCGCCGCGCGCAGCGCCCAGATCGCGACCGAGGACGAGCGCGAACCTGCCGAATCGGCGCTCACCCGCGACCTGCGCGCGGCGTTCGACGATCCCGAGGAGCTCAAGCAGCTGGCCGAGACGCCCGAGGGCGCGGATCTGGTCCAGGAGCTTGGCGCGTCGATGCGGAGGGTCCAGCTCGCGCGGCGCTTCCACAACGAGTCGGTGCGTGCGGTACGCCAGATCCGCGGATATCGCCGGGTGCGGTACTTCCGGCTCGCCGGTCGCGCTCCCGATAAGCCGACTTTCGAGATCGACGACGAGCCGCCCGCCGTCTTCGCCCGCTAAGACCCGCGCTTTCCTGGTAAGAGTCACTACCTCGGGTCACTCCGCACAGCGTAAGCCTGAGGTGGGACGCTTCTGACAGGCCGTGAACCGGGATCAGGCTCATCAGGTCATAAGATGGATGCGTCTCCATCACGCCTGAGTACCCGCGAGCGAGGTCAGCTGTGTCCACCAACCCCACTCCCGGCCAGTCCGACGCGGCCCCGCAGCTCGGCACCGCCCGCGTCAAGCGCGGCATGGCCGAGATGCTCAAGGGCGGCGTCATCATGGACGTGGTCACCCCCGAGCAGGCGAAGATCGCCGAAGACGCGGGGGCGGTCGCGGTCATGGCGCTCGAGCGCGTCCCGGCCGACATCCGCAAGGACGGCGGCGTGGCCCGCATGTCCGACCCGGACATGATCGACGGCATCATCAACGCCGTCTCGATCCCGGTCATGGCCAAGGCCCGGATCGGCCACTTCGTCGAGGCGCAGGTGCTCCAGTCGCTCGGCGTCGACTACATCGACGAGTCCGAGGTGCTGACCCCGGCCGACGAGACCCACCACATCGACAAGTGGGCCTTCACCGTCCCGTTCGTGTGCGGCGCGACCAACCTGGGCGAGGCGCTGCGCCGGATCGCCGAGGGCGCCGCGATGATCCGCTCCAAGGGCGAGGCCGGCACCGGCAACGTGGTCGAGGCCACCCGGCACATGCGCCAGATCCGCGCGGACATCCGCCGGCTGACCACGCTGGACGAGTCCGAGCTCTTCCTGGCCGCCAAGAACCTCCAGGCGCCGTACGAGATCGTCAAGGAGGTCGCGGCCACCGGCAAGCTGCCGGTCGTGCTGTTCACCGCCGGCGGCTTGGCCACCCCGGCCGACGCGGCGATGATGATGCAGCTCGGCGCCGAGGGCGTCTTCGTCGGCTCCGGCATCTTCAAGTCCGGCGACCCGGCCAAGCGCGCCGCGGCGATCGTGAAGGCCACCACCTTCCACGACGACCCCGACGTGATCGCCAAGGTCTCCCGCGGGCTCGGCGAGCCGATGGTCGGCATCAACATCGACACCCTGCCCGAGTCCGAGCGCTACGCCGGGCGCGGCTGGTGACGGCGTCTCAGCCCGTCACCATCGGCGTGCTCGCCCTCCAGGGCGACGTGCGCGAGCACCTGGCCATGCTCGACGCGGTGGGCGCGCGCGCCGTCACGGTGCGCCGCCCCTCCGAGCTCGACGCGGTCGAGGCACTGGTCATCCCGGGCGGCGAGTCCACCGCCATGTGGAAGCTCGCCACGGCCTTCGAGCTGTTCGAGCCGGTGCGCAAGCGGATCGCCGGCGGGATGCCCGCCTACGGCTCCTGCGCCGGCATGATCATGCTCGCCGACCGGGTGCTCGACGCGGCGTCCGGCCAGGAGACCTTCGGCGGCATCGCGATGACCGTGCGCCGCAACGCCTTCGGCCGGCAGGTCGACTCCTTCGAGGGCCCGATCGAGTTCGACGGCCTTGACGGAGCGGAAGGCGCGGCCGGCGCGGCCGGAACCCTGCACGGCGTCTTCATCCGCGCGCCGTGGGTCGAGCAGGTCGATCCGGCGGTGCGCGTCACGGCGCGGGTCACGGCGGGTCCCGGCGCGGGTAGGATCGTCGCCGTTCGGCAAGGCGCGCTGATGGCCACCTCGTTCCATCCGGAGCTGACCGGGGACCTGCGCGTGCACGGCCGCTTCGCGCAGATCGCGCGCGCCGCCCGCTGAACCCGCCGCCGCGCAGGGCCGCGGCGGCCAGAGACGAGTCCGCTGGCGACTCCGTGTAGTCCGTGACGACGGGGTTTTGGAAGAAGGAGCGAGGGCATGTCCGGCCACTCCAAGTGGGCGACCACCAAGCACAAGAAGGCCGTGATCGACGCCAAGCGCGGCAAGCTCTTCGCGAAGATGATCAAGAACATCGAGGTGGCCGCGCGCACCGGCGGCGGCGACCCGGCGGGCAACCCGACCCTGTACGACGCCATTCAGAAGGCGAAGAAGAGCTCGGTACCCAACGACAACATCGACCGCGCGATCAAGCGCGGCTCCGGGGCCGAGGCCGGCGGCGCGGACTACCAGACCATCATGTACGAGGGCTACGCCCCCAACGGCGTCGCGGTGCTGATCGAGTGCCTGACCGACAACCGCAACCGGGCCGCCTCCGAGGTCCGGGTCGCGATGACCCGCAACGGCGGCTCGATGGCCGACCCGGGTTCGGTGTCCTACCTGTTCGGCCGCAAGGGCCAGATCATCGTGCCCAAGAGCGACGGGCTGACCGAGGACTCGATCCTGGAGGCGGTCCTGGACGCCGGCGCCGAGGAGGTCAACGACCTCGGCGACTCCTTCGAGGTGCTCTCCGAGCCCGGCGACCTGATCCCGGTGCGCACCGCGCTGCAGGACGCCAAGATCGACTACGACTCGGCGGAGTCCCCGTTCATGCCCACCATGCAGGTGCAGCTGGACGAGGAAGGCGCGCGCAAGATCTTCAAGCTCATCGACGCGCTCGAGGACAGCGACGACGTGCAGAACGTCTACGCCAACTTCGACGTGTCCGACGAGATCATGGCCAAGCTCGACGAGGAGTAGCCGCCGCCCGGCCGCGTGCGGGCATGTTATACATTTTTGTGTTACATTTTCGGCCATGACCGCACTGCACGAGCACGCCGTCGGCCTGCGCGAGTTGCGCCACAACACCAGCGAGGTGCTGGCGCGGGTCCGGCACGGCGAGACGATCGACATCACCGAGTACGGGCGGCTCGTGGCGCGCATCGTCCCGGTCGAGGAGCACGAGCCGATCCCGGCGCTCGACCGCCTGGTGGAGGCGGGCCGGCTGAAGCGCGCGGTGCGTCCCGGCTTCCGGCCGCGGATGCGGTCCGGCGACGGCACCGACCGGCTGGGCGAGGCCCTGGCCGAGTCGCGGGACGGGGATCGCTGGTGAGCCTCTACTACATCGACACCTCGGCCGCGCTCAAGCTGGTGGCCGAGGAGTCGCATTCCCATGCGTTCGCCGAGTTCTACGACGCTTCGGCGGGATCCGCCTGGGTCAGCTCCGCACTCCTGCGGATCGAAGTGGTGCGTGCGGTCTCCCGGGCGCTGCCCGCGGCGCTGCCGGAGGCTCGGGCGCTGTTGCTGGCCTTCGACTTCATCCCGATCGACGAGGAGATCGTCGAGGCCGCGATGAACGAGCCGGACCGCATGCTGCGCTCGCTCGATGCCATCCACCTGGCCACGGCCCGAGTCCTGCTGCCGGACCTGGACGGCATCGCGACGTACGACGACCGCCTCGCCCTCGCCGCGAAGGACGCGGGCATTTCCGTCATCGACCCGCGCGGCTGAGCGCCGTGAGAGTTCTCGGCGTGGACCCGGGACTGACGCGGATGGGCGTCGGCGTGGTCGAGGGACGTATCGGCGCCCCGCTGTCGATAGTGGCCGCCGGAGTGGTGCGCACGCCCGCCGAGGAGCCGATCCACCGGCGGCTGCTCTCGATCGACGAGCAGATCAGCGAGTGGCTGGACACGTACAAGCCCGACGCGGTCGCCGTGGAGCGGATGTTCGCGCAAGAGGGCGTTCGTACGATCATGGGCACGGCGCAGGCCGCCGGGATCGCCATGGTGGCTGCCGCGAAGCGCGGGCTGCCGGTCGCGATGCACACGCCGAGCGAGGTGAAGGCCGCGATCACCGGTGACGGGCGCGCGCAGAAGGAACAGGTCGCCGCGATGGTGGTACGCATCCTGAAACTCGCCGAGGCGCCCAAGCCGGTCGACGCCACCGACGCGCTGGCCCTCGCGATCTGCCACGTCTGGCGCGGCGGCGCGGCCGATCGGATCGCCGAAGCGCTGCAACGCCAGGGAGTGTCGCTGCCCTCCGGTAACGTGCCGATGCACAGGGAACGTGGACGGCGGAAGGGCGGCTTCAGATGAGCGGCGTGCGGAAACTGCCAGCGTCCGGCGGCGCCGCGTGATCGCCTTCGTCGAGGGCCAGGTCGACACGCTCGCCCCGGACGCGGCGGTGGTCAAAGTCGGCGGGGTCGGGCTGCTCGTGCACTGCGCGCCCGGCACGCTCGCGCAGCTGACGGTCGGTCAGCAGGCCCGCCTGGCCACGAGTCTGATCGTGCGTGAGGACTCGCTCACCCTCTACGGCTTCGCGGACGACGACGAGCGCACCGTCTTCGAGCTGCTGCAGACGGCCAGCGGAGTCGGTCCCCGCCTCGCGCAGGCCATGCTCGCCACGCACCGCCCGGACACGCTGCGCACCATCTTCGCCACTCAGGACCAAAGGGCGCTGACACTGGTGCCCGGCATCGGGCCGAAGGGCGCGCAGAAGCTGCTGATCGAGCTCAAAGGCCGGCTCGGCGCACCCAGCGGCGCGGCCGCGCAGGGCGCCTCCGGAGGTCCAGCGGCCGGCGGCGCCGCGCCCGGCGTCACGCCCTGGCGCGGCCAGCTGCTCGAAGCGCTGACCGGCCTCGGCTGGACCGCCCGGGACGCCGAGGCCGCGCTCGCCGACGTCGAGCCGGTCGCCGCCGAGGCCGAGGCCCGCGGCGACACCCCGCAACTGCCCGTCCTGCTGCGCGCCGCACTGCGCAGTCTGAAGCGATAACCGGCGGGGGAGAGCGCAATGACCAACGAGCCGCGGCTGATGGACGCGAGCGCGGACACCGACGAACGCGCAGCCGAGGCGGCGCTGCGCCCCAAGTCGCTCACCGACTTCGTGGGCCAGCGCAAGGTGCGCGAACAGCTCGAACTGGTGCTGCACGCGGCCAAGGGCCGCGGCACCGCGCCCGACCACATCCTGCTGGCCGGCCCGCCCGGGCTGGGCAAGACCACCCTCGCCATGATCATCGCCGCCGAGCTCGGCGCGCCGATCCGGATCACCTCGGGCCCGGCCATCCAGCACGCCGGCGACCTGGCCGCCATCCTCTCTTCGCTCGCCGACGGCGAGGTGCTCTTCCTCGACGAGATCCACCGGATGTCCCGGCCCGCCGAGGAGATGCTCTACATGGCGATGGAGGACTACCGGGTCGACGTCATCGTCGGCAAGGGACCGGGCGCGACCGCCATCCCCTTGGAACTTCCACCGTTCACCCTCGTCGGCGCGACCACCCGCTCCGGCCTGCTGCCCGCCCCGCTGCGCGACCGCTTCGGCTTCACCGGGCACATGGAGTTCTACGAGTCCGAGGACCTGGAACGGGTCGCGCACCGCTCCGCGCGGCTGCTCGGCGTGGACATCGAGGCCGAAGGCGCCGCGGAGATCGCCTCCCGCTCCCGCGGCACCCCGCGTATCGCCAACCGGCTGCTGCGCCGCGTCCGGGACTTCGCGCAGGTCAGAGGGGACGGACGGGTCACCCTCGACGCCGCGCGGGCCGCCCTGGAGGTCTACGAGGTGGACGAGCGCGGCCTCGACCGGCTGGACCGGGCCGTGCTCGGCGCGTTGTTACGCCTTTTCAACGGCGGCCCGGTCGGCCTGTCCACCCTCGCCGTCGCCATCGGCGAGGAGACCGACACGGTCGAGGAGGTCGCCGAACCGTTCCTGGTCAGGCAGGGTTTGCTGGCCCGCACCCCGCGCGGCCGTATCGCCACCGCGGCGGCCTGGGCGCACCTCGGGCTGCCGATGCCGGCCGGACCGGCGCCGGGCGGCGCGGCCTGGAACCAGACCGTGCCGGGCCAGTCCGCACCGGGGCAAGCCGGGCTATTCGGCGACGATCCCGGCAACCCGGGCGCGTAGTCGGGCACTGCATTGGCGCGAGTGCTCCCGATTTGGGATCACGTCGTGGCCTGGTCTCATTGTTTCGTGCGGGTATGAGCGCATAGACTCCGCGTGACCTGGAGTGCCTGCGCGCTCCGCGCAGACGATCGCCACCGCGTCGAACCGTGGGACGGTCCCGATAGGACAGCCGATAAATCGTGAACCTACTGCTGATCTACATCGTCGTCATCGGCGGCGTCTTCATCTTCATGACCAGCCGCGGCAACAAGAAGCGGCAGGCCCAGGCGGCGCAGCTGCAGAACGCGCTCACGCTCGGCGCGGAGGTCCGCACCATCGGGGGACTGGTCGGCGAGGTCGTCGAGGTCACCGACGAGCACGTGGTCGTCGAGACCACCCCCGGCGTGCGGCTCAAGTTCGTCAAGTCCGCCGTGGCCGGGGTCGTGGCGCCCGCCGAGCCCGAGGCCGAGGAGCCCGCGGAGGGCGAGGAGCCCGAGGCGCTGACCGGCGAGAGCACCGACGAGCCCGAGGCCGCGGCCGAGCCGCAGGACGAGGTGCCCGCGGGCGCGCAGGAGACCGGGGCGCAGGAGGAGCTGCACACGGCTTCTCCCGCCACGAAGCGGTAGCACGACGAGGTAGACCATCCCGCCGCGCGGCGGTTTTTCGGCCGGTTCCCGGGGATCGCGGCTGAGAATCGCCGAAGAATTCTCCGCGGGCGGGAAACGCCGGACGGTGCGCAACCGTCCCAAGCACGGCACCGCCCGGGTTCCGCCCGGCCGCCCGCCGCTCAAGCGGCCGGCGGCCAGTGGCGCCTGGGAACGGCCGTGTCGAGACCGTGATGACACAGGAGAAGTGCAACGTGGCTGCGAGGAAGACCCGGAGCGGGAGGCGCTCCGGGGCCCGTGGGTGGGTGGCCGGAGGGGCGGGGCAGGGACCCTGGCGGCCGCTGGCGTTGTTGGCGGTCCTCGTCGTGGCGCTGTACGCCACCATGTTCGGGACCGGGAACACCAAGCCGCACCTGGCGATCGACCTGGCCGGCGGCACCAGCGCGGTGTTCACCGCCAGCCCGGCGCCCGGAACGACCACCATCCCGGCCGGGGCCATGGGTACCGCGGTCACCATCATGAGCGAGCGCGTCAACGCGTTCGGCGTGTCCGAGGCGCAGGTCTCCCAGCAGGGCTCGAACACGATCCAGGTGGAGATCCCGGGCCACAACTCGCAGACCCTGGTCGACCAGGTCGGCAGGATGGCGCTGCTCTACTTCCGCCCGGTGCTGCAGTCGGCGGCCGCGAGCGCGATGGCGAGCACCTCCCCGTCGCCGTCCGCGTCCGGCAGCGCCGCGCCTTCGGCCTCTTCGTCGGCCAAGGCCTCCTCCTCCGCCGCGCCCAAGGCTTCCGCGTCGGCCAGCGCCAAGGCCTCGGGGCAGGCCGAGAAGCTGACCACGCTCAAGGACGCCGCGAGCTCGAGCGCCAGCCCCGCGGCCTCCGCCTCCAGCACGGCGAAGGCGTCCGCCTCCGCGACGCCGAGCGCCTCCTCCTCGGCCAGCACGGCCGCCTCGGCCTCCGAGAGCAAGGCGGCCGCCGTCTTCGCGACGCTCAACTGCGCCGACAAGACCACCGCCAACGCCGCGGCCAAGGCCGCCGCCGACGCGCTGCCGACCGACTACGTGGCCACCTGCGACAAGGACAACACCGCCAAGTACCTGCTCGGCCCGTCCGAGGTCGCCGGCACCGACGTCAAGAGCGCCAGCGCCACCCCGGTGATGGCCGGGCAGACGGTGACCAGCAACTGGCAGATCAACCTGAACTTCGACGCCAAGGGCACCAAGGACTTCGCCACCGCCACCCAGCAGCTCTACCAGCAGTACTCGAGCCAGACCGGCAGCGGCCAGTTCGCGATCGTGCTCGACGGCGTGGTCGAGTCGGCCCCCGCGGTCAACCAGGGCGCCATCACCGGCGGCCAGGCGCAGATCACCGGCACTTTCTCGCAGACCGACGCGGACAACCTGGCCACCGTCCTGAACTACGGCGCGCTGCCGCTGCGGTTCGACATCTCCCAGGTCTCCATCGTCTCCCCGACCCTCGGCGGGCACGAGCTGTCCGGCGGCCTGCTGGCCGGCGCGGTCGGCCTCGGCCTGGTGTTCCTGTACGTGATCTTCTACTACCGGGGCCTGGCCTCCATCGCGATCTCCAGCCTGATCGTCGCGGCGCTGCTGACCTACTCCTCGGCGGTGCTGCTCGGCCCGCTGATGGGCTTCACGCTCTCGCTGGCGGGCGTCGCCGGTCTGATCGTGGCCATCGGTATCACCGCGGACTCCTTCGTCGTGTTCTTCGAACGACTGCGCGACGAGGTGCGTGAAGGAAGGACCCTGCGCACCGCGGTCGAGCACGGTTGGCACCGGGCCCGGCGCACGATCATCGCCTCGGACTTCGTGTCCTTCCTCGCCTCGGCGGTGCTGTACCTGATGTCCATCGGCTCGGTGAAGGGCTTCGCCTTCACCCTGGGCCTGACCACGGTGATCGACATCGTCGTGGTGTTCCTGTTCACCAAGCCGCTGATCACCCTGGCGGCCAGGAGCGAGTTCTTCGGCGGCGGGCACAAGTGGTCCGGCCTCGATCCAGAGCGGCTCGGCGGCACCCGGACCACGTTCCGCGCCCCGGCGAGTGCCGGAGGCCGGCGGATGACGATCGCCGAGCGGCGCAAGGCCGCGGAGCAGGCCGCCGCCGACGCCAACGGCGTGCAGAGCGACGAGACGAAGCGGGTGGATGTCTGATGGCCGGGCGCGATTCCCTCGGAAACCGCCTCTACCGGGGCGAGGTCTCCTTCGAGATCGTCGGGCGGCGCCGGCGCTGGGCCGCGATCTTCGGTGCGGTGCTGCTGCTCTCGATTCTCGGCCTGGTGGTGCAGGGGCTGCACTTCAGCGTCGACTTCAAGGGCGGTTCGGTGATCACCGTGCCGAGCGCGACGCTCAGCACCGACCAGGTCACCTCGATCGCCCAGGCCGACGGCGTGCCCGCGCCGACCGTGCAGGAGCAGAAGGTCGTCGGCGGCGGCCGTCAGGTCACCGTGACCACGACGACGATCTCCTCCAAGACCCAGGAGAAGCTGAGCGCGGATCTGGCCAAGGCGGCCGGGATCGACCCGACCAAGGTGACCAACGAGCTGGTCGGCGCGAGCTGGGGCCACGACGTGTCCACGGCCGCCATCGAGGCATTGATCATCTTCCTGGCGCTGCTGACGGTCTACCTGGCGCTCTTCTTCGAGTGGAAGATGGCCGTCGCCGCGCTGACCTCGCTGATCAACGTCATCGTGATCACCGTGGGCGTGTATGCCTGGTCCGGCCTCGAGGTCTCGCCGACCACGGTCGTCGGCTTCCTGACCATCCTCGGTTACGCGATGTACGACGCGGTCGTGGTGTTCGACAAGGTCAAGGAGAACAAGCGGCAGCTGGTCGACCAGAACAAGATGGGTTACGGCCCGGCCGCCAACCTCGCGGTCAACCAGACCCTGGTGCGTTCGGTCAACACCTCGCTGATCGCGCTGATCCCGGTCGCCTCGCTGCTGCTCGGCGGCACGGTCTCGCAGGCCGCGGTGCTCCAGGACCTCGCGCTCGCGCTGCTGGTCGGCATCGGCGCCGGTACCGTCTCCTCGATCCTGGTGGCCACTCCGATGCTGGTGTGGCTCAAGGAGCTCGAGCCGGCGGTGCGCGCGCAGGAGCAGCGGCTCGCCGCGAAGGCGGCGGCGGACGCCAAGGCCGGCAAGGTGCCCGCGGCGGTGGTCGTCGCCGAGCAGGCCGAACCGCAGGACGCGAAGCCCGCAGCGGCGGGAGCGTCGGCGGCCGGAGCGCGCGGTCCGCGCAACCAGCCGGTGCGCAACCAGCCGCGGTCCAAGCGCCGCTGAGCGCACGCCGCCCAGTTAACAGGCCCGCGCCCGGGTACTGCCCCCGATCGTCGTTCTCGACGTGAGGGTGCGGTACCCGGGCGATCTGCTTTGCGCGCCGGTACGTTTCCCGCCGACAGTCGCGCAGTGCCGGGCGCGCTACGCCGATGCCCGGGCGATCTGCTTTTCGAGCTGCCACTACAGTGGCCCCGTGATTGCTGACCTGCTCGCCTCGCGCATCCGGGACGTGCCCGACTACCCGAAGCCGGGCATCGTCTTCAAGGACATCACCCCGCTGCTCGCCGACCCGGCGGCGTTCCGCGCGATGACCGGTGAATTCGCCCGGCAGGCGCGCGTGGCCGGGGCGACCAAGGTGGTCGGGCTCGAGGCGCGCGGCTTCATCCTGGCCGCACCCGTGGCAGTGGAGGCCGAGATCGGGTTCATTCCAGTGCGCAAGGCCGGCAAGCTGCCCGGCGCGGTCTTCGCGGTCTCCTACGCGCTGGAGTACGGCGAGGCGACCCTGGAGATCCACCAGGACTCGTTCCAGCCCGGCGACCGCGTGCTGATCGTGGACGACGTGCTGGCCACCGGCGGCACCGCCGCGGCCGCCATCGAGGCGATCCGGCAGTGCGGCGCCGAGCCGGTGGGCGTCTCGGTGCTGATGGAGCTCGGCTTCCTCGGCGGCCGCGACCGGCTGGCCGCGGAAAGCCCGCAGCTGCCCGTGACCGCGTTGCTGACTGTGTAGATCCAACACCGTCTAGATCCAACACCGTCTAGATCGAATACCGTCTAGATCCAATCTTCATCCTCGGCGCCGCCCGGCACCGCTAGGATGGAGCGAAAGGCCCGGAATCTTGAGGCGGCGCACCCCGTTGACCCTGACATGACCGGGACAGGGAGGTAGTCGCTTGACGACCACGCCGGAGGCAGCGGTACGAGCCCAGCAGGAAGAGCGGACCGGGACGGCAGCGCCCGCACCGTCGGCCGCGCCCGCAGGCCCGGAGCCCGAGCACGCCCCCGCGCAGTCGTCGACCGCCGCCACGGCCGCCGTTCCCGCCGCCGCCGACCCCGCTGAGGGCCAGCCCGCGCCGCAGGCCACGACCCAGGCCGCGCCACAGACCTCCCAACGCCCCGCCACGCCTGCCACCTCCAGCCGGGTTCGCGCCCGGCTGGCGCGTCTCGGCGGGCCGCGCCCCGGCGGCCCCAGTCCGGTCCTCGAGCCGCTGTTCCGCATCGTGCGGGCCAGCGACCCCAAGGCGGACCTGCGCACCCTGGAGCGGGCCTACCAGATCGCCGAGAAGTACCACCGCGGCCAGCGGCGCAAGAGCGGCGACCCGTACATCACCCACCCCGTCGCGGTCACCACGATCCTGGCCGAACTCGGCATGGACATCCCGACCCTGTGCGCGGGGCTGCTGCACGACACCGTCGAGGACACCGACTACACCCTCGAGATGCTGCGCCGCGACTTCGGCGACACGGTGGCGCTGCTGGTCGACGGCGTGACCAAGCTGGACAAGGTCAAGCTGGGCGAGGCCGCGCAGGCCGAGACCGTGCGCAAGATGGTCGTGGCGATGGCCCGCGACATCAGGGTCCTGGTCATCAAGCTGGCCGACCGGCTGCACAACATGCGCACCATGCGCTACATGCGCCGGGAGAAGCAGGAGCAGAAGTCCCGCGAGACGTTGGAGATCTACGCCCCGCTGGCGCACCGCCTGGGCATGAACACGATCAAGTGGGAGCTCGAGGACCTCGCCTTCGCGATCCTCTACCCCAAGATGTACGACGAGATCGTGCACCTGGTCGCCGAGCGCGCGCCCAAGCGCGAGGAGTTCCTGGCCCAGGTCATCGACATGGTGCAGGGCGACCTGCACGGCGCCAGGATCAAGGCCACGGTCACCGGCCGGCCGAAGCACTACTACTCGGTCTACCAGAAGATGATCGTGCGCGGCCGCGACTTCACCGAGATCTACGACCTGGTCGGCATCCGGGTCCTGGTCGAGTCGGTGCGCGACTGCTACGCGGCGCTCGGCACCATCCACGCGCGGTGGAACCCGGTCCCCGGCCGGTTCAAGGACTACATCGCGATGCCGAAGTTCAACATGTACCAGTCCCTGCACACTACGGTCATCGGGCCGCAGGGCAAGCCGGTGGAGCTGCAGATCCGCACGTACTCGATGCACCGGCGCGCGGAGTACGGCGTGGCGGCGCACTGGAAGTACAAGGAGGAGGCGGTACGCGGCCCGGCCGGCAGCGCGGACGCGGCCGCGCAGGGCAACAAGGTCGGCGACATGGCCTGGCTGCGCCAGCTGCTCGACTGGCAGCGGGAGACCGCGGACCCGGGCGAGTTCCTCGACGCGCTGCGCTTCGACCTGTCCGCCTCCGAGGTCTTCGTCTTCACGCCCAAGGGCGACGTGGTGCCGCTGCCTTCCGGCTCCACGCCGGTGGACTTCGCCTACGCCGTGCACACCGAGGTCGGGCACCACTGCATCGGCGCCCGCGTCAACGGCCGCCTGGTGCCGCTGGAATCGAAGCTCGACAACGGCGACGTGGTCGAGATCTTCACCTCCAAGGCGCCCACCGCGGGCCCCAGCCGCGACTGGCTCGGCTTCGTCGCCTCGCCGCGGGCCCGCAACAAGATCCGCGCGCACTTCACCAAGGAGCGCCGCGAGGAGGCCATCGAGCAGGGCCGCGAGGCGCTGGCCAAGACGATGCGCAAGCAGGGCCTGCCGCTGCAGCGGCTGCTCTCCAGCGAGTCGCTCGGCTCGATCGCCCTGGACCTGCACTACGCCGACATCTCCGCGCTCTACGCGGCGATCGGCGAGAACCACGTCTCGGCGCAGTCGGTCGTCCAGCGGCTCATCCAGACCCTCGGCGGCGAGGAGGGCACGACCGAGGACCTGGCCGAGTCCACGCTGCCGGCGCTGCCCGGCGACAAGGGTGAGCGGCGCCGCGGCCGCGGCAGGCCGGGCGGCGACCCGGGCGTGCTGGTCAAGGGCATGGACGACATCTGGGTCAAGCTCTCGCGCTGCTGCACCCCGGTCCCCGGAGACGCCATCGTCGGCTTCGTGACGCGCGGCGCCGGCGTGTCCGTGCACCGCAAGGACTGCGGCAACGTCGAGGCGCTGATGGCCCAGCCCGAGCGCATGGTCGAGGTGGAGTGGGCGCCGACCGCCAGCTCGGTGTTCCTGGTCTCCATCCAGGTCGAGGCGCTGGACCGGGCCAGGCTGCTGTCCGATGTGACCAGGGTGCTGTCCGACCAGCATGTCAACATCCTGTCCGCGAACGTGAACACCTCGCGGGACCGGGTGGCGATGTCCCGGTTCACCTTCGAGATGGGCGACCCGAAGCACCTCGGCCACGTGCTCAAGGCGGTGCGCGGCATCGAGGGCGTCTACGACGTCTACCGCGTGTGATTCGCTGACGCCCGGTCAGAGCGAGCACGGTCAGACGCGAAGTAGAGCCGGATCTGAAACGCCGTCGGCCGCCCACGCGCTGCGGGCGGCCGACGGCGTCGTATTACCGGATTGGCGCTATCGAGTGAACTCGTCGAGGGCGGCCTGAGCCTGGGCCAGCCATTCGCGCCGCGCGGTCAGCGCCGCCTCTGCGTCCTCCGCCTTGCGCTGCTGGCCGGCCGCGCGGGCCCGCTCGAGCTCCTTCTCGAACTTCGCGATCGAGGACTCCAGCTGCCGGACCGTGGCCTCGGCGCGCGCCTTGGCCTCCGGGTTGGTGCGCTTCCACTCGGCCTGCTCGGCGTCGGCGACCGCGCGCTCCACGTCGCGCAGGGAGCCTTCGAGCCGCGGCTTGGCCTCGCGCGGGACCGGGCCGATCTCCTCCCAGCGCGCCTGGATGCCGCGCAGCGCCTGGCGGGCGCTCCTGAGGTCCGAGATCGGCAGCAGCTTCTGCGCCTCGGCCAGCAGCTCCTCCTTGCGGGTCTGGTTCTCCCGGAAGCCCGCGTCGCGCTGGTCGAGGTCGGCGTTGCGCGCGGTGAAGAAGGTGTCCTGCGCGGTCTTGAACCGCTCCCAGAGCTTGTCCTCGACCTCGCGCTGCGCCCGGCCCGCCGTCTTCCACTGCTTCATCAGGTCGCGGAAACGCTGCGCGGTGCTCGCCCAATCGGTCGAATCGGCCAGGCTCTCCGCCTCGTCGACCAGCGCCTCCTTGCGCGCGCGCACCTCCTCGCGCTCGGCGTCCAGCTGCGCGAAATGGGCCTTGCGGCGCTTGGCGAAGGCCGAGCGGGCCGCGCTGAACCGGGACCACAGCTCGTCGTCGGACTTGCGGTCAAGGCGCGGTACGCCCTTCCACTCGTCCACCAGCGCGCGCAGCCGCTCGCCGGTCGCCTTCCACTCGCCGGACTGCGCGAGGCCCTCGGCCTCGACGACGATGCGCTCCTTGTGCGCGGCCGCCTCGGCCTGCTGCTTGGCCCGCGCCTCGCGCTTGGCGGCGCGGCGCTGCTCGGCGACCTCGTGCAGCTTGTCGAGCCGTCCGCGCAGGGCGTCCAGGTCGCCGATCGCGTGCGGCTCCACCAGCTGCTCGCGCAGCTTGGCGATGCTCGCGTCGGCGTCCTTGGCATCCAGGTTCGTGGTGCTCAGCCGGCGCTCGAGCAGCTCCACCTCGGCCTTGAGGCCGTCGAACTTGCGCTGGTAGAAGGCCAGGCCTTCCTGCGGCGTGCCCGCCGCCCAGGAGCCGATCTGCCGCTCGCCCTCGGCCGTGCGCACGAACACGGAACCGTCCTCGGCGACCCTGCCCCACTCGCTGGACGCCTGCGCAGCCTCCCCTGTGCCGTCGCGCGGGGCCTCAGGCTCCGGCTCGGCGCTGGCGGTCTGCTCCGGCTGCTCCGGTCCCTCGGACACGGTGCCCTCCTTGGACGTGCGACTTGTGACCGTGATCTATGGCGACGCGCCCCTTGCGTCACGGTACTGCGGTAGACCGATGTTGTTCCATTTTCATCGAGGCGCCGTTTTTACAACAGGCGCAGGGCACTCTACAAGCAACGACGGTCCCCGGACAGTCGGTAAACGCGTCCAGGGACCGTCGGATGAGCGGGTATCCGCGCGGTCGGCTACGAAATCGAGACCGACTGGATAGTCACGGTTTCCTTCGGCTTGCCGTCACCGGTGCCGTTGGCGTTGTCCGAGCCCTGCGCGGCGATCGACTGCAGGATGTCCAGGCCCTTGGTGATCGTGCCGAACGGCGTGTAGTTCGGGCCGAGCGGGGAGTCCTTGTAGACCAGGAAGAACTGGCTGCCGTTGGTGCCCGGCCCGGAGTTGGCCATCGCCACGGTCCCGGCCTTGTAGGTGACCGTGCCGGAGGACCCGGCCGCGCCGAAGTAGTTCAGGTTCTCGTCCTGGAACTGGTACCCGGGGCCGCCGGAGCCGGTGCCGGTCGGGTCGCCGCACTGCAGCACGTAGATGCTCGAGGTGGTCAGCCGGTGGCAGTTGGTGTTGTTGAAGTAGTTCTTCCCGGCCAGGTACTGGAACGAGAAGGTCGTGTACGGCGCCTTGGAGGTCAGCGCGGTGAAGACGACATCGCCGCGGTTGGTGTGGATCGTCGCGGTGTACGGCTTGGCGGCCTGCACCGCGTTGAACACCGGAATGCCGACGTCCTTGGACGCGGTGCCGCTCTTGGTGTAGCCGATCTTCTCCGCCGTGCTCGACGGCGCCGCGCTGGTGCTGGCCTGCGCCGAGGCCGAACTCTGTGCGACCGGCTTGGTCGGGGTGTTCGAAGACGTCAGCAGGACCGCCGCCGTGGCGCCGCCGCCGACCACCACGATCGCGATGGCCGTGACGATCGCGATGCGCCTGTTGCGCCTCGCCGCCGCCTGCTGCTTGGCGATCTTCGCCTGCACCCGCTCGTAGCGTGCGCGCTCCAGGGCGCGCTGCCGGTCCTTGGTGCTCGCCACTCTCGTGTTCTCCCTGTCTCAAAATTCGCGCTGAACTTCGCGCCACACCCGCGTCGATGCTGCCCGCGTGCAGTGTACGGGCACGTCCTGAAGACGCAACGGGTCGCGGTTACCGGTTCGCGATCGTACGCGCGCCGCCGGTAGTCTTGGCTGACCATCACGGCCGCCCGCAAGCCCGCCGAAATCCGTCGAGAACAGGACGCACGTGCTTATCGCAGGGTTCCCCGCCGGTCCGATCGGCGCCAACTGCTTCGTCGTGGCGCCCGGACCGAACGAGCGCTGCGTCGTCATCGACCCCGGCCAGGACGCGGTCAAGCCGCTGGACGACACGCTGCGGGAACACAAGCTGAAGCCGGCGGCTGTGATACTCACGCACGGGCACTACGACCACGTCTGGTCGGTGGCCCCGGTCTGCGGCGCGCACGACATCCCGGCGTTCATCCACCCCGACGACCGCTTCATGCTCGCCGACCCCGGCGCGGCGATCGGAGTGCGGGACGCGGCCGCGTTTTTCGGCGGCGCAACTTTCACCGAGCCCTCGGACGTGCGTGAGCTGGAGGACGGTCAGCGGCTGGGCTTCGCGGATCTGCTCGGCATCGAATTCGTCGTCAACCACGCCCCGGGCCATACCAAGGGGTCGGTGACCTTCACGCTCCCGCGAGACAGTGTCGATGCGGAGCGGGGTGCCGACTCCGACCGCGACGTCGACGTGCTGTTCAGTGGGGACCTGCTGTTCGCCGGCTCCATCGGACGCACCGACCTGCCCGGGGGTGATCCGCAGGCGATCTTCGCATCGCTCGAGCGGGTGGCGCTCCCGCTGCCGGACGACACGATCGTGCTGCCCGGCCACGGACCACAGACGACCATCGGCCGCGAGCGCGCGTCGAACCCGTTCCTGACCCGGCTCAGGGACCCGGGTACCGCGCGAACCGGCCTGTAGCGGATAGACGGGTAACGCAGCCTTGAGTACCTTCCAGGCCCCCAAGGGGACCTTCGACCTGATCCCGCCGCAGTCGGCGACCTTCCTCGCGGTGCGCGAGGCGATGGCCGCCGTCGTGCGGCGCGCCGGATACGGCTACGTCGAGACGCCGGCGTTCGAGGACACGGCGCTGTTCAAGCGCGGCGTCGGCGAGTCCAGCGACATCGTGACCAAGGAGATGTACACCTTCACCACGCGCGGCGGGGACTCGCTGACGCTGCGCCCGGAGAACACCGCGTCGGTGGTGCGGGCCGCGCTGCAGCACAACCTCGACAAGGGCGCGCTGCCGGTGAAGCTGTACTACTCGGGTTCGTACTACCGGTATGAGCGCCCGCAGAAGGGCCGCTACCGGCACTTCTCGCAGGTCGGCGCAGAGGCGCTGGGGGTCGAGGACCCGCTGGTCGACGTCGAGATCATCACGTTGGCCGCCGAGGCGTTCCAGAACCTGGGGCTGCGCCAGGTCCGGCTGCTGCTCAACACGCTCGGCGACAAGGAATGCCGGCCGGTGTACCGCGCCGCCTTACAGGAGTTCCTGCGCGGCCTCGACTTGGACGAGGCCACTCGGGAGCGGATCGAGATCAACCCGCTGCGGGTGCTCGACGACAAGCGTCCCGAGGTGCGCGCGCAGCTAACAGACGCCCCGGTGATCGCGGACTATCTGTGCGACGCCTGCAAGAAGTACCACGAAGAGGTCCAGACGCTGCTCTCGATCGGCGGCATCGCGTTCGAGGACGATCCGAAGCTGGTGCGCGGCCTGGACTACTACACCCGCACCACCTTCGAGTTCCTGCACGACGGCCTCGGCGCGCAGTCCGCGATCGGCGGCGGCGGCCGGTATGACGGACTGTCGGAGGAGCTCGGCGGCGCGCCGCTGCCCTCGGTCGGCTGGGCGCTCGGCGTGGACCGTACAGTCTTGGCGCTTGAGGCCGAGGGTGTGGAGCCTCCGGGTGCCGCCCGGGCCGTGGACGTGTTCGCGGTGCCGCTGGGCGAGGCCGCCCGGCACATGCTGTTCGGCCTCGTGCTCAAGCTGCGCCGCGAGGGCGTTAACGCCGACTTCGCGTACGGCGGCAAGGGCCTGAAGGGCGCGATGAAGGCGGCGGACCGTTCCGGCGCGCGGTACGCGCTCGTGGCCGGCGAGCGGGACCTGTCGGCCGACGTGGTGCAGCTCAAGGACTTGGAGAGCGGGGAACAGGTCCCCGTTCCGATCGACCAGCTCGTCTCGACGATCAAGGAGAAGTTGTCGTGATCCGCACGCGAGAGGCGGGGAGCCTGCGGGCCTCCGACGCCGGAAGCACCGTCACCCTGGCCGGGTGGGTGGCCCGGCGGCGTGATCACGGCGGCGTCACCTTCATCGACCTGCGCGACGGGTCCGGTGTCGTCCAGGTCGTGGTCCGCCAGGCGGCGGACGCCGCAGAATCGGCATCATCCGAGGCCGTACACGACCTGCGTAACGAGTACTGCGTCACGGCCACCGGCGAGGTGCGCGAGCGGCCGGAGGGCAACGCCAACCCGGAGCTGCCGACCGGCGAGATCGAGGTCGTCGTCGACACGGTCGAGGTGCTGTCCACGGCCGCGCCGCTGCCCTTCCCGACCGACGAGCGCAAGAGCGCGAACATCAACGAGGAAGTGCGGCTCAAGTACCGCTACCTCGACCTGCGCCGCGACGACATGGCCTACAACCTGCGCACGCGCGCGAAGGCCACCAAGGTCATCCGCGACGTGATGGACGACCTCGGCTTCCTGGACATCGAGACGCCGTACCTCACGCGCTCGACGCCTGAGGGTGCGCGCGACTTCCTGGTGCCGGTGCGTCTGCAGCCGGGATCGTGGTACGCACTGCCGCAGTCGCCTCAGCTGTTCAAGCAGTTGCTTATGGTCGCCGGCATGGAGCGGTACTACCAGATCGCGCGCTGCTTCCGGGACGAGGACTTCCGCGCCGACCGGCAGCCCGAGTTCACCCAGCTCGACATCGAGATGTCCTTCGCCGATCAGGAGGACGTCATCAAGGTCGGCGAGGCCGTCGCGCAGCGGGTGTGGCGCGAGGTGCTCGGCGTCGAGATCCCGACCCCGCTGCCGCGGCTGACCTACGCCGAGGCGATGGCGCGGTACGGCTCGGACAAGCCGGACCTGCGCTTCGGGCAGGAGCTCGTCGAGCTGACCGAGTACTTCACGGGCACCGAGTTCCGGGTGTTCCAGGCCCCTTACGTCGGCGCGGTGGTCATGCCGGGCGGCGCGGCGCAGACCCGCAAGGAACTCGACGGCTGGCAGGACTGGGCGAAGGCCCGCGGCGCCCGTGGCCTGGCCTACGTGCTCTTCGACGCGGAGACCGGCGAGCCGAGGGGCCCGGTGGCCAAGAACCTCTCCGAGGCGCATCTCAGCGGCCTGAGAGCGGCTGTCGGGGCGTCAGCCGGCGACGCGGTGTTCTTCGCGGCCGGCAAGCGCACCGCGTCGCAGGAACTGCTCGGCGCGGCGCGGCTGGAGATCGCGCGCCGCTGCTCGCTCATCGACCCCGACGCGCAGGGCGCCGAGGCGTGGAAGTTCCTGTGGGTCGTGGACTTCCCGATGTTCGAGCCGGTCGAGGACGAGAAGGGCGAGCAGATCGGCTGGACCGCGGTGCACCACCCGTTCACTGCGCCGACCCCGGAGAGCCTCGACACCTTCGACAAGGACCCGGCGACCGCGCTGTCCAACGCGTACGACCTCGTGCTCAACGGCTCCGAGATCGGCGGCGGCTCCATCCGTATCCACCGCAAGGACGTGCAGGAGCGGGCGTTCGCCGCGATCGGCCTCTCCGACGAGGAGGCGCGCTCGAAGTTCGGCTTCCTGCTGGAGGCGTTCAACTACGGGCCGCCGCCGCACGGCGGCATCGCGCTCGGCCTCGACCGCCTGGTGGCGCTGCTGACCGGTGCGGACACCATCCGCGACGTGATCGCCTTCCCGAAGACGGCCTCCGGCGGCGACCCGCTGACCGGTGCGCCGACGCCGATCACCCCGGCCCAGCGCAAGGAGGCCGGAATCGACGCGAAGCCGAAGGAACCGGCCGAGGCTGCGCCCCAGGGCTGACTCCGGTCCCATCCCTCAGCATGACGCCCGCGAACGCTGCGGTACGCCACACTGGACGCGTACACATGACGACGGTGTGGGGTACCGCAGCGGGCGCGGCAGACGATGACCCTACGCACAACCTTGGCTGGGGGAGCACATGCGGCGTTGGGCCACCGACATCGTCCATCGGCTGTGGCGCGAGATGGTCGGCTTCGGAGCCGTCGGTATCGTCGGCGTCACCTGCGATATCGCGACGTTCAACCTAGTCATCGGCGTGTTCCACGCACCGAAGGTCTACGGCTCGATCTGCGGTACCGCCCTCGGTACGGTCATCGGTTACCTCGGTAACAAGTACTGGGTGTTCCGCCGCCGCGAGCGCAGGCAGTCTGCCGCAGAGATCACGCTGTACCTTCTGGTCTCGGCTGTCGGCATGCTCATCACAGCAGCCTGCGTGGCGTTCAACGAATACGTACTCGGATACACATCGCTGCTCGCCGCGAACATCGCTCAGTTCATCGTCGGACAGGGGCTCGGCACGGTGTTCCGATTCTGGGCGATGCACATGTGGGTCTTCCCGGAAGCACGCTTGGAGGAACTGGCCGAGCTGGCGGCGCCGCCGCAGCCGGACGAGGATCCGGACGCGGCGGCGCTGGTCGATACTCGCTGTTGAATCGGCTCTGTCAGCCTGCTGACGCGGAGTAGCTGTTGATGGTGAAGTTCTGCGTCGTGCTGTTCGTGCCGCTGATCTCGAAGCCGTACTGGATCGTGGACAGCGTCGGGTTCGAGTAGTAGTGCCTGGTGTTCTCCAGCCACTTGAGCAGGTCGAGCAGGTTCACCGAGCCGGAGCTCTCGTTGCTGGTGCGCTTGAACGAGTAGGTCGGGTTGCTGCCGTTGCTGCCCGCGTACACGGTCCACGTGTTGCCGTCGATGGTCAGGTTGCCGGTGTTCGAGCCGAGCGGGCCGACGTTGCCGTGCGTGCTGGTCCAGACCATGACCTCGATGCCGCTGCCGTTGAGCCAGATGTCGTAGGCCGACTCGAAGTTGCCGGTGCCCGGAAGCGACTCGCTGAACGAGCTGTTCGCGTAGGACAGCGAGTTGAGCGCCTTGTTCACCGACTTGGACTCGTTGGCGTACGACTTCACGCCCGAGGTGCTCGGCTGGTTGGAGAAGACGCCCCAGTTGTTGGACGAGTTGACCCACAGCGTCTGGGTGCCGTGGCCGCTGCCCCACTCGTCGTTGTAGATCGTGTAGCCGCCGGTCGAATACGAGGCGTACTGCGCGGAGGACTCATAGGCGTACGCCCAGGCGGGACCGACGGACAGCACGGCGATCGCCCCGGCGCCCAGGGCCGCCGCGGCGGCCTTGAACAGGTTGCTGCGCATCGTTGCGCGCTCCCTTCACGTGGTGCCTTGATGTGGCAATGTGGGTGTTGAAGCGCTTCGAAATATCTGCCCGCCGCTGTGGACTGTCAAGATGTGGTGCGGCAGGCCGACAGTCAAAGAATGGTCATCGATTTCATCGAAGCGCTTCGACGCAGCATTCGGCTATCTTTAAGGGAACCTAACTGTTAAAGTGGCCCACAGGCAGGCACGGCGGCGACTTCGGGGAGAGCCCATGGGCGCAGAGTTGGCGGTCGCGGTGCCCTATGCCGTGCCCGGGGCGCAGGAGCGGCGTGGCCGCGTCGCGGTGAATCTGATCTTCGCGGTGCACGGGGTCATCTCGGGGACCTTCGCCGCGCGGGTGCCTTGGATCCAGACGCACATCCACGCCACCCCGGGCGTGCTGGGCGCGGCCTTGATCACGGAGACCGCCGGCGCGCTGGCCGCCATGCCGGCGACGGCCAAGGTCGTGCACCGCTTCGGCGCCAAGATCGGCATGCGCGTCCTGGTGGCGCTTTTCTGTGTCTCTCTCGTGCCGGCCGCGCTGGCGCCCGATCCCTGGTCGCTCGCGGCGGTGCTGTTCGTCTTCGGCGCGACGGCCGGCTGCGCGGACGTGGCGATGAACGCCCACGGCGTGCGGGTCGAGTCGCGCATGGGCAAGTCGATCATGTCCGGATTCCACGGGATGTGGGCGGTCGGCATGATCGCGGGCTCCGCGCTCGGCGGACTGTGCGCCGCGGCCGGGATCGGCGCCCCGGTCGAGTTCGCGGTGACCGCCGCGGTCTTCGCCGTGGTCGGCGTCCTGTCCTGCGCCCTGCTGCCGCCGGACGATCCGGCGGCGGAAGAGGTCGCCGCGCCGCACTACGCGCTGCCGTCGCGCGCGATCCTGTTCGTCGGCGTGGTCGGCTTTTGCGGGATCTTCGCCGAGGGAGCGGCCCGCAGCTGGTGCGCGGTGTACCTCACCGACGTCACGCACACGAGCACAGCCGTGGGCGCATACAGCCTCACCGGCTTCTCGGCCACCCTCGCGTTCGGCCGATTGACCGGGGACGCGATCGCCCGGCGTCTCGGCCCGGTCCTGACCGTCCGGCTCGGCGGTGTGGTCGCCGTCCTCGGCACCTGCATGGTCGCGCTGGCGAACACCCCGCTGCTCGGCATGCTCGGCTTCGCCGCCGTCGGCCTGGGCATCGCCACCTCGGTGCCGCTGGCCATCGCCGCGACCGGGCGACTGGGCAGCAACGCGGAGCAGGCCGTCGCCGGGATCACGACCGTTATGTACGCCGCCGGCCTCGTCGCCGGACCTTCGGTGGGTGCGCTCGGCTCGGCGGTCTCCCTCCCCTTCGCGTTCTGGATGACCGCGATCGTGACTACGGGCATCGCCCTCGCGGCACGGGCACTGCGGCCTGCGTGAGGTCGCTCTACCCCTTGGAAATCCAGTCGCGAGTGATCAACGCCGAGGGATACGTTGCGGTCATGACGATCGACGTACGCAGGGTGCGCGAAGAGGAGTTCGACGCGTGGAGCGACGCGATCGACGTCGGCTTCAACACGCCGCACAACCGTGGTGACGGGCCGCGCCGCCGCCGCTGGTTCGAGCTGGACCGCTGTTGGGGCGCCTTCGACGGGGCCACGCCGGTCGGCACGCTGCGCGCGATCAGTCTGGAGGCGACTGTTCCCGGAGGGGCGTTCGTACCGCACGCCGGGATTAGCGCGGTGACCGTCGCGCCCACGCATCGCCGCAGGGGTTTGCTCTCTCGGATGATGGCCGGTGAGCTCGGCGCCGCGAAGGAGCGCGGCGACATACTCGCCGGGCTGTATGCGTCCGAATATCCGATTTACGGCCGCTTCGGTTTCGGCCCGGCGACGACCTGCGCGAAATGGCACCTTGACGCGCGTGCCGCCGCATTCGCGCGTGAACTGCCCGGCGATGTCGAGGTCGTCGACACCGAGGCGGCCTTCAAGGAGGCTGCGCCTCTTTACGACCGAGTGCGCGCCCTAACGCCGGGCGCTGTCAGCCGCACCCGCGCGATGTGGGAAAACAAGCTCGACCTGGTGCTGCGCGAAGGAGAGCCGGCGCCGAAGAAGTGTTTGCACGCTCTGTGCCGGGACGAGAGCGGCGAGGCTGTCGGCTTCTTGCGCTACAAGTTCGGCGAGGAGCGATGGACGCACGAGCGCCCCGACAACCCTGTCGAGGTCTTGGACCTGTTCGCGATCAACGTCGAGTACGAGGCGCGGCTGTGGAAGTACCTCGCCGATCATGACTGGGTGAGCGAGGTGGTCGGAAGGGGCGGCCGCCGTGAGGACGAGCTCTGGCGTGAGCTGCTGGTCAACCGGAGGGTGGCCTGGGCCGACAACCAGAGCGACGCCGAGTGGATCCGGGTGCTCGACACTTCCGCCGCACTCTCCGCGCGCCGCTACGAGGTCCCGGGCCGCGTCGTGCTGCGCGTGGTCGACAAGGACGGATACGCAGCCGGTACCTTCGCGCTCGAAGGGGGTCCGGATGGCGCGACCTGCGGGCCGAGCGCGGAGTCCCCGGACGTCACGCTGCCCGTGGCCGTGCTCGGGTCGATCTACCTCGGAGGCTTTTCAGCCGGACGGTTCGGCGTACTGGGCATGCTGGACGAACACCGCAACGGTGCGGTAGCGCGGCTGTCGGCTATGTTCCAGACCGCGATCGCCCCGTGGTGCCCGGTCGGCTACTAATCACATCCGACTAACGCATCGCGCCGGTTCGAACCTACGTCCGTCCTTCTAGGATGGGGGCGTGGACGAGCGCAAGCTGGTGTGGACCGCCCCGGGCACGATCGGCGACCTGAACGACCTGCCGAGGGACGTGCGCGCCGCGCTGGAGATGACCGAGATCCCGGCCGATCCGCTGGGCGACCCGCGGCTCGGCGAGGTCCGGATGCTGATCCCGCCGCTCGTGCGCAACCAGGCGGACGACGGGTACGACCTCAAGATGCTCATCGCGTCGGCCGGCCGGCTGGAGCTGGTGCAGGCGCTGACGTCCGGCGTGGACTGGATCGTGGACCTGGTGCCCGCCGAGGTGACGCTGTGCAGCGTGCGCGGGGCGTATGACGATCTGATGGCCGAACTGATGCTCGCCGGGATCCTTGCGCTGTACAAGGAGATCCCGCACCACGCAGGCGCTCAGGCACGCGGTCGTTGGGAGCCGCGCCAGGTGCGTGTGCTCGGTGGCTCGCGCGTGCTGTTCGTCGGCTACGGATCGATCGCCGAGTGCCTTGAGAAGTACCTGGCGCCCTTCGGCGTCGACGTGCGCAGGATCGCCCGCAGGCCGCGTAAGGGCGTCGACGGGATCAGCGAGCTGTCCGTGCTGCTGCCCGGAGCGGACATCGTCATCGTCCTCACCCCGCTGACCGCGCAGACGCAGGGCTTGATCGACGAGGAGTTCCTCACGCTGATGAAGCCGGGCGCGCTGCTGGTGAACGGCGCGCGCGGCCTGGTCGCGGACACCGACGCGCTGATCGCCGCGGCGGAGCGCGGAAAGATCCGCGCGTACCTGGACGTCACGGAGCCGGAGCCGCTGCCCGACGGGCACCCGCTGTGGTCGGCGCCCGGTGTGTTCATCACTCCGCACATCGGCTCGCTCGTGCCCGAGAACCGGGCGCGCGCCTTCGCGGTCGTGCGGGAGAATCTGATTCGCTGGGCGCGCGGCGAGGCGCTGCGCAACGTGATCTCCGGGGAGTACTGACGCAGTGGCGTATCGGCCGCTCAGCGCCGATTTCATCCGGCGGCGACGCAGGCGTGCGCTGGAGATGCTGCTGGCCTGCCTCGCGGTGCTGGTCCCGTGGACGATCTTCCTCGCGGTCAGCCTGCCAGACCAGTACCGGGCCCATCACTGGCGGCTGACCTGGGCCGGGTTCGACGGCCTGCTGCTGATCGCGATGAGCCTGACCGTCTACCTGGGCTGGCGCAGAAGGCAGGCGGTCATCCCGGCCGCCATCGCCACGGCGACCCTGCTGATCTGCGACGCCTGGTTCGACCTCACCCTCGACCTCGGCACCCCGGACATCTGGTGGTCCCTCGCCTCCGCGGTCCTGGTCGAGCTGCCGCTCGCCGCCTTCTTCCTCACCAGGGCCTTCATCCTCATCTCGCTGACCATCCGGCAGGCGTACACGCAGCTCGGCATCGAGGAGCCGCCACCGTCCGTGTTGAAGCTGCCACTTTTCGGAATCTCCCGGGAACCCGACCGGGACTGACGATCGTTCAGACGGAAGTACGGGGCTGATTTCGGGCGAGGGCAGCGGGGAGGAACGGTCATGACGAGCAGCGGGGCAATCCTCGGCGAGTTGTTCACCGAGGCGGGGCGGGCCGATCCGTACCCCTTGTACGTGAAGCTGCACGAACTGGGCCCGGCCGAACACGTCGACGGGCCGTTCTTCGTCGTCAACGGGTACCACGAGGTCAACTCGGTGTTGCGCAATCCCGGGTTCGGCAAGTGGGCGCAAAGCGCGCAGGCGTGGCCCGAGATCGCCGACCATCCCTCGCTGACCAGGTTCGGCACGTCGATACTGGACACCAATCCGCCGGACCACACGCGCGTGCGGCGGCTGATGGCCACGGTCTTCACGCCCCGGCGGGTGGCCGCGCTCGCGCCCGCGGTCACGGCCATCGTCGGCGACCGGCTGGACAAGATGGCCGAGGCCGGCGCGGACGGCTCGCCGGTCGACTTCATGGACGAGTTCGCGTTCCGGGTGCCGGTCTCGGTCATCTGCGAGCTGATCGGCATCCCGGAGGCGGACAGATACCGCTTCCGCGCCCTGATGCAGGACGTGGCGATCGCATTGGAGATCGTCAGCGACCTGTCGACGCTCGGCCCCGCGGACGCCGCGATGCTCGAGATCGAGGAGTACTTCACCGCGCTGGTCGCCGAGCGGCGCGCCGCCCCGCGCGACGATCTGACCAGCGCCCTGATCCACGACGCCGACCAGGACGACGGCAGGCTCTCGGAGGAGGAGCTGCTGAGCAACCTCGTGCTGCTGCTCCTGGCCGGGTTCGAGACCACCACGAACCTGCTCGGCAACGGCCTCGCCGTGCTGTTCGACCGCCCGCGGCTGGCGGCCGGGCTGCGCGCCGGCACGATACCGGCGGCCGGATTCGTCGAGGAGGTGTTGCGCTTCGACTCCCCGGTGCAGCTGACCTCGCGGCTCGCCATGACCGACGGCCTGCAGGTGGCCGGGATACCGGTGCCCAAGGGCTCGGAGGTGATGTTGCTGCTCGGCGCCGCGAACTGGGACCCTGCGCGTTTCCCCGAGCCCGAGCGGTTCGATCCCGGCCGGCCGGACAACCAGCCGCTCAGCTTCGGCGCGGGCGCCCACTTCTGCCTCGGCGCGGCCCTGGCCCGGCTCGAAGCAGCTACCGCGTTCCCCTTGCTGCTCGACCGGTTCCCCAACCTCGCTGCGGCCGAGGACGCCGAGCGAATACGCAACGACCGGCTCGTCCTGCGCGGCTACCAGACCTTCCCGGTCGTCGTGAGCTGACCCGCGCCGCCGAGCCGCTCCGCTGAGCGGGCGTCAACCATGTGACGCAGCACACGTCACACATCCGCGAGCTGTCTCGTCTCCCTCGCGTAACACCGAGACGACGAGGAGCGGATCATGAAGGTACTGCTCGCCGGGGCCACCGGAACACTCGGCGTGCCGCTGGTACGGCGGCTGACCAAGGCCGGCCACCAGGTCATCGGCATCACCCGCACCGAACCCGGCGCAGGCGTGCTCTGGGACCTGGGCGCGTCGAGCGTCATCGCCGACGCGCTCGACCGCGACAGCCTGCTGCGCGCACTGAAGGACACGCACGCGGACGCCGTCATCCACCAGCTCACCGCGCTCAAGCGGCCGCCGATGCGAGCCCGTGACGTGGAGCCGACGAACCGGCTGCGCGTGGAGGGGACCGCGAACCTGCTTGCCGCCGCCGAACAGGTCGGTGCGCGGCGATTCGTCACCCAGTCCTTCTTCGGCGGCTACGGCTTCCACGACGGCAGCCGGCTGCTGACGGAGCAGGACCGGTTCGCCCCGCCCGGCGGCCGATTCGACCCCACTTGGCAGGCGCTGCGATCCACCGAGCAGCAGGTCCTCGAAGCCCCCGGCATCGAGGGAATCGCGCTGCGCTACGGCGGCTTCTACGGGCCGGCCAGCGTGAGCCAGATCCTCGAAGGCCTGCAGAAGCGGCAGTTCCCCGTGCCGCGCGACGGCGGTGCCTACGCGTCCCTGGTCTACATCGAGGACGCTGCGGCCGCCACAGTCGCCGCGTTGGACCGGTCCGCGCCCGGCCAGGTCTACAACATCGTGGACGACGAACCGGTGCGCTGGGGCGTCCTCATCGACGCCTTCGCGGCCGCGTTCGGCCTGCCAAAGCCGCGGCGCGTGCCCGGCGCGCTGCTGCGGCTCGCCGCGCCGTACATGGGCGGGCTGATGACCCGTCAGTCGCTGCGCCTGTCGAACGCCAAGGCCAAGGCGGAACTCGGTTGGCGACCGATCATGCCGACGTACCGTGAGGGCATCGAGGCGCTGCTAGCCGAGCTGAGGCCGACCCATGACGGAGAGTCAGAAGGCGTTCGGCCATAGTCATCCGGCACTGAAGCCGAATCGGACAGCCGCCGCGACACCCGCCCACGCAACCCCACATCGGTTGCCGGTTGCCGGTGCTGACCGCCTCCGCGGCACCCGTCTGCGCAACCCCACATCGGTTTGTCGGCCGCCGGTTGCCGCTTGCCGGAGCTCAGCGCCGCCGCGACACCCCACTTACAACCCAACCGACCGCCCCATGCGGCGACACGGCCCCCACTATGCTCGGGGACCATCATGCCCGCCACGCCTCCACCGACCCCGACCTCACCCCCGACCTCGCCACTGGCCCCGCCTCCAGCCCAGGACCCGGCCGTCGCGGACCGCCTCGCCGCGCTACGCGGGCCGGTTCCCCCGCGTCATCACGACGCGCGCACCATCGCCGCGCTCACCGCGAATCCCGGCTGCGCGCGCCGAGCGGTGCTCGACGCGGCCGGAGTGGACAAGCGCGCGCTGGCCGAGCGGATCGGCTTCGGTCCCCGGTTCGGGCAGTCGCCGTTCGCGATCAGCCGCGGCAACGCCTTCGAGAAGCTGGTCAAGGCAGACGGTGGCACCACCCTGCTGCACCTCCTGCGCGACCAACTCGGACTCGACGTCCCGCTCGACAATCAGAACCCTGGTTCTCCCGGCTCCGGCGGCGAGTGGCTCGACCTCGGCACTGGCGAGCGGGAGGAGCGATACCGGCGCACCCGCGACCTCGTCGCTGCCGCCGCCCGCGATCAGGACGCTGGTCCAGTGCTCGCCGACCATCCGCTGCTCAAACTGGAGGTCGGCGGCCGCGCGGCCTACGTTGAGCCCGACCTCGTGGCCTTCCGGGCGTCGTCAGCAGCAGCTCCGACGGTGCCTTGGCGGTGGTATCTCGCGGAGATCAAGTCCTTCGCGATGATCGACGGACGCGCCGATCCCGTGAAGGTGGCCGAGGCGGCGACGCAGGCGGCCGTGTACGTGCTCGCCTTCCAAGCCCTGCTCGCCGACCTCGGGCTGCCGCCGGAACTGGCCGCGACTGATGTCGTGCTGGTGTGCCCCAGAGACTTCAGCAACACCCCGACTGCCGCACTGGTTGACGTCCGCAGGCAACTCGCCGCCGTGCGCCGCCAGCTTGACCGCCTGCCGCGGATCGGCGCGCTCTTGGACGGACTCGACGCGGGCCTCACCTTCGACCTCGCCAAGGACGAGGACGGCGAACCGGTGCGCGGATCGGCGGAACTCGGCAAGGCGGTGGCCGCGGTCGAGGCCAGATACGCGCCCGAATGCATCTCGCGGTGCGACATGGCGTTCTACTGCCGAGACGAGGCCCGCGCGACGTGTTCGACCGACCTGCTCGGCAGATCGGTCCGCGACGCGCTCGGCGGCGTCGGAACGATGCGAGACGTGCTGGCGCTCGCCGGGGGAGAGGCGCGCGGGGGCGATGAAGCATTCGACGACGACCCGGACCTCGCAGAGGCGGCGAGGTTGCTGAGCATGGCTCGCAGGGCACGTAGCGAGGCACTTGAGCAGGCGCAGGCGCGGGCGGCGGAGGCGGAGTTGCGATCGCGCGAGGTCGCCGCGTGAGCGCGCGCGTGGGTACGAGCGCCATCGCGGCCCGGTCGTATGGACAGTCGCAGTCGCAGTCGCCATCCCCATCCCCATCGCCATCGCCATCGCGTGACGAGTATGCGATTGCCGCCGTCCAGTGCCGCCGGGTCGCCGCATGAGCGCGCTTGCGGCCCTCGCCCGAGTCGAGGCCTTCGCCGCCGACCGGGCCGTGCCGCTCGCGACGGTCCGGCACGTGCACCTTTCCCCGCACCCACTCGTCCTCGTGCCCATACTCCTGGCCGGCGAGGCCGCCGCCCCGCTCGCCGCGCTTGTCGGCACCGAGCGCGCTGAGCCTCAGCTCCTCGTGGTCCGGCAGCCGCGCGACCGCGACCAGCGCTTCGCCTTCCTCGCGGACCTGGCCCGCATCGTCGTCGGCTACATCGAGGCGCGGCGCGGCGAGACCGAGGTGGTCGAGGCCACGCGCAACCACGAGGAGTGGGAACGCCAACTCGACGCCCCACAGCTGATCGTGCCGAACCCCGGCGGGATCGACGCGCTGCGGCTGCTCGGCCGCTCCGCCCGGTTCCGGTCCTCTCAGGGCCCTTATCCGGTCGATCCGCTCGTCCCGGTGCTCGGGCGCTACCTGACCTGGTTCGCCGAGGATCGAGCGCCTACCGCCGGTTCCTCCGTCTGCCTCGCGCTCACCGACGTGCTGGCCGCGCACTGGGCCACCGGCCAGAGCGCATTGGAGGACCGGCACCTGGCCGCCCTGCTCGCCTGGATCGTCCCCGAACACTTCGCCACGTCCGGCGAGCGGCTCACCGGAAGCCAGGCCGCCGCGCTGGCCGAGGATCCCGCGCGGTGGCCGTCCGCGGGTCCGGCGACCGATCCCGAGTTCGACACCGAGGTTCTCAGCCCTCTGATCAGCGCGCAGCGGAACGCGGACGGAGACCCGGCCGTCGAGCGCCGCGTCGAGAAAGAGCTGCGTGCGGCGCTGCGTGAACGGCTCGCGCCGACCTGGGACCTGATGTGGCAGGGCATTGAGTTGCTGCGTGGACTGCCGGAGGCCGGGCACGATGGTCACCGCTGGATGGTGGACCGCGGCCGCTTCACCGACTTCGCCCGCGGTGTCGACGAGGGCGCGCCGCCCCAGCCTCGGCGGGAGGGCGCCGTAGCCGCCGCCAAGCGCCTCGCAGACCTCGAATCCGCCCAGGAGGCCTACGACAAGCAGCGCGCCTTGGACGATCCGCTGGTCCTGGCCGGTTATCGCGTCACCGGCGAGGCCTTCGCCGGGACCGTCATGGCCGTCGACGCGGAACGCCAGGATACCGCCGGCCGCACACCGAAGCCGCGACCGCACGTCTGGTTGCGCACGGCCGATCCCGTCGTGCTGCGTAAGGGCACGAAGGTCGCTTGCCCGCAGCGACCGAATCAGCGTCCGGTCATCGTCGCCGTCAAGCGCGAGGGCGACGAATACATCGTCGAACTCGAGCTCGTCGACGGCATGGGGCGCCGCGCGATTCCGGAGGAGGGATCCGTGCCTGAGGAAGGGGAGTACCGCTGCTACTCGACGGTGCTGGCCGCCGAGCGCTTCCCTCCGCCGCCGCTTCCGGAAGTGGCCGCGACGCCGTGGACACACGGAGGGCCGCCCGCCGATTACGCGCCGACCGGCGCAGACCACGATGAGGAATGGCACTGATGCCGGACCATGTCGCCGGTCGATCTGTCGCCGACCGTTCCGCTGACGCACGAGCCGTGATCGGACGGGTGACTGCGGACCTGCTCTCCGGCAGTCATCGCGGCGTCATCGTCGACTCGCCGCCGGGAGCGGGCAAGTCAACGCTCGTCGTCGAGCTGGCCAAGCGGCTCGCGGACACCGGCGAGCCGGTCATGATCGTCGCTCAGACGAATGAGCAGGTTGACGACCTGGTGGATCGGTTGGCGACGGCGCATGGCCAAGGTGCGCAGCCGGACAGTGGTGATGACAGTGATGACGATCGCGGAAGCCTGACAATTGGCCGGCTGTCGGCCTCCGGGTACGTTCCGAGCGAGCGCGTCGTGCGGCACCTCGGCGGCCCGGACGCGGTGGACGATTCGGTCACCGTGGCGGGCAAGGTCGGCGATCTCGGCCGCCCCGCAGTGACCATCGCCACCGCCGCGAAATGGGCCCGCACCGGAGCGGCGGAGTGGCCGGAAGGCGGTTGGCGCTGGGCGATCCTCGACGAGGCGTACCAGATGCGCTCGGACGGTCTGCTGGCCATCGCGCCGCGCTTCGCCGCCGGTACCGCACTGTTCGTGGGCGATCCGGGTCAGCTCGACCCGTTCGCCACCATCGACGGGGACCGCTGGGCCGGGTCGGCGTGGGACCCGACCGACAGCGCCGTCGCGGTCGTGCGCTCACACAATCCCGGCCTGCCGGTGCATCGCCTGCCCTACTCGTGGCGGCTGCCGGCCAGCGCCGCGCCGCTGGTGTGCAAGGCGTTCTACCCGTTCACGCCGTTCGAGGCGGGCAGCGGGCCGCAGGATCGCGCGATGAAGGTCTCCGGCATCGGATCCGCGCTCTCCGGCCCGACGGGTTTCGCCGGGCCGGTCGATCAGGCCATTGATCTGGCCGCCGAATCCGGCTGGGCACTGTACGAGCTGCCCGCGCGGCACACCGTGCGAACCGACGCCGAGGCGCTGGACGCCTGCGCTCGCCTCGCCGCGCGGTTGGTGCGCCGGGAGGCCACGGTATTCGACCCCGCATACGCCGACGGCCGGCAGGTCACCGCCGACCGGATTGCGATCGGCGCGGCGCATCGCGACCAGGCAGCCGGGATCCGTGCCGCGTTGGACCGTCTAGGCGCGGACCTGGCCGGTGTCACCGTCGACACCGCCAACCGCCTTCAAGGCCGCGAATACGACGTCTGCATCGTCCTGCACCCTTTGTCAGGGCGCCGCGATGCCACAGCGTTCCATCTGGAGACTGGCCGGCTCTGCGTACTGCTGTCACGGCATCGCCACGCGTGCATCGTCGTCGCGCGCGCAGGCATTCCCGAGCTGCTCGACGCGCATCCGCACACCGATCCGGTGCACCTCGGCGTCCCGGTGAAGTTCCCGGACGGTTGGGAAGCGCATCAGGCCGTCCTCGCGCACCTCGCGGAGCACCGGGTTCCGGCGGGAGCAGGCGGCCGGTAGGGGATTAGGGACAGGTGCTGCGGGGCGAGTGCCGCGCGGCGTGCGGCGAACCGAGACGGCCGGTGCCGCGCATGCAGCGCTCCAGCGGTCCCCGGTACGGTGGCGGAATGCGCCTCCTGCCGAGCCTCACCGGTCCGACCGCCGACGAGCCCGACGCGATCCAAGTGGCCGGACATGCCACGTCACGCGCGCAGCTACTCGAAGCGGCCGGGGCGGTCGGCGCGCAGATCGCCGGGGCACCGGCAGTCGCCGTCCACGCCGCCGCGCGCCTGGAGACCGTCATCGCCGTCCTCGGCGGGATGCTTGCTGGCGTGCCCGTCGTCCCGGTGCCGCCGGATTGCGGCCCGGCCGAGCGCGATCACCTACTACGCGACTCAGGCTCGGCCGCTCTGCTGGCTGCCGACGCCGACGTGTGGCCGGACTGCGGTGTGCCCGTCGTCCCGGTCGATGGCTCAGCGCACGCGCGCGCGTCGGCCTCCTTCTCGGAACCATCGCCCGACGCAGCAGCGCTCATCCTTTACACCTCAGGCACCACCGGAGCGCCTAAGGGCGTCCCGATCACCGCAGACGCCATCGCGGCCGACCTCGACGCACTCGCCGAAGTCTGGCAGTGGACCGCCGATGACACGCTCGTGCACGGCTTGCCGCTCTTTCACGTCCACGGCCTCGTTCTCGGCGTCCTCGGCGCGCTACGCACCGGCTCACGGCTGATGCACACCGGACGTCCGACTCCGGCCGCCTACGCTGCAGCGGCCACCGCAACCGCCAATCCTGGAACGCTCTTCTTCGGTGTGCCGACCGTTTGGTCCCGGCTGTGCGCCGATCCTGGATCCGCCAAGGCGCTATCCACCGCCCGGCTGCTCGTCTCCGGCTCCGCCGCGCTGCCTGCTCCCGTGTTCGCCGAACTCGAAGCCCTCACCGGGCATCGCGCGGTCGAGCGCTACGGCATGACCGAGACGCTCATCACGCTCTCCACTCGCGCCGACGAACCGAACCGCAAGCCCGGGACCGTGGGCCACCCGATCGCCCCGGTCACCACCAGGCTCGTCGCCGAAGACGGCTCGCTGATCACGCATGACGGCGCGACAGTAGGCGAACTCCAGGTGCGCGGCGCGACCGTGTTCTCCGGTTACCTGGGGCGCCCCGAAGCGACCGCGGCCAGCTTC
>NZ_DASRGV010000121.1:0-19210 GCF_035650855.1 Actinocrinis sp. | reverse complement strand
CGAACCCGGATTGTTCGCACAGCCCTGTCTCCAGACACAGTCCACCTCCGCCGACCAGCAACCCTGATCCACACCAGCAGGCAAAACGGCATAAGACTCACTTATTGCCCTCTCAGGGATCGCATAGGGAATCGCCTGGTGCGGCGGATGCTCCCCCATCCGCCGCACCATGGCGTGCACGCTTAGCGGCTCAGCGAACCGGCGCGGGGGCGGTGCTGTCGCGGATGACGAGCTCGGTAGCCAGCTCGATGTGCAGGGCTTCGGCCTGGTGCCCGTCGAGCACGCGCATCAGAGCCGTGACGGCCATGCGCCCCATTTCCTGCAGCGGCTGACGGACCGTGGTCAGCTTGGGTGTCGTCGAGCGGCTGACGTCGATGTCGTCGAAGCCGACGACGGAGAGATCCCCGGGCACGTTCAACTGCCGGTCCGCCGCGGCGTGCAGCACGCCCACGGCCACCTTGTCGTTGAAGCAGATGATCGCCGTCGGGCGCCGCGGAAGGTCGAGCAGCTCGCCGCCGAGTTTCTCGCCGGTGGGGGTGACCGGTTCGCCGGACCGGATCAGCTCGGGATCGACGAGCTCGCCCACCTGCGCGAGCGCGGAGGCGTGCCCGGCCATGCGCGCCTCTCCGGCGGCGAGGGCGGGAGCGACCGAGATGACGCCGATGCGGCGATGGCCGAGCGCGGTGAGGTGTGCGGTCGCGTCGCGCGCGCCGGCGAAATTCGCGGCGGAGACGGCGAGCATGTCCTTGGGCACGCGCACGCGCGGATCGATCACGATGAACGGGGTGCCCGCCGAGCGCAGCGACTCCAGATCGGCCACGTCTTCGGGCGGCAGGATCAACACGGCTCCGGCGACGTCCCGCCGCGAGGGCAGCCGGCGCAGCACCGTGTCGTGGTAGCCGGCGCCGCCCGCGTCAAGCAGCATTTCGCGGCCGTGCAGCCGCAGCGTCTCAGCGATCGAGGACACGATCGGCCCGAAGTAGTCGGTCAGCTCATACGGGCAGCGCACGAAGACCATGCCTTGGGTGCGGGGCCGGGGCCTGGGCTGCGGAGCCTGGCCGCTCAGCTGCTCGACGGCTTCCTGCACCCTGCGGCGGGTCGTCTCGGAGACGTAGGCGTGCCCGTTGAGCGCGCGCGAGACCGTGGCGGCCGAAACCCCGAGGTGCGCGGCGAGCGCGCGGACCGTTGCGCGGCCGTCGCCGACGCCTGCGCCAGGGCTAGCCATCTGCAACACCCGGGATTGTCACAGTCAGAGCATAGGCGATGCGATGACGTGCGGGAATGCTCTGCGTGCGCGCCGTCGGCTTGACACCATCTAGGCAGACTGCTTTCCTTCCCGCAACGCCTGTTGCAGGCCACGTTTCACAGCTATCCGCCCCGTAAAGCCGCTTGTCGGCAATGCAGTGCTGAGGATTGCGGCCAGCGTCGCAAGGCACTCGTTTCATACAACGTTTGTTTCAGAAAGCGACTGCCCACTCCTCCGAGGAGGATGCTTTGAAACGCTTGATACGGCGCCCGCGCGACCCGCGCCGGGTCGTCGCCATGGGCGCGGCGGCGACTGTGGTCGCCGCCGGGATCACGACGGTCACCATGCTCAGCGCGAGCGCGGCCGTCTCCACCAGCGCCTGGTACGACTTCGTGAACGCCAACAGCGGCAAGTGCGTCGACGCGGCCGCGGCGTCCACCGCGAACGGCACGGCGGTACAGCAGTACACGTGCAATGGCACCGGCGCGCAGCAGTGGCAGCTGCGAACAGCCGCCGACTCGGGCTACTACGTGATCGTCAACTCCAACGGCGCGCAGCCGGCGATCGACGTGGACGGGCCCTCTACGTCGAGCGGCGCGCTGATCCACCTGTGGTCGGATGGCGGCTGGAGCAGCCAGGAGTGGCAGCCGGTGCAAGAAGGCAACGGTGACTACCACTTCGTGAACCACTACAGCGGCCTGTGCCTTGACACGCCGAGCGCGTCGACGGCCGACGGCGTTCAGCTGCAGCAGTACACCTGTAACGGCACCGGCGCCCAGTCCTTCGCACTGAACGTGGTCGGCGGCTCGACCGGCTCACCGAGCCCGACGGCGAGCCCGACCGGCAGCCCCAACCCGGGCAACCCGGACCTCGGCCCGAACGTGAAGATCTTCACGCCCTCGATGTCGTCCTCGTCGATCCAGTCGACGATCAACTCGATCTACAACTCCCAGCAGAGCAACCAGTTCGGCACGAACCGGTACGCGATGCTGTTCATGCCGGGCAGCTACAACGTCGACGTCCCGGTCGGCTTCTACACGCAGGTCGCCGGCCTTGGCGCGTCACCGGACAACGTGTCGCTGACCGGCGGCGGCATTCACGTCGACGCAGCCTGGTCCGGCGGCAACGCGACGCAGAACTTCTGGCGCGACGTGGAGAACGTCTCCGACACGCCGAGTTCCGGCACGCTGGAGTGGGCCGTCTCGCAGGCCGACCCGTTCCGCCGGGTCGACGTGCACGGCAACGTGACGCTCGACGACTACACCTCGGGCAACAACAGCAGCAACTGGTCCTCCGGCGGTTACATCGGCGACTCCCGCATCTCCGGGCAGATCAACTCGGGTACGCAGCAGCAGTACCTGACGCAGGACACCTCGATGGGCAGCTGGGCGGGTTCGAACTGGAACATGGTGTTCGTCGGCGACAACGGCGCGCCGGGCCAGTCCTTCCCGACGTACACGACCGTCTCCTCCTCACCGACGATGCGTGAGAAGCCGTACCTGTACGTCGACTCGTCAGGGCTCTACAACGTGATGGTGCCGTCGCTGCGCACCAACGCGGTCGGCCCCGACTGGACCGGCGGCTCTACGGCGGGCACCTCGATCCCGATCTCGCAGTTCTACATCGTCAAATCCGGCGACACCGCGACGACGATCAACAACGCCCTCGCCTCGGGCCTGAACCTGCTGTTCACCCCGGGCGTCTACCAGCTGTCCGCGCCGCTCAACATCACCCGCCCGGACACCGTCGTGCTCGGCCTCGGCCTGGCCACGCTGATGCCGCAGAACGGCGTCGCCGCGATCACCACGGCCGACGTGAACGGCATCGACATCGCCGGCCTGCTCATCAGCGCGGGCACGAGCAACAGCCAGACGCTGGTCCAGATCGGCCCGGCGGGCTCCTCGGCCAGCCACGCGAGCGACCCGATCGAGCTTCAGGACGTCTTCTTCCGGGTCGGCGGCGACGTGGCCGGCCGGGCGACCCAGTCGCTTGTCGTCAACAGCGCCAACACCATCGGCGATGACAACTGGATCTGGCGAGCCGACCACGGCAACGACAACACGTACGGCTGGACGACGAACCCGGCCGCCAACGGCCTGGTCGTCAACGGCGCGAACGTGACCATGTACGGTCTCGCGGTCGAGCACTACCAGCAGTACCAGACCCTGTGGAACGGCAACGGCGGCCGGACGTACTTCTACCAGTCCGAGATGCCGTACGACGTGCCGAACAACGGCAGCTGGACGCCCGGCGGCGAGAACGGATATCCGTCGTACAAGGTCTCGAACTCGGTCACCTCGCACCAGGCGTGGGGGCTCGGCGTGTACTGCTACTTCAGCGCCAACTCCAGCGTGGTCGCCGACCGCGCCATCGAGGTGCCGAGCAGCGGCTCGTCGTTCCACGACATGGTGACTGTCTCGCTGGGCGGCACTGGAACGATCAGCCATGTCATCAACAACTCCGGCGGCTCGGTGAACTCGGGCAACACGGTGACGTACCTGACCTCAGGGCCGTAACGCCGACGATGACCAAGTAACGCACTAACGAGCACGCGCCCCACTCCGCGAATGGCGGGGTGGGGCGCGTCTTGCTGACAGGCGCCCGCCTATGCTGGCGCGTATCGCGGTAATCAGCCGCGCTTAAGGGCCTGAAGACATGAGGGCATAAGGGCGTTAAGAGGGAGGCTGAAGCGATCATGGCGACGGACCGGCCCGCGTGGGCGCCCGGCGACGTGGCGATCGACCAGCCGAGCGTGGCCAGGATTTGGGACTGGTTCCTCGGCGGTTCACACAACTTCGCCGTCGACCGCGAGGTAGCGCGCAAGACCCTGGAGTTGATGCCCGAAGGGCCGCAGATGGCCAGGCTCAGCCGCGCCTTCCTGCGCCGCGCGGTCGAGCACTGCGTCCGGGCGGGGATCACCCAGTTCATCGATCTGGGGTCCGGCATTCCGACGGTCGGCAACGTGCACGAGGTGGCGAAGCGGGCGACACCGGACGCGCGCGTCGCGTATGTGGACATCGATCCGGTAGCGGTGGCGCACACCCGGCAGATCCTCGCCGGGGACAAGCAGACCACGGCGATTCAGGCTGACCTTCGGGACACGGCGCGGGTGCTCGCCTCGCCGGAGCTGCGCGGGCTGCTCGATTTCGACAAGCCGATCGCGCTGCTGATGGTGATGGTGCTGCACTTCGTGCCCGATGCGGATGACCCGCGCGGGATTCTCGCCGCCTATCGCGGCGCGCTCGCCCCCGGCAGCGCGCTGGTCATCGCGCATGGGAGCCGCGACACGGAAGGCATGCCGACCAGCCACTTGCAGACGGCGCGGAAGATGTACGAACGCGAAGTCGGCTCGGTGAGCCTGCGCACTCGTGCCGAGGTGCAGGCCCTTTTCGAGGGCTTCGAGCTGGTCGAGCCCGGCGTGGTGTGGGTGCCCGAGTGGCATCCGGAGCCGGACGAGCCGTCTGCGGGCGCCGCTGCTGCTGCTGTTACCGCTGCTGCCGACGCGGCCAGTCCGCGCGCCGGGTACGCAGGCATGGGGATCAAGCGTTTGTAGAGCTTGTGGGCGCTGATGGATCCGCGAAGGACTGAGGATTAACTAGGGCTGCTGCTCGGCGTTCGCGTCCGGCGTGTGAGGCGGGGCGTCTTCCGAGGAGTCGGGGCTCGACGAGGTGGCCGTGGAGATGGCCGTGGAGATGGCGACGCCGCCGCCCACGACCAGCGCGTACCTCGCGGCGGCCGCGATATTGGCCAGGCGATCGGCGACTGTCTGCCGGAAGTCCGCGGCCATGTCGCCGGATTCGAACCTGACCTCGGTGCCTGTGCTCACCAGGCGGCCGGCCGGGTGCGGGTCGAGCGCGTCCATGCCGGGCACGAGAGCGTCGAGGTTGTCGCGCAGCAGGGCGCATTCCAGCAAGAACTCTTCGACCTCGTCGGGCTCGACGTACAGGTCACCGTCCGCGAGCTTCGGGAGGAGCACGGCGCCGAGCGCGCGTGCCTGTCGCGAGCCCCAGACGGTGTCGCGCCACGAGTCGTAGCCGGCCTCGCCGTCCGCGGCGCTCGGCGGGTCGAACAGGTCCCGCTCGCCGTCTTCGCGGTCGATGAACACTTGCACCGCCAGGTTCATCGCCGAAGTAGACCACGCGCCGGAAGCGACGCGCCCGGATTCGGCCGGTGCGTGCCGCGGTTTCGCCAGAGCGACGTCTCAGGGCGTCGCGGCCGGCTGGCAGCAGTTCACGCCGGCTCCACGTCCGGATGCCGGTAGCCGCAGTAGTCCAGGACGAGTTCGCTGAACATGGCTTCCGCCCAGGAGAACCAGCCGCGGGTCCACGACGTCGGCCGATCGACGTGAAAGGACTCGTGGATGCGCGTCGTACCGACGTGGGTCGCCAGCAGTGTGTCGATCGCGGCGCGCTTGTCGGCGGGTTCGGTGCTGGTGAGGCCTGCGGTCGCGATGGCGATCGGCCAGACGTGGCGGCGCGGCGTGTGCGGACTGCCGACGCCCGAGGCTGCCGAGCCGCGGTAGAAGTAGGGATTGCGCTCGCTCAGGACGAAGGCGCGCGTCGCGCGGTAAACCGGGTCGTCGGCGCGGCAGTAGCCGATCAGCGGGAGGGCGAGCAGGCTGGGGATGTTCGCGTCGTCCATCTCCAGGACGCCGCCGCGGCCGTCGACCTCGTAGGCCCAGCGCGGCCCGGTGTCTGGGTCGTCGATCACCGCGTGGGCGCGGATCCCGGCGTCGATCTCGGCTCGTAGCCGTTTGGCGCGGGCGATCTGGTCCGGGTCAGGGGCGGTATGGGCCTCGGCGATTTCGCTGATCCGGCCGAGGACTAGGGACGCGAACTGGTTGCCGGGCACGTTGTAGCCGTAGCGCGTCGCGTCGTCGCTTGGGCGGAATCCGCTCCACGTCATGCCGGTGACGGCGACTTCAGGTCCGCGGCCGCCGCGCGTCAGCGTGCTGTGACGTAGGACGCGCCTGCGGCGGAAGCGATAGCGCGACTTGTTTTCGTGGTCCTGCTCGGTTTCCCAGAGCTCGAGGATCTGGCCGACCGCCTGCCAGAATCGCGTGTCGAAGATGTCGGCACGGCCGTAGCCTCGCCAGATGCGGTAGGCCAGCAGCAACGGATAGCAGAGCGAGTCGACCTCGTACTTGCGCTCCCATACCCATGCGCTGCATTGGACCTCGGCGACGTCCTTGCCGTGCCCGGCTCCGTTCGGCTCGGGGTTGAAGGCGTTGGCGTAAGGGTCGAGCAGAACGTATTCCAGCTGCCGCCGGAACACCGCGATGGCGAACTCCTCGGCCTGAGGGCCCGCGCCGACGCGGAGCAGCGGCATGAGTTGGGCGGCCGAGTCCCGCAGCCACATCGCCGGAATGTCGCCGGTGACCAGGAACACGCTGCCGTCGGCGAGCCGGCGCGCGGTGCGGGTCTGGAGCTCGGCGAAGAAGCGGAGCACGATCTGCGTTGCCTGCTCGTCGGCGATGAGAGTGCTGATGCGCTGCTCGACGGCTGCCAGGTCGAAGGCCGGGTCGGTCAAAGCAGACCTCTGTTTTTCGAGCTTGGAGGTGCGGAGGCGGAGGCGGGGGCGGTGCCGGGGGCGGGGTCGCGGACAGCTCTAGCGCGCACGTCGCGAGGTTATGCCCAGCAGGTGCGCGAGTGCGTCGAGCGCGGCCGGGTAGGCGCGCTCGGTCGGCGTGCCGTAGCCGACGATCAAGCCTTGCATGCGCGGGCCGGCGCCGCCGTGCCAATGATCGCCAAGGCTGCCGACCGCGATGTCGCGCGACGCGGCCCGGGCCAGCAGCTCCGCTTCGTCCGGGCCCGAGCCCGGCAGACTGATCAGGGCGTGCAGGCCTGCTGCGATTCCGTGCAGGGCGAAGCCATGGGCCGGGTTCGCGGGCCGCGAGTCGAGGCGCTGGACCAGCAGGTCTCTGCGATGGCGGTATCGCAGGCGCACGCCGCGCACGTGCCGGTCGTAGGCGTGACTGGTGATCAGGTCGGCGAGGGCCAGCTGGCCAAGCGCTTCGGTTCCGTGGTCGGCGTGCACCTTGGCGTCGGCGAACGGCTCGACGAGGCGGCGCGGGAGGACGACCCAGGAGAGCCGCAGGCCCGGCGCGAGGGTTTTGGAGGCAGTGCCGACATAGGCGACGTGATCTGGCGCGGTTCCCTGGAGGGCGCCTACCGGTTGGCGATCGTAGCGGAACTCACCGTCGTAGTCGTCCTCGATGATGAGGCCGCCGCCGGCGCGCGCCCACTCGATCAGCGTTCTGCGTCGCGCGGGGTGGAGGGTGGCGCCGACCGGGTACTGGTGCGCGGGCGTCACGATGACCGCGCCCACGTCTGGCAACGCACGCTGGACGAGCAGCTCGGTACGCGCTCCCCGCTCATCGACCGGCAAGGCGGCGATGTTCAGCCCGCTTCGACGGACCACCTCGCGGTACATGGGCGGACCGCCGGGATCCTCCATCGCTACCGTCGCCACACCGCTGCGACAAAGCACGCCTGCGAGTAGCGAGAGTGCCTGTACATAGCCGGACGTGATGACGATTTGCGCCGGGTCGGCGAGCACGCCGCGGGCTCGGCCCAGGTATTCGGCGAGTGCGGTACGCAATTCGATGCGGCCGCGGGCGTCGCCGTACCCATACACGTCTGCGGGCGCTGCGTTAAGCGCGCGGCGTACTGACCGAAGCCAGGCAGTCGTGGGGAAGGTCGAGACGTCAGGGCTGCCAGGGCGCAGGTCGTGCAGGGGGACCGGGCTGGTGACCGCGGCGTCGGCGACCTCTGGCGGGCGCTGCGCGAGGTCGGCTACCTCGGTGCCCGAGCCTTGGCGGGCGACGAAGTAGCCCTCTGCGACGAGTTGGTCGTACGCGGCGCTGACGGTTCCCCGGGCGAGGCCGAGTTCGGCGGCGAGCGCTCGCGTGGAGGGCAGGCGCGCGCCCGGCGAGAGGCGCCCGGAGCGGACGGCGTCACGCAGGGCGTGCTCGAGCCCGGAGCGCCGACCGGACGCCGGATCGACGTCGACGTGGAGATCGACCCCGAAAGTGGACCAGAAATCGGACACGATATTGGACCTTAGCATCGGTCCACTGTGGCCGTACGGTAGAGCCATGACTACAGAGACCACAGCTCAGAGCACTCAGTCCGCCCAGCGCGTCGTTCCGCCGGTCCGGCTGGCCGTGGACGAACTCGTCCCGCACATCAACAAGGCCATGTACGCGCTGGACGCGGCGGCCCGGAAGATCTCCCTGGAAGCGCCGCTGCTGGAACTGGTGCGCACACGGGCATCGCAGCTCAACGGCTGCGCCTACTGCGTGGACATGCACACCAGCGACGCTCGAAAGGGCGGCGAGAGCGAGCAGCGGCTATACGCGCTGCCGGTGTGGCGCGAGACACCGTTCTTCACCGCGCGCGAGCGGGCCGCGCTGGAACTGACCGAGGCGGCCACCCGGCTGACCGACGGCGAGGTCGGCGACGAGGTGTTCAACCGTGCCGCGGCGCAGTTCAGCGAGGTCGAACTCGCCGAGCTGATCTGGGCCATCGCCGTGATCAACACGTGGAACCGGCTGGGCGCCACCGCGCGGCCGTGGCCGCTCGGCTGACGGCTAACCGGAGGAGGTCGTCGCGTTCCCGCTGCCCGTACCGCTGCTGGTTCCTCCGCCGCTCCCCGTTCCGGAGTTCGAGGCGGCGGAGGAGGCAGATGGCGCGGGGCTGGTCGTGTCCGGCGGCGACGTGGTCACCGTGGAGCTCTGCGGCGACGGGCTCGACGGCGGCGGAGCTGCCGGGGACGAGGACGCGCTGGTCGGCGGTGGAGCGGGAGACTTCGGCAGGGGGAAGGCTCCCGGAGCGTAGATGTCCGTCACGTAGACCTGCGCGCCGCAGTTCGCGGTCAGCGTCACCACGGCCGTCGGCGTCGTGCCGGTGACCGCGTAACCCAGGTAGTACATGGAGCTCAGGGACGTGGACGGGCTCGGCGACGGGGTCACCGCCGGCTGCGGGCAGGCCACCGAGGCCCAGGCGAACTGGAACTGGTAAGCCTGCCCGGCCTTGAGCACCATCGCGGTGCCCCAGGTCGGCACGTTCGGCAGCAGCGGCGCCTGCGTCACGTCCTCCTTGACGATGTCCACGGAGGAGTCGGCCGTCCCCGCCTCGTTGGCGACCGTGAGCACCGGCGGCCCGACCACCACGCAGGGGCTCTGCGCGACCGCGTCCACGTGCCCGTATTCGATGCCGTGCACCAGGGGTCCGAGGGTGGTCGCCGTCTTGAGCAGCGCCGCGGTGCACAGCGGCACCCTCGCGGCCGCGGCGGCGGACGGCGTGGCCACCACCGGGCCTACCGGGCCGATGGCCAGACCGGTCTTGCCGCCGGTGCCGGTCGGCCAGACCGCGTGCCCGCCGTTGGCGGCCGTCGCGGCCTGGGACGAACCGTCGCCGCCGCTCGGGCCGCCGGAACCGGAGCCGCCGCCGAGGCCGACCGCCCCGGTGAGCGTCGGCACGATGTCGAAACGGTCGCCGGTCGCCATGGTCACCGCCATGGCGAGCATGAGCACGCCCGCGCTGCCCGCGAGCACCATGCGGTTGCGCTGGCGGGTGCGCGCCTTGCGCCGGATCCGGGCCAGGCCGCCGGGCGGCGGGCCGGACACGCCGACCGCGGCCACTCGGGTCCGCAACGCCTGCGCCAGATCGAGTTCGGCCGCGGAAAGCAGGCCCTCGCTGAGCGCCGCCTGCTGGACCGCGCTCTCGCCGAAGCGGTCGCCGCGGTCGCGGGCCGGGCCCGCGGCGGAGGAGGCGGCGGCGGGGCCGTGCCAGGCCGCGCCGCGGTCGTCCTGCTCCCGGTGCTCCCCCGCACCGCCGTCACCCGCGAGGGGACCGCTCATAGCTTGCTCGTCCGGGCCAAGCAGCTCGGAAGTGTGCTCCGAAGTCGCGTGGCCCTGCGCTCCGTACCGCCGCGCCGCCGGGCCCTGGGGTCTTTCGGCCCCCGAATGGTTCGCAGGCCCCCCGGCCGGGCGGCGCGATGGCCCACCTTGCGGCGGGACGACGCCGTCCTTGCTCATCGATGCTCCTCCATGCGGGCGCGCAGCGCCTCGATGCCGCGCGAGCCGTAAGCCTTCACTGAACCGATCGACACGCCGAGCGCCGCGGCTACCTGAGCCTCCGTCATGTCCGCGTAGTAACGCAGCACCAGCACCTCGCGCTGCCTGCGTTGCAGACCGCGCAGCGCCTGGATCAGCGCGTCACGCTCCAGGACGTCGTAGGCGCCCTCCTCCGCGCTGGCCGCGTCGGGCATCGGCTTGGGCAGCAGCCGCAGGCCGATCAGCCGCCGCCGCAGCGTAGAGCGCGAGAGGTTCACCACGGTCTGCCGCAGGTAGGCCAGCAGCTTCTCCGGCTCCCTGACCCGGCTGCGGGCCGCGTGCACCCTGATGAACGCCTCTTGGACGACGTCCTCGCAGGAGCCGAGGTCGTCGAGGAGCAGGGCGGCCAGCCGCAGCAGTGACGCGTAGTGGGTCTGGTAGGTGTCCGTCAGCAGATCGGCCGTCACATCGACGTCAGTCGCCACCGCGCCCCCAGCGACGGCGGGCGGCGATTCCGGCGGATCGATCGACACGGGCACGTCCGGCGTGTTCGTGGCTTCCGGCATGCCGACCAGAGCGGACAACGGACCGGCGTTCGCGCGCCGGCCCGCTATGTCCAAGCTCGGGTCGATCATGGTGGCAGTCACAGCAGTTAGACATTCGAACCCCCTCCAGCGTTGTACCCCATCCGAGTGGAACTGTGGACGGTGTACCGGGGGTTTTCACGAAGGGCAGGATCCCATCCGAACGGGCCGCACGGGGAGGTTCCGCCGGAAAAACCCCCGCGCGGGTGATGTCGTCCTGTCAGTCAGCGCGCCTCGGTCCCGCTCAGGCCCGGGCGAACTCTTTCGCGACCAGCTCCGCGATCTGCGCGGTGTTCAGCGCGGCGCCCTTGCGCAGGTTGTCGCCGCACACGAACAGCTCGATCTCGCGCGGGTCGTCCAGGCTGGAGCGGATCCGGCCGACCCAGGTCGGGTCGGTGCCGACCACGTCGTTCGGCGTCGGGAACTCGCCGTTCGCCGGGTCGTCGCACAGCACTATCCCCGGCGCGTCGCGCAGCGCCTCGCGGGCCTGCTCCACGGTGATCTCCCGCTCGAAGGCGGCGTGCACGGCCAGCGAGTGCGTGGTGATCACCGGGACGCGCACGCAGGTCGCCGAGACCTTGAGGTTCGGCAGCCCGAGGATCTTGCGCGACTCGTTGCGGACCTTCAGCTCCTCCGAGGACCAGCCGCCGTCCTTGAGCGAACCGGCCCACGGCACCACGTTCAGCGCCAGCGGAGCGGGGAACGGGCCGAGGTCGCCGACCGCGCGGCGCAGGTCGCCGGGCTGCGAGCCGAGCGTCTGCGAGCCGCCCACCTTGGCCAGCTGCTCGCGCAGGGTGTCGATGCCGATCTGCCCGGCCCCGGAGGCGGCCTGGTACGAGGCCACGATCAGCGAGGTGAGGCCGAACTCGGCGTGCAGCGCGCCCATCGCGACGATCATGGAGAGCGTGGTGCAGTTCGGGTTCGAGATGATGCCCTTGGGCCGGTTGCGCACCTGGCCGGGGTTGACCTCGGGCACCACCAGGGGCACCTCCGGGTCCATCCGGAACGCGCCGGAGTTGTCGACCACGACGACGCCCTTGGCCGCCGCGATCGGACCCCACTCGGCCGAGACCTCGTCGGGCACGTCGAACATGGCGACGTCCACGCCGTCGAAGGCCTCTTCGCTCAGCGCCACGACCTCCACCTGCTCGCCGCGCACGGTCAGCCGCTTGCCGGCCGAGCGGGCCGAGGCGATCAGCCGGATCTCGCCCCACACGTTCTCACGGGTGGAGAGCAGGTCGAGCATCACCGTGCCGACCGCGCCGGTCGCGCCGACCACCGCCAGGGTGGGCAGGTTGGCGGCGTAGGGGTTGCGGCCGGAGCCGTTCGCGCTGCTCATCGTCCGGTCCCTCCGTAGACCACGGCCTCGCCGTCGGCGTCGAGGTCGAAGGCGGTGTGAATGGCCTGCACGGCCGGCTTTACGTTGTCCGCGCGGCAGACCACCGAGATGCGGATCTCGCTGGTGGAGATCATCTCCGCGTTGACCCCGGCCTGGGAGAGCGCCTCGAAGAACACCGCGGTGACCCCGGGGTGGCTCTTCATGCCGGCGCCGATCAGCGAGACCTTGGCGATCTGGTCGTCGTAGGCCAGCGAGTCGAACCCGATCAGCGGCTTGACCTTGGACAGCGCCGCGACGGCCTTGGCGCCGTCGTTCTTGGGCAGGGTGAAGGAGATGTCGGTCAGACCGGTCGCCGCGGCGGAGACGTTCTGCACCACCATGTCGATGTTGATCTCCGCGTCGGCCACCGCGCGGAAGATCCGGGCGGCCTCGCCCGGCTTGTCCGGGACCCCCACCACGGTGACCTTCGCCTCGCTGGTGTCGTGCGCGACGCCGGCGATGATCGCCTGCTCCATCTCGGCCCCTTCCAGGCTGTTGCGGATCCAGGTGCCTTCCTTGGCGGAGAAGGAGGAACGCACGTGGATGGGTACGTCGAACCGGCGGGCGTACTCGACGCAGCGCAGGTGCAGGATCTTCGCACCGCTCGCGGCCAGTTCGAGCATCTCCTCGTACCGCACGTTGTGCTGCTTACGCGCGGTGGGCACGAGCCGCGGGTCGGCGGTGTACACGCCGTCCACGTCCGTGTAGATCTCGCACACCTCGGCGTCCAGGGCGGCGGCGAGCGCCACCGCGGTGGTGTCCGAGCCGCCGCGGCCGAGGGTGGTGATGTCCTTGGTGTCCTGCGAGACGCCCTGGAAGCCGGCCACGATCGCGATCGCGCCCTCGTCCAGCGCGGTGCGGATGCGGCCCGGGGTCACGTCGATGATCCGCGCCTTGTTGTGCACGCGGTCGGTGATCACGCCGGCCTGGCTGCCGGTGAACGAGCGGGCCTCGTAGCCGAGGGTGCCGATGGCCATGGCCAGCAGCGCCATCGAGATCCGCTCGCCGGCGGTCAGCAGCATGTCCAGCTCGCGGCCCTCGGGCAGCGGGGAGACCTGCTGGGCCAGGTCGATCAGCTCGTCGGTGGTGTCTCCCATGGCGGAGACCACCACGACCACCTCGTTGCCGGCCCGTTTGGTGTCGACGATGCGCTTGGCGACCCGTTTGATGCAGTCGGCGTCGGCGACGGAGGAACCGCCGTACTTCTGCACGACCAGGCCCACGTTAGCGCTCCTGACTTGGGATCGGCTTGGCTGAAGGGCGTGACCAGCACGTAGTCATGGTCGCCGCCCAGTTTAGCGAGCAGGCGGCCGCCACCTAGGGCTTTTCACATCCCGAGACGGCGTCTCAAATCCTGCGGTGCGCGGGCGCCGGGGCCGTCTTTTTTCGCGAAACGGCCGCGCGGTGGCGCGATCGGTCTCGGCTCCGGCCGGCCGTCACTCCTGGAGGCGCGAACGGGCCACGATCGACTGCAGCGCGCGCACCGCGGCCGAGGCGGCGGGTCCCCAGTCGGTCAGGTACGAGAACTGCCACCACCACAGCGCCTCGAGGGTGCGCCCGGCGCGGTAGTGCGCGAGGCCGTGGGCGAGGTCGGAGACCGCGGTGGCGATGTCGTCGGAGATCCGGCGCCGCTCCAGCTCGGGCTGCGCGGCCAGCGGGTCGAACACCTCACGGTAGCTGTCGCAGGGTTCGAGCAGCGCGGCCAGCTTCTCGCGCAGCTCGTCGAGGTCCGGGTCCGGGCCCGGGTCCTCCTCGAAGCGCTCCTCGGGCACCACGTCGTGCACCGCGCCGAGCCGCCCGCCGGCCAGCAGCAGCTGGGAGACCTCGAGCAGCAGCATCGGCACCGCGGAGTCGGTCGCGTCGCCGCGGGCCACGGCCCGCACCACCACGAGGAAGGATTCGATCTGGTCGGAGATCTGGTCGGCGAACTCACCGAGCTCGGCGGCGCTGTCCAGCACGGCCGGGTGCTGATCGGCCAGCTCCTCTTCGGCGGTGCCCGCGGCGGCGGAGCGGGTAGTGTCAGACATCGAGTGATCTTCTCCCTTCGAAGGCCCGGCCGAGGGTGACCTCGTCGGCGTATTCCAGGTCCCCGCCGACCGGCAGGCCCGAGGCGAGACGGGTGATGCGCAGCGCGCCGTCCACGGCGAGCGGCTTTACCAGGCGGGCGAGATAGGTCGCGGTGGCCTCGCCCTCCAGATTGGGGTCGGTGGCCAGGATCAGCTCGGTCACGCTGCCGTCGGCGAGCCGCGCCATCAGCTCCCTGATGCGCAGGTCGTCCGGGCCGACTCCGTCGATCGGCGAGATGGCCCCGCCCAGCACGTGGTAACGGCCGCGGAACTCGCGGGTGCGCTCGATCGCGACCACGTCCTTGGGCTCCTCGACGACGCACAGCACGCTCGGGTCGCGGCGCGGGTCGAGGCAGATCCGGCAGCGCTCGGCCGAGGCGACGTTGCCGCAGACCTCGCAGAAGCGCACCGTCTCCTTGACCCGGATCAGGACCTCGGCCAGCCGTTTGACGTCCACCGGATCGGCCTGGAGCACGTGGAACGCGATGCGTTGGGCGCTCTTCGGGCCGATGTTGGGCAGCCGGCCGAGTTCGTCGATCAGGTCCTGGACGACGCCTTCATACACGTCGAGCACCGCCCTCCGCGCCTCGCGCCGGACCAGGCGGCCGCGCGTCCATCCACCGTGTTCGTGTTACTCATTACCGCTGCGCTCAAAACCCGAGTCCCGGCATGCCGCCGCCCATCCCGCCCAGCGCGCCGAGCGGTCCGAGCTTGTCCTTCTGCAGCTTCTCGGCCTCCTCGTTGGCGGCCTGCACCGCGGCGATGACCAGGTCGGCCAGCGTCTCGGTGTCCTGCGGGTCGGCCGCTTCGGGGGCGATCTTCAGATCGACCAGCTCGCCGAGCCCGGTGACGGTGGCGGTGACCAGGCCGCCGCCGGCCGTGCCGGTCACCTTCCGCTCGCCGAGCGCGCGCTGCGCCTCCTCCATCTGCTGCTGCATCTGCTGCGCCTGCTGGAGGAGCGATCCCATGTCGAACCCGTCCGGAAACACCTTGGGCTCCTTGTCGGCTTGAAGCTGTCGAGTGACGCGACGGCATGTCTTCGGTAACGGAACGAGCCTATGCGGTTCGGGCGCCGGACGGGGGCCACGCGCTGTCCGATTGACGAACAGATGACGCAATTCCGGTCCACGCGCGGCGCTTGTCGCGCAGGTGGTGTAGGCGACCAGCGCCGAGCGGCCTCAGTCCGCGTCGGATTTCTCTTCCAGCACCGTCGCGCCGAGTTCGCGGACCAGCAGGTCTCGCGCGGTCGGTCCGGCGTCGTCCACGTCCTCGTCGTCGGGGTCGGGTTCGTCCTCCTCCGGAGGCGTGGCCGGTTGCGCGAAGGGAGGGGGTGCGGCGGGTTGCGCGAACGGAGGCGGCGCGGAGGAACTCGCGGGCGCCTGGTCGAATCCGCCTCCGGCGCCCTGGCTCGACGGCGAAGCCGGCGGAGGTACCGCGGCCGCCGTGGGAGCCGTAACCGGCGTCGGCGCGGAAGACGGGAACGCCACGCTCGGCATGGGGCCCGGCGCGTTCGTTCCGGCCGAGGGGTCGACCAGTGCGTCGATCTTCCACTCGGTCCCGGTGAGCTCACGCAGGGCTTCCCGCAGGGTTTCCTCGCGGTTCGAGCCGTGGAAGTTGTCGCGCAGGCCGGGATTGCTAAAGCCGAGCTGGAGCAGCCTGCCCTCGACGCCGACCACGTGCACGCTTTGCAGCATCACCCAGGCGACCTTGCTGCGCCGCGCCACCGCTTCCAGCACCTGCGGCCACACCTGACGAACCGAGGCCGCCTCATTCATCCCGCCGCCGGACGCCCCTGCCTGTGGCGCGGCCGCCGCGCGGGTCTGCCCCGGCACCGCACTCTGCGTCATCGTCCCCAGTGTCGTCGCCCCCTGCGACGGCAACCCCTGTGCCGCTCCCTGGGATGCCGCTCCCTGCGCTCCCCCCTCGCCCGCACCGCCGACTCCCCCGCCCCCGCCTGTGACCGCGCCCGCACCAGCGCCGCTCTTCCGCCACGGCGGCGTGAACGCGCCGTCCACCGAATTCGCGGACTGCTGCCCCTGCCCCGCAGGTACTTGTCCCGCTGCCGCCACAATCCCCGGCTCACCTACACCAGCGGCCACCGCCCCCGGCGCCCCGTAGGACGCCGCCGCTGCGCCCATCGCCGGCTCCGCCATCCGCGGCCGCTCCGCGGGCATGCTGTCCGGCCGCATCCCGACAGCCGAAACGTCACTGACTGCGCTCACCACACCGCTGCGCTCAAGCCGATCGAGCCGGGCCGCGACACCCCGGACCGGGTCATCCGCACTGGGCAGCAGCACACGGGCACAGATCAGTTCCAGCAACAGCCGTGGCGCCGTGGCCCCGCGCATCTCCAGGAGCCCGGCGTTGACCAGGTCGGCCGCCCGGGACAGCTCGCTGGGACCAAAGGCGGCGGCCTGCTCGCGCATCCGGGCCAGCTGATCCCCCGGCGCCGTGATCAGGCCCTTCTCCGCGGCGTCCGGGACGGCGGCGAGAATCACCAGATCCCGCAGCCGCTCCAGCAGGTCCGCCAGGAAGCGCCGCGGATCGTGCCCGCCCTCCACCACATGGTCCACGGCCTGGAACGCGGCGGCGCCATCGCGCGCGGCGAACGCCGAGACCGCCTCGTCCAGCAGCGTCGCGTCGGTGTAGCCGAGCAGCCCGACCGCCATCTGATAGGTGACGCCGTCCTGCCCCGCCCCCGCGAGCAGCTGGTCGAGTACCGACATCGAGTCACGCACCGAACCGGCGCCGGCCCGCACCACCAGCGGCAACACGTCCGGGTCCACCTGCACCGACTCGCGCTCGCAGACCTGCGCCAGGTAGTCGCGCAGGACGCCCGGCGGCACGAGTCGGAAGGGGTAGTGGTGCGTACGCGAGCGGATGGTCCCGATGACCTTCTCCGGCTCGGTGGTGGCGAAGATGAACTTCAGGTGCGGCGGCGGCTCCTCGACGACCTTGAGCAGCGCGTTGAAGCCGGCCGGAGAGACCATGTGGGCCTCGTCCAGGATGTAGATCTTGTAGCGAGCCGAGACCGGCGCGAAGAACGCCCGCTCGCGCAGGTCGCGCGCGTCGTCCACGCCGCCGTGCGAGGCCGCGTCGATCTCGATGACGTCGATCGAGCCGGGCCCGCCGCGCGCCAGGTCCGTGCACGACTTGCAGGTCCCGCACGGCGTCGGCGTCGGCCCCTGCGCGCAGTTCAGGCAGCGGGCCAGGATCCGCGCGCTGGTGGTCTTCCCACAGCCGCGCGGCCCGCTGAAGAGATAGGCGTGATTCACCCGCTGATTGCTCAGCGCCCGCTGGAGCGGCTGAGTCACGTGCTCTTGCCCGATGACCTCTTCGAAGGTCTCGGGACGATATCGGCGGTATAGCGCGAGTGACACGCCTCTGAGCGTAGCCGTTCCCACCCACACGAACGGCCTCCTCGCGCCGACCTGTGGATAAACCAGAGATCGCGACCATCGCGGGCGAGGGCAAGCGAAAGACCCCTCGCGCACCCGCCAGAGCCTGCTTACCCTTGCTGCCTTCCGGCCCTGGGGGGGTTCAGCGGGGTGACGCCACACGAGGGGTCCGCCAAAAAGGATAGCCCATCGCGAGCGGCCCCCGAGCCGGTCCCCGAGAACGCAATGGTGTGGCGAAGCACCCGCCTTCGTCCGGTAAGCTTGCCCGCGGAGGATTCGCCTAGTGGCCTAGGGCGCACGCTTGGAAAGCGTGTTGGGGGCAACCCCTCACGAGTTCAAATCTCGTATCCTCCGCTCACAGGGCAGGCCCCGACCAGCGCGAATGCTGATCGGGGCTTGTTGCCTTCTCGGGCGAGGTTCACTCTTCCGTGTCGCGGGTTGCAGTTTCGGTTGCATTTGACCCTTCGATGGCCTGTCGCGGGACCGTCCAGACCAGGGCTTCCTGCCGCTTGGCAACGTCGGTTTGGACGCGCTTGACGAGGTGCTGGTACCGGCCGGGCATGCTCGGGTCCGACCAGCCCATGAGCCCCTGCGTGGTGCGGTCGACCACTTCGAGGATGAGCAGCAGCGTGGCGGCGGTGTGCCGCGCATCGTGCAGCCGTCCGTCTCGGACACCAGCGGCCTTGAGCAGGTCTTTCCACTCGTGGAAGTCGGTGTTCGGGTTGATCGGTCGGCCGGTCAGCGTGGTGAAGACGTATCCGCCTTCCTGCCACTGCGCGCCGGCCGCGGTGCGCTCCTTCTCCTGCTGCTCGCGCTGCTGACGCAACAGCTCGACGATCGGGCTGGGCAGTCCCATGGGGCGCCGTCCGGCGCGCGACTTGACCTCACCGGTCGGCTTGCGGGTGTTGACCTTCTGCGGGCAGTATCCGGGCCGTTTGCTGCAGGTTCCGTCGCATCCGTGTTGGTACTTCGGCCTGAGTCGGTTTTCCCGCACGCGCAGTGTCGCGGCGTCGAGGTCGAGGTCTGCCCATTTCAGGCCCAGTACTTCGCCTTGCCGCAGACCGAGTACGAGCGCGATGGCCCATCGGGCGCTGTTGCGGCGGTTGGCTGCTGTGGCCAGTATCTTCTGAACTTCTTCGAGTTCGTACGGGACGATTTCCTCCTGCTCGACACGCGGCGGTTTTGCCAGGGCGGCAGGGTTGCGGGTGATGTGGCCGCGCCTTAGCGCCTCATTCAGCGCGGCGCGTGCAGTGCGGTGGACCTGGTGCGCGTTGGCGGGCTTGTGACCGGCTGCGAGCATCTTGCGGTAGAGCTTCTCGAAGTGCTCCGGCTGGATTCGCTCGATACGGTGCGCGCCCAGTCCGGGCACAAGGTGCTTATAGACGGCGTTGCGGTAGGCGTCGGCCGTGGTGTCGCGGACGGTGGGCGCGGAGATGTTTTCCACCCAATGCGTGAGCCACTTCTCCATGGTCCAAACGGG